>JBPCKO010000071.1:0-4102 GCA_051004215.1 Streptosporangiaceae bacterium | reverse complement strand
GCCCTGGCCCGGGCCAGGGCCTGCGCCGCCAGGGCCGCACGGCCGTCGTCCTCGGGCAGGCCGGGCCTGGATTCACTGGCCACGGCTGACCACCCCGCTGGCGACCGAGTAGGCCGCCCCGGCCAGCCGCGACGGCACGTCGGCGGCCACCGCCGCCGTCACCAGGACCTGCTCGGCCTCCGCGGCCAGCTCCGCGAGCCGGTCCCGGCGGCCCGCGTCCAGCTCGGCGAATACGTCGTCCAGCATCAGCACCGGGTCCTCGCCGTCGGCCCGCAGCAGCCAGAACCCGGCCAGCCGGAGGGCGAGGGCCAGCGACCAGGACTCGCCGTGACTGGCGTAGCCGCGCGCGGGCAGGTCGCCGATCATCAGCTCGAGCTCGTCCCGGTGCGGGCCGGTCAGGCAGACGCCGCGCTCCAGCTCGGCCCGGCGCAGCCGGTCCAGCGACTCCCGCAGGGCCTGGGCGATCTTGCCGGGATCGGGTTCGGGGTCGAACCCGCCGGACCGCTCCGAGCCCATCCGGTACCTGACCGCGGCATCGCGGCCGCCGCCCGCGACGTCGGCGTACCGCTCGGCGATCAGCGGCCGGAGGGTGGCGGTGAGCCGCAGCCGGGCTACGGTCAGCTCGGCGCCGTGCGTGACCAGCTGGTCGTCCCAGACCTCCAGGCCCGCGGGCACGCCGCGGCCGCTTGCCCGGGCCGACTTCAGCAGCGCGCTGCGCTGGCGGACCACCCGCTCGTAGTCCGAGCGGACGCCCGCGAATCTGGGCCGGCTCGCGACCAGCAGGTCGTCCAGGTAATGGCGGCGCTCGGCTGGGTCGCCCTTGACGATGGCCAGGTCCTCGGGCGCGAACAGCACGCAGCGCAGGGTTCCGAGCGCCTCGCGCGGCCGGGGGAGCGGGGCGCGGTTCAGCCGGACCCGGTTGGCCCGCCCCGCATTGAGCTCGATCTCGACCAGCGCGTCCCGCGCGGCCGACCGGACCGAGGACCGCAGGATCGCGCGTTCCGACCCCGACCTGATCATCGCGGTATCGGTGGCGACCCGGTGGCTGCCGAACGTCGCGACGTAGTAGACCGCCTCGATCAGGTTCGTCTTGCCCGCTCCATTCGGCCCCGTGAAGGTGGTGACGCCGGGCTCGAACGTGACGTCCGCGGACTCATAGCAGCGGAAGTCGATCAGGGCGAGCCGGGCGACGTGCACGCCAGGCAGACTAGCCGCGCTAGCTGTTGAGGCGGAACGGCATCAGCAGGTAGCGGTAGTCGGGAGTGCCGTCCGGGCCTGGCTTGCCGGTCAGCAGGGCGGGCTTGCCCGACTCGGTGAACGCGATCCTGGTGGTATCGCTGTCCATCGCGGTGAGGCCGTCGAGCAGGTAGGTCGGGTTGAACGCGATGGTCAGGTCGTCCCCTTCGAGCGTCGCCTCGATTACCTCGTCGGCCTGCGCCTCGTCCGAGGTCCCGGCCTCGAGCGTGACCTGGCCCTGGGCGAAGCTGAGCCGCACGGCGGTGTTGCGCTCGGCGACCAGCGCGACCCGGCGGACGGCCTCGGCCAGCAGGCTGGTCGAGACCTCGGCGGTGGCGTTGACCACGGACGGCAGCAGCGCCCGGTAGCGGGGGAACTCGCCGCTGAGCAGCCGCGTGGTGGTCCGGCGGCCGCCGGCCTCGAACCCGATCATCCCGTCGCCGCCGCTGTGCTGGCCCGGGCTGGCGTCCTCGCCGGGCAGCGCGAGGGCGATCGACACCTCGGCGGCCGAGGTCAGGGAGCGGGCCGTGTCGGTCAGCGCCCTGGCCGGCACGAGCACGGCCGCCGACAGGTCAGGCCGGGCCGGGGTCCAGCGCAGCTCGCGGACGGCGAGCCGGTACCGGTCGGTTGCGATCAGGGTCAGCGTCTCGCCCTCGATCTCGATCCGCACGCCGGTCAGGGACGGGAGGGTGTCGTCACGGCCCGCGGCGACCGCGGTCTGGCTCACCGCGGTCGCGAAGGCGTCGCTGCCGACCGTGCCGGCCGCGGGCGGCATCTCGGGCAGGGCCGGGTACTCGTCCTCGGGCATGGTCAGCAGGTTGAAGGTGGCGCTGCCGCAGGTCAGTACCGCGCGGCCGCCGTCGGAGCTGATCTGCACCGGACGGCCGGGCAAGCTGCGGCTGATCTCGGCCAGGAGCTTCCCGGACACGAGCGCGCTGCCGGGCGACTGCGCATCGACCGGCAGCTTGGCCAGCGCGGACACGTCATAGTCAAAGCTGGACAGCGTGAGTTCGTCCGACGTGGCGTTCAGCCGCATGCCGGCCAGTACCGGCACCGTCGGCCGGGCGGGCAGCGCGCGCGCCGTCCACGCCACCGCATCGGCGAAAACGTCGCGTTCGACCAGGATTTGCACGGCAAGCCGCCTTTCGTTCTCACGTGCTGGCGGAGCAGGCGCGCTAGGGGTGGTCTGGCTAGCACCGCTGGCAAGCGGGGACGGGTTGTGCTCGCCGAAAGCCTAGCCTGCCTGGGCGTTGGCCGAGCGGGGCTTGGCGGACTGGGCTGCTGGCTGATCCGGGCCTGGTCGCTTGAGGGCCGGACGCTACTTGGCTCTTGGATCGCGATGAATAGATAGCTCGTCGTCATAGTAGGCGGGGTGGATACTGGGGACAGTCGCGTATGGCCAGGTCAAGGCCGTTTCTCGTGCACAGCCGGGGTGGAAAAGAGCGGACCGGGCAGGCCGTTTCTGTGCACGGTCCGATCCCGGCCGGCGGTCCGGCCGCGGTTGTCCCCGGTTAGTCACCGCCGAGGCTCTCTATCCGCAGGATCGTCCACACGGTTATCCACAGCCTGTGTGTACGGATAGTGATAACTGGCCTCCTTCAGTGAAGAGCGGCGACGGTGCGTGGAGTCGCTCTCTGTGACCCGGTGCCGGCCGTGCTGTCCGCCCCGGGGCGACTGGGCCGGGTCAGCCGGCCCGGTCAGCCAGGCAGAATCGGCTGGGCAGAATCAGCTGGGCAGGGCCTGCTGCTTGATCCGGTTGGTCAGCTCGGTCACCTGGTTGTAGATGGACCGGCGCTCGGCCATCAGCGAGCGGATCTTGCGGTCGGCGTGCATGACCGTGGTGTGGTCGCGGCCGCCGAAGTGCTGCCCGATCTTGGGCAGCGACAGGTCGGTCAGCTCGCGGCACAAGTACATGGCGATCTGGCGCGCGGTGACCAGCACCCGCGAGCGGGACGTCCCGCACAGGTCCTCGATCGACAGCCCGAAGTACGACGCGGTCTGGCCCATGATCGTCGCGGCGGTGATCTCCGGGCCCTGGGCCTCGGGGATGAGGTCCTTGAGGACGAACTCGGCCAGCTGCAGGTCGACCTGCTGGCGGTTCAGGCTGGCGAACGCGCTGACCCTGATCAGTGCGCCTTCCAGCTCCCTGATGTTCGTGGAGATGCGGCTCGCGATGTACTCCAGCGCCTCGGGCGGGGCGTTCAGCCGGTCCTGTACCGCCTTCTTGCGCAAGATCGCGATCCTGGTCTCGAGCTCGGGCGGCTGGATGTCGGTCAGCAGCCCCCACTCGAACCGGTTGCGCAGCCGTTCTTCCAGCGTGACCAGGCGCTTGGGCGCGCGGTCGCTGGAGATGACGATCTGCTTGGTCGCGTTGTGCAGGGTGTTGAAGGTGTGGAAGAACTCCTCCTGGGTGCCTTCCTTGTTCTCCAGGAACTGGATGTCGTCCACCAGCAGGATGTCCACGTCGCGGTAGCGCCGCCGGAAGCCGTCCTGCTTGCCGTCCCTGATCATGTTGATGAAGTCGTTGGTGAACTCTTCCGAGCTGACGTACCTGACCCGGACGCCCTGGTACAGGCTCTGCGCGTAGTGCCCGATCGCGTGCAGCAGGTGGGTCTTGCCCAGCCCCGAGTCGCCGTAGATGAACAGCGGGTTGTAGGCCTTGGCCGGCGCCTCGGCGACCGCGACGGCGGCGGCGTGGGCGAACCGGTTGCTCGACCCGATCACGAAGGTCTCGAAGGTGTACTTCGGGTTCAGCCTGGTCTGGGCGATCCGGGCGGCGTTGCCGGGCAGGCCGCCGGACGGCCCGGTGTGCGGCCGCCCGCCCGCCCGGGCGGTGTCGCCGTGGCCGGGACGCCCGGCGCCGTTC
>JBPCKO010000070.1:0-19643 GCA_051004215.1 Streptosporangiaceae bacterium | reverse complement strand
GCAGGCGGGGCCGCCGGTACCGGCCGGTGCGGGCGACGGTGACGGTCGTCCACTCGCTGGCGGGCAGGGCTGCCAGCCGGTCCAGCTCGTTCTTGCCGCGCTGGCGCAGCGTGAGCCAGGTGATGCCATGCGCGCGGTGTGCGGATACTGGGCCGCACCGTGGTTGAGTGCACGCGGGACCGGCTGGCCGGCCTGATCGGGCACGACGTCGCGGCGGTTGCCCGAGCCGCGCCTGCTGCCTCCCCGGTGGTTGTTGATCTGTTCGCCGGGTCAGGCAACACGCTGTATTGGATCAAGCGGCATACCGGGGCGCGCCGGGGCATCGGCTTCGAGCTTGACGACGCGGTGTTCGAACTGGCCCGCACGAACCTCTCCATCGCAGGCCTGGGCATCGACCTCCTGCACGACAGCTATCAGCGCGGGCTGCAGTCGCTGGGGGAACCGGACGAGGACCTGCTGATCGTATTCGTTGCTCCCCCCTGGGGGCATGCGCTCAGCGAGGGGGCGGGGCTCGATCTTCGCCGCACGCAGCCGCCGGTGGCCGAGGTCATCGACGTCACCACTGGCATCCTCAGTGGTCGCAAGCTGCTGTTCGCGGTCCAGGTTTACGAGACCGTCGAGCCTGACTCGCTGGCCGAAGTGACCGCTCGGTTCCCGTGGTCGGCGATGAAGGTCTACGACATCAACGCAACCGGGCAAAACAACGGGCTGCTCCTGGGCACGTGGGGCTGGGCCGTTACCTGAGCGCTGCGAGGACGCCGCATGCCAGGCCACCAGCACGGCACTCGTCCTCACTCGTTCCGGGAACGACTACCTCACATGAAACTGGCCGAGATCACCTCACCGTATCCGGCGGCGATCACTGCCGCGTCGCGGCAGTTCGCCGGGGCCCGGCCGGTGCTGCGCTGGCCGCTCCATTCGGGGGCTGCAAAGATGGCAGCCATGGATGGCGAGCAACTGGAGAAGGTCTGGTCGGGGCGCGGGTTCTTCGCGGCGCTGGACCAAAGCGGCGGCAGCACCCCGAAGGCGCTGGCCGAGTACGGCATAGACGAGAGCCGGTACGGCTCGCAGGAGGAGATGTTCGACCTCGTGCACGCGATGCGGACCCGGGTGATCACCGATCCGGCGTTCGACGGCTCCCGCATCCTCGGGGCGATCTTGTTCGAGCAGACCATGGACCGGGACGTGAACGGCGAGCCGACGGCCCGGTACCTGTGGGCCGACAAGCAGGTCGTGCCGTTCCTGAAGGTCGACAAGGGTCTGGACGCCGAGCAGAACGCCGTGCAGCTGATGAAGCCGATCGACGCACTCGACGAGTTGCTGGACCGGGCGGGCCGGCACCGGATCTTCGGGACGAAGATGCGGTCGGTTATCCACGATGCCGACAAGGACGGGGTGGCCGCGGTCGCCGCCCAGCAGTTCGAGTACGGCGCCCGGATCTCGGCCGCCGGGCTGGTCCCGATCCTGGAGCCCGAGGTCAGCATTGACAGCCCGCGCAAAGACGAAGCGGAGGCCCTGCTTCAGGACGAGTTGCAGGCACACATCGCGGCGCTGCCCGACGACCGGCCGATCATACTCAAACTGACCATCCCGACCCAGCCGGGCCGCTACGCCGGCCTCGCTGCCGACCCGCGGGTCCTGCGGGTGCTCGCGCTGTCCGGCGGCTACAGCCGCAACCAGGCGTGCTCGTTGCTGGCCAGGGACCAGGCCATGATCGCGAGTTTCTCCCGGGCCCTGCTTGAGGGACTGTCCGACCAGCAAACCGGCGAGCAATTCCACGCGCGCCTCGACGCCTCGATCGGCCAGATCTTCGACGCCTCCGCACGCAAGGTGCAGCCTGGCAGCTGAGCAGTGCGCCGACGTGGCTCCGAATACGCCGCCGCCACGGTGTTCGCGGTGCTGTTCGCCATCGGCGGGGTGGTCACCGCCGTGCTGCCAGCCCGCGAGTCGGCCGCGCTGCGACTGTGGGCCAGCACGAACGTGGCCAACCTGCAGCACCACCCGGTCCCCGCGCTGGTGCTGTCCGCTTTCCTGCCCTCGGGGTCGCCGTTCACCTGGCTGGTGCCCATCGCACTGACGATGTTCGGCGCCAACCGCGCGGCCGGCACCGCGAGACTGGCGCTGATCTGCGCCGCTGGCCATCTGATTGGCACCGGGGTCAGCGAGGGGATCGTCGCCTACCGGGTGGACCACGGCCGCCTCCCGCCGGCCCGGTCAGACATCCCGGATGTCGGCCCGTCCTACGTGGTCGTCTCCGCGATCGTCGTCGCGGTCATGTTCGGGACCTGGCTGACCCGGGTCACGGCCCTGACTGTCTTCGCTGTCCTGGTGTTCGTCAGCCACATCTTCGCCGGCCTGACCAGCCTTCACGTCGCTGCCGTCGGTCACCTGACCGCGATCGTGACGGCGGCCGCACTATGCCTCTGGCCGGCCGTGGGAATCGCAGCGTCAGCGCGCGGAACGAGCGCGAATGTCGCTGCAGGTGATGCGCAGGCGGGCCCGGACGACCGGCCGGGCGTTCACGCCGATCCCCTGGTTCCACTCCGCCGAAACCGCGGCCTGGTAGTCGGCCGGCCATGGCGGCAGGCTAGCTTGTCGGTATGGATAGCCCGCCTGCCTCATACTTCGACACGTCGTCCTGGGATCCGCGCGATGTCCGGTCCGGCGGCGCGCGGCGGATCCCGGTCAGCACGCCCGGCGGCCAGTTCCAGGTCTGGACCAAGCGCGTCGGCACCAACCCGGACCTGAAGGTGCTGTTGCTGCACGGCGGCCCGGGGTCCACCGACGAGGCCTACGAGTGCTTCGACACCTGGTTCCCGCGCGCGGGCATCGAGTACTACTACTACGACCAGCTCGGCTCGTTCCGCAGCGATCAGCCCGACGACCCGTCGCTGTGGACGCTGGACCGCTTCGTCGACGAGGTCGAGCAGGTCCGCCAGGCGCTCGGCCTGGACCGCAGCAACTTCGTGCTGCTCGGCCAGTCCTGGGGCGGCCTGCTCGCGATGGAGTACGCCGTCCGTCACCAGCAGCACCTCAAGGGCCTGGTGATCTCCAACATGATGTCCAGCGCGCGCCAGTACAACGAGTACGCGGGCGACGTCCTGATGCCGGCCATGGACCAGGCCGTGCTCGCGGAGATCAAGCGGTTCGAAGCCCAGGGCCAGACCAGCGACCCGCGCTATGAGCAGCTTTTGCTGGAACACCACTACGTGCTGCATGTCTGCCGGCTGCCGCTGGCCGACTGGCCGGACCCGGTGCAGCGCGCGATCGCCCACATCAACCCGGCCATCTACGTGCCGATGCAAGGCCCGAGCGAGCTTGGCCTGAGCGGCTCGCTGGAGGACTGGGACCGCTCGGCCGACCTGGCCGGCATCGACGTGCCGGCCCTGGTCATCGGCGCGACGCACGACACGATGGACCCCGGTCATATGCGCTGGATGGCCGGGCAGCTGCCCCAAGGCCGGTACCTGCACTGCCCGGACGGCAGTCACCTGGCCCAGTTCGATGACCCCCGGCACTACTTCCCCGGCCTGGTCGAATTCCTGACCTCGCTCTGAGATCTCCGCGCGGACATGACGACGTGGCGATCGCTTCGTGAGCCCGACCGCCCCGCCGTGGCCGGGCTGGCGCGGGCCTGCCTGGCCGCCGACGGCGGCCAGCCGTATGCCGCCAGTCCTGGCTTTCTCGACGGCTGGTACTTCTCCGGCGCCGCGACGAACTCCGGCTGGGACGATGGCCGGCTCGTGTCCGCGTGTGCGGTGCGCCCGGACGCGCCGAGCGCCGACGGGCACACCGCCACCACGTCCTACGTCACGACCGGGCTGGTCCACCCGGCCTGGCGGCGGCGCGGCCTCGGCGGCCGCGCATTCGGCTGGGCCCGCGACCAGGCCGGCGGCGCCCCGGTCGGCGCCGACACCGAGATGCTCAGCGACGGCGCCCACGCCCTGTACGTGAACCAGGGCCTGTCCCAGGCGTTCGCCGAGGACGTGCTGGAGCTGGACCCGTCGGCCCGGGTCCCGGCCGCCCGCCCCCGGCCGGCCTCACCCTCGACACCTGGGGAAGCGCGGCCCCCGGCCGGTTCCACGCGGTGTACGAGGCCGCGTTCGGTGAGCGACCGGGGTTCCCCGGCTGGACGCGTGAGCGCTGGATCAGCTGGATCAGCGACGACGAGGATTTCCGGCCCGAATGGACGCTGCTGGCTTCGCTGGGCGGCACCGATGCTGCCTTCGTCGCCGGTGCGGCCGGCGGCTGGGTCGCGCAGCTGGGAGTGGTGCCCGGCGCGCGCGGCCGCGACATCGGCGCCGCCCTGATGGCCGAGGTCGTGCGGCGCATGCGGGCCGCCGGCGAGACGACGATCAGGCTGAACGTCAACGTGAACAACCCGCACGCGGCGGCCCTGTACCGCCGGCTCGGCTTCGCCAGGACTGGCGGCCGCGCCCGCTACCGCCAGTCGTCGATGACGCAGGCATCCGGGTAGTGGGTACGCGTCCGGCTCGGCCCGGCGGACGCTGTCGATTCCGGCCGGCCCCGGCCATCGCTGCCGCGCTGCTGGCCAGCGCGAGCTGGTCTGATACAGGTCGGCCGCCAAGGCTCACTGCCCGCGCGCCGCGGGCTGGCTAAGATCGCCGCATGCGCAAGCAGCGAGCCGGCTGTCGCCGGCCCAGGCCGTGGCGGCGGCCCGGCCGCCTGATGGCCATGGCCGGCGGCTGTGCCGGGCTGGTTGCCACCGGGCTTGTCCCGGCCGCGCTGGCGACTCCGGTCAGGGCCGCTCCGGGCGGGACGGGCGCGATCGCGGCGCCCCAGCCCGTGGCCGCCGCGCCGCCCGCGGTGCGCGTAGGCGGGCTGACGCTGCGCCGGTGCGGGCGTATCCCGCCGGCCTACTGCGGCAAGCTGGCCGTCCCGCTCGACTACTCCACCCCTGCCAGTCCGGATATTCACGTCGGTTTCCGCTGGCTTCCGGCTATTGGCAGCCAGCGGCCGAAGATGCGGACGGTGCTGGCCGTCGAAGGCGGTCCCGGATACGCCACCGTGGGCACCCAGGGTGCGTATACGGCCATGCTGGGATCCCTGCGGCGCACCACGAACGTGCTGCTCGTCAACCTGCGCGGCACCGGTGACTCGACCCCGGTGAGGTGCGCGGGACTCGAGCGTTTCGGGCGGCCGCAGCACCAGTACGGCGCCACATTCGACCGGCTCGTCGCCGCCTGCGGGCGGCAGCTGAACCACACCTGGCGGTACCCGCACGGCCGCTGGGTGCACGCTTCCGGCCTGTTCAACACCGCGTACTCCGCGCACGATGTGTCGCGGGTGCTCAGGGCGCTGCGGCTCGGCCGGGTGGATCTGTACGGCGACTCCTACGGCAGCTGGTTCGCGCAGGTCTTCGCGTCCCGGTATCCGCACCAGCTTCGCTCGGTCGCGCTCGACTCGACCTACCAGGTGCTCGGGCTCGATCCCTGGTACACGACCACCGTCATCACCGCCCGCCGCGCGTTCGCGCAGGCCTGCTCCCGCTGGCCGGCCTGCGCCAGGGCCGCCGGCGGCCGGGGCTCGTGGGCCACGATCGGCTTGCTGGCCGCCCGGCTGGCCCGGGCCCCGGTGACCGGTCCGACCACCTCAGCGGCCGGGACCAGGATTGCCATGACCGTCACCGCGCAGACGCTGGTCAACCTGGTCAACAACGCCGGGTTCGATCCGGTCGTCTACCGCGACCTCGATGCCGCCGCACGAGCGTTTCTGGCCCACCGCGACAGCGCCCCGCTGCTGCGGCTGGCCGCGCTCTCGATCGGGTTCGACAACTCCAACTATGCGCTGCCCGAGTTCAGCGACGGCCTGTTCTTCGCGGTGTCCTGCACCGACTACGTTCAGCTGTTCAGCCGGACGGCCGCCCCGGCCGTCCGGCTGCGCGAGTACCGGGCCGCGCTGCGCCGGGAACCGGGCCGCACCTTCGCGCCGTTTACCGTCGGCCAGTGGACCCGGATGGCCCAGTACACCGAGGCTTACAGCGCGTGCCTGCACTGGCCGGCGCCGCGCCACCCGGTTCCGCCGATTACCCGGCGGCCGCCTCTGGTGCCGCGCCGGCTGCCCGTGCTTGTGCTCTCCGGCACCGCCGACTCGCTGACGCCGTGGCTGCACGGCGCGTCGCTGGTGGCCAGGCAGCTCGGGCCGTCGGCGCGGGTCGTCCGGGTCGCCAACCTCACCCACGTGGTGCTGCAGGACGGCGACGACGCTTGCCCGGCCTCCATCTTCCAGCGATTCCTGCGCCATCCGGGCGACCTCGCGCACCTGAAGACGTCGTGCGCGCGCCAGGTGGCCCCCGTGCACACGGTCAGCGCGTACCCGGCGCGGTTGCGGGACGAGGCCCCGGCCCGGGCGACGGCCGGCGACACCGCGGGGCGGACCGCGCTGCGGGCCGCCGCCGTCGCGCTGGCGAGCGCGGGCGACGAGATTAGCCGGGTGCCGCTGCTCTCCGGCCATCGTGACCTGGGCCTGCGCGGCGGCCAGGTGCACTTCTCCGGCCGCCGCATCGTTCGTATCGTGCTGCGCAGCTACCGCTGGGTGACCGACGCCACCGTGGCCGGCACGGTGCTGTGGGACCGGCGCACCGGAGCGGTAACGGCCCGGCTGACCGTACGGGCCGCCGGCTCGACCTCCGTCCGGCTGACCGCGCACTGGGCCGCGTTCGCCCGGCCGGATCAGCTCGCGGTCATCACCGGCGCTCAGGGCGGGAAACGGCTGGCCGCGGTACTGCCCGCGCCGTGAGCTCGGACGCCGTGAGCTCGGACGCCGTGAGCTCGGACGCCGGGCCGCTCATCCCGGCCCGGGCACGTGACCAGTTCCATGATCAGGTGGAGTTCTTCGCGATATCCGCGAGGAAGTCCACTAAATCATGAGATCGCCCGACCGTGGCGCTTTCGATTCTGGCCCGCCGAGCCTACGATGAGGCTGCCGCAGCGCCCCTCGGAGCGAGTCGGCGCGTACTTCCGCCGCCCGGCGGCGGCCGCCTCCGCGAGAACCCGGGAGCCGGCGGCCGTCGCCATACCGCTAAGCGAGGACGACATGTTCAAGGGCGCCGAAGAACGCGAAGCCGAGCGGCGGGCGCGTGAGGCCGAGCAGGCCCGCGCGGAACAGGACCGTGCCGACCAGGCCAGGGCCGCGCAAGAGCAGCGTGAGCACGCCGCCTATCTGGCCACGCCGGTCGGCGCGGCCACCGCCGCCCGGGAAGCAGGCCATCAGTTCTTCGAGGTCCAACTCGAGGTCGGCGGCCATCGCGGCAGCGCCGGGTTCGGCGCCGCAAGCGGGCAGCGGTCCGCAACAAGCTCGGCCGAGGTGCTGAGCCAGATCGAAGACCTTGGCTGGCACCTGGAACACGTCGGCTATTACTTCATGATCACCGGCGAGACGAGTACCGACCGCGTGTTCATTACCGGCGAGGCGACCGCGGTCAGCGGGGTCACGATCGGCGTCTACTTGTTCCGCAACACCACATCGCCCTGAATCCGCCGCCCGAAACCTGACGCACCGTCCTGAATGGCCTTCATAATGGCTCGGTGGCCTTATCCGGCGGGAGGCAGGGATGGCGAGCGTCACGGTAACGAAGAACGAGGCGCTCCTGGCGGCCAGTCATGCCTCGGCCGGCGATCTGGCCGTGGCCGCCGCGCTGACCGCGCCGCTCCCGGCTGCCGCTGAGGCGCCTCCGGCCCAGCCGGAAGCGACCAGGATCGTCTCGACCCAGGCTCTGGCGGCCGCCGAGGATACCGGGGCGGACGGCGCCGCCAACTCGACCCGGTGGCTCAGGCCGCTGATCGCCGTCGGCGCTATCACCGCAGTCCTCATCGCCTGGGCCATCACCGTGCAGGTCACGCATGACCTGGCCATCAACTTCGGCACTCTCATGCCGAAACCGGTCGACGGCACGACGATCTTCGCCGTGTTCTTCGTCGCCGCCGCCGCCATTGAACGGCTCCTCGAGCCGATCGCCGGCCTGCTGCCGGACAAGGCCGACCTCAAGCAGGATGCGCAGGCAGCCAAGGTCGATGCCGGGATGGCGGTAGCCCGCGGCAAGAGCGACAAGGCCGTGCAGCCGATGCTGAACGACGCAGCGCAGAAGGCGGTCAAAGCCAAGGACTGGGTATTCGGCCAGACTGTCGGGTTCTGGGCCCTGGCCACGATCATCAGCGTCGTCGCGTCGGCCCTGCTGAAGCTCTACCTGCCGTATGTCGTCGGGATCGCATCCGGCGGACGGGCGTTCCAGATCCTGGCCACCGGGCTGACCATCGGCGGCGGGACCAAGCCGCTGCACGAGCTGATCGGCTACATCTCAGCCGCCAAAGACGCGAAGCAAGCGGCGAAGTGACCGGACGGCTTTCATGATCAGGTGGACTTACTCGTCCGTGGAGCGAATAAGTCCACTGGATCATGAGATCGCCCGGCGAGGCCAGCCGCGCGGAGACCGGCCTTATCCGGATCGGCCCCCAGAAGCGTCTAAGCGAGTATGACAAGGCGAAGTTCTGACCGGGCGCGACGGAATAGCCAACGGATCGTCCCGGGGCGGCGCCGCACCGGAGCCGGAGCCGGAGCCGGAACCGGAGCCAGAGGAGCCGGAGCCGGAGCCGGGACCGGAACCGGAGCCAGAGGAGCCGGAGCCAGAGCGACAATCGCCGGTTCGGCCCTGGCCATCCTGCTGGCCGGCTGCGGCCTGGCCAGCTGCGGCTCGGCCGGCCCGAGCACCGGCCCGAGCACGGGCCCCAGCACGGGGCCGGGCCGCGACGGCGGCCTGCTTCACCCGGCGGCCGGGCCTGGCGCACCGTAGTCCGGCCGTACCGGGGACGACCTGGCCGGAACGCCGGATCGGATCACCCGCCAGCGGCGCGCAGAACTACTCCGGGCTGGCCATCGATCCGGCGACGCGAATCGCCTACACCCTGATCCGGCACCCGGCCGCGCCTGGCCGCGCCCCGTACCGGCTCGAGTGCACCAACCTGGCGACCGGGCGGACCGGGAAAGGACCCCAGCTCCGGGCCCCGGATCTGGCCATCGCGTCCGGCTACCTGTGGGCGTTCGGGCAACCGGGCCGCGCGCCCGTCGTCGTCCAGATCGATCCGCGCTCCCTGCACGTGATCCGGTCCATCCGCCTCCCCGGCGTCGCGGCGCCCGGGTACGCCGCGATGCACGTAACCTCCGGCCCCGGCCACTCGGTCTGGGCCGGCGCGGCCATGGCCGGGCGGACCGCCACCGCGTTCCGGCTGGACACCGGCTCTGGCCGCGTCCTGGCCACGGCCACGCTGCCTGCCGGGACGGTCGCCTACGACCTGGCCGCCGTCGCGCTTAAGCTCGGCTGGTTCCCGGCGGTCGGCACCGGCTCGGGAATCGGCAGCCAGGTCCGGCACCTGACCCTCCCGGCCTTCGCGCTGGCGTTCTCCTGGGCCGCCTACATGGCCCAGATCAGCCGGGCTAGCGTACGCGAGCAGCAGGGCCGTGAGCACGTCGCGACCGCGCGCGGCCGGGGACTGCCGTCCGCACTGGTGTTCCGGCATCACGTGCTGCGCAACGCGGCGGTCCCGATCGTCACCGTGTCCGGGCTGACCGTGGCCGGGCTGATCGCCGGATCGATCGTGGTGGAAACGACCTTCGGGCTCGGCGGCCTCGGACCGCTCCTGGTCCAGTCGGTCTCGGCCAAGGACGACAACGTGGTGCTGGCGATCAGCCTGATCCTGGTGGTCGCGTTCGTGCTGGCGACGACGCTCGCCGACCTCGCCCACCTGGCGCTGGACCCCCGGGTCAGGGACAAGGCGGCGTCATGAGCCTGGTCGCTCCCCTGGTCACCGTTGAGCCCGGTGCCCGCGCCGGGTCGCGCAGGCTTGATCCGGCCCTGCTCGGTATCGGCGTCGTGCTCGCCCTGCTCGTGCTGGCCGCCCTGGCCGCCCCGCTGATCGCACCGTACCCGCCGGACCAGGGCAACATCCTGAGCGCGAACGCCCCGGCCTCGGCCGCCCACCTGCTCGGCACCGACGCGGTCGGCCGGGACATCGTGTCCCGGCTGATCTACGGCGCCCGGCTCAGTCTGCTCGGGCCGGCCCTGATCATCGTGTTCGCCACCACGGCCGGAGTCGCGCTCGCGATCAGCGCGGTCTGGATCGGCGGCTGGTACGACCTGGTCGTCGGCCGGATACTCGACCTGCTGTTCGCGATCCCCGGCCTGCTGGTCGCGATCATCGCCGTCGCGGTCCTGGGCACCGGGCTGACCGCGCCGGTGCTCGCCCTGTCCCTGGCCTACACCCCGTACATCGCCCGGGTGCTGCGCTCGGTCGCTCTGCGCGAACGGCAGCTGCCCTACATCGAGAACTGCCAGCTCGTCGGCTTCTCCGGCTGGGCCATCTGCCTGCGTCACCTGCTGCCCAACGTCATGCCGCTGATCAGGGCGCAGGCCACGCTAGCGTTCGGGTCGGCCCTGGTCGACCTGGCCGCAATCTCCTACCTTGGCCTCGGCGTGCAGCCGCCGACGCCGGAGTGGGGAATCATGGTCTCCGACGGCCAGTCCGCACTGCTGAACGGCTACCCGCTGGAGTCGATCTCGGCCGGCCTGCTGATTGTCATCGTGGTCGTGCTCGTGAACCTGCTTGGCGAGCGGTTCGCCGCCCGGGCCGAAGAGGCCGGGTGAGCGGCCCATGACGGGCCAGAGCCTGCTGCGCGTAGACCAGCTCCGCGTGCGCATCCCGGTCCGCGGCGAGTCCAGGACCGTCATCCACAACGCCACCTTCGCGATCGGGCCCGGCGAGGCGGTCGGCCTGGTCGGCGAGTCCGGTTCCGGCAAGTCGATGACCGCACGGACGATCATGCGGCTGCTGCCGCCGCGCTCGGTCACCTCGGGCTCGGTCGACTTCGACGGCCAGCCGGTCCTGTCGATGAGCCGGGCCGCGCTGCGGCAGCTGCGCGCTACCCAGATCGGCATGATCTATCAGGACCCGAGGGCCCACATCAACCCGGTGCGCAGCAACGGCGACTTCCTGCTCGAGGCGATGCTAGCCCAGGGCGTCAGGCCCGCTGCCGCCCGCTCGCGCGCGCTTGACCTGCTCGCTCAGGTCGGCATCGCCGACGGCGGCCGCCGGCTCAGGCAGTACCCGCATCAGCTGTCCGGTGGCCTGCTGCAGCGGATCATGATCGCGGCCGCCCTCGCGCCGAGCCCGCGGCTGCTGCTGGCCGACGAGCCCACCACCGCGCTGGATGTCACCACGCAGTCGGAGGTGATGGCGATCCTGGCCGAATTGCGTGCTCAGCGCGGCCTGGCCATGCTGTTCATCACCCACGACCTGGACCTGGCCTCGGCCGTCACCGACCAGATGGCGGTGATGTACGCGGGCATGATCGTGGAGATCGGCTCGTCGGCCAGCGTCCGCGACCGGGCGCTGCACCCCTACACGGTCGGCCTGCTGGGCTCCAGGCCCGAGATCGGCAGCCGGACCCGGATCAAGGTCATCCCCGGCCGCCCGGTCTCGGCCTTCGAAATTGGTCCCGGCTGCGTGTTCGCGGCCCGCTGCCCCTACGCGACTGGCCGGTGCGCGGCGGAGCGGCCGGCCCTTCGCGCGGTGGACGCCCAGCTCGTGGCCTGCCATCGGGCCGAGGAACTCAGGGGCGCGATCTCGTTCGCCGGGCCGGCGGCGGAGGTGAACCCCGGTGGCTAGCCCGCGCAGCGGCCCGGCCGTACCACCGCCGGACGGGCCGCCCGTGCTGAGCGTGCGCGGACTGCGGAAGGTCTTCAAGGTCAGGTCCGAGGGCTCGCGCCAGAGCGAGGACCTGGTCGCGGTCGACGACGTCTCGTTCGACCTGCCGCCGTCCGGCTCGCTCGGCATCGTCGGCGAGTCCGGTTCGGGCAAGACCACGGTCGCGCGGATGATCGCCGGGCTGGAACGCCCGACGAGCGGCGAGGTGCTGGTCGGCGGCACACGGCTGCCGTCCCGGCGGCTCCGCGGGGCCGGCCGGAGGGCCAGGGGCCGTCAGGTCCAGATGGTCTTCCAGGATCCCTACTCCTCGCTCGACCCGCGGCAGACGGTGCTGGCCTGCCTGGACGAGGTGCTCAGGCTGCACGCGGGCCCGGGCAAGCAGGCCAGGCGCGACCGGGTGCGCGAGCTGCTGCACCAGGTCGGCCTGGACGAGCGGCACGAGAGCCTGCGCCCGCGATCACTGTCCGGCGGCCAGCGCCAGCGAGTCGCGATCGCCCGCGCGCTGGCCTGCGACTCCCGGATCCTGATCCTGGACGAGGCGGTCTCCGCGCTGGACGTGTCCGTGCAGGGGCAGGTGCTCAACCTGCTCGCCGACCTGCGGGCCCAGTTGCGGGTCGCCTACCTGTTCGTCTCGCACGACCTCGCCGTCGTGCAGCAGGTCACCGAGGCCACGGTCGTGATGCACTCCGGCCGGATCGTCGAATCTGGCCCGACCGACACGATCCTGCGCTCGCCGACGGACGACTACACCCGCCAGCTGCTGGCAGCGATCCCCCGCCCCGGCTGGCAGCCCTCCCGCCGCCCGGCCCGTGATCGAGTGGACTTACTCGCGAATAGCGCTAAGAAGTCCACTAGCTCTCAGTGCTATCCGCACGGGCGCTAGGGTCGGACCATGCCCGACTTCATCGGATCTGACCTGCGGAACTCGGTCTTCGAGCGCGCCGACCTCAGCGGGGCCAGGCTGCACGCGGTCGACCTCAGCGGGATCGTCATCCGCGGGGCCGACCTCAGCGGTGCCGTGCTGCGCGGCGTGGAACTCGCCAACGTCGAGCTCGACGGCGAGCTGGCGAATGTCACGGTCAACGGCGTGGAAATCGGGCCGCTGGTCGAGGCCGAGCTCGACCGGCGCTATCCGGACCGGGCCGCGATGCGCCCGGCCGACCCGGCCGGGTTCGCCGCGGCCTGGGACATCCTGGAGCGGCTCTGGGACGGCACCGTCGAGCGCGCCCGGCGCCTGCCGCCCGCGCGGCTGCACGAGCAGGTGGACGGGGAGTGGTCGTTTACCGAGACGTTGCGGCATCTGACGTTCGCGACCGATTCCTGGATCCGGCGGGTGATCCTCGGTGACCCCGCACCCTGGGATCGCCTGGGCCTGCCCTGGGACGAGATGCCGGACACCGAGGGCGTCCCCCGCGACCGGGCCGCGCGGCCCTCCCTTGACGAGGTGCTGGCCCTGCGCCGGGACCGGATGGCGACGGTGCGGCAGGTCATCGGCGGCCTGACCGATGCCACTCTGGCCAGCGATACCGAGCCTGTGGATGGTCCAGGCTGGCCGCCGCCGCGCAGCTACCCGGTCCGGCGGTGCCTGCTGATCATCCTGAACGAGGAGTGGGAGCACCGCATGTTCGCCGAGCGTGACCTCGCCGTCCTCGAACAGCGGGAAGCAGGCCGTCAGCCGTAAGCCAACCGTCAGACAGAGCTGCAACCCGCTGAGTACATCGAGGGCTGGCGACGCCAGACCTCGGCTAAATGCCCGGACCGCGTCAGGTAGCCGGGCCGCCCCGGCGAGCGGAGTCGAAGTCCCCAGTCCCGTCGGGCGATACCCGTCCGGGCCCCAGATAGCTCTGCGAGCCGCCGGCTGGCACGACCTCAGGATGTCCCGTCCCGAGCGACATCTGCTTGATCTTCAGATAACGGCCGATGTCCTTCCGCTGGCTCGCGATCGCCAACGCCCCAGCCGCCAGAGCCCCGACCAGCAATATGTTGCGGACCATCTGCAACTTCCTTCCGGTAACCGGCTGCCCGGAGCGTACTCGCGCTCCGGCGGTGCACGTCAAGCTGCCGAAGCTACCCAACTAGCCGCGGCTCATCCGGCAGCCGGGCCGGATAATCTGCAGCCCGGTCACAGTCAGCCTTACGACGTCTTCGCCATGGCGAGACCGCCCGGCCGCCGCCGCCGCTATGGCAACGGCACTTGCCGAGGATTGGCAGCGCGGCGATCTCTATGGGCGGAGCATCGCCTGGAGTGTCCGGGCGTTGCGGACGGCGTTGGCGGCGCCGTCGTTGTTGAAGTATGCCAACACCGCGGTGCCCTGGTGTTTCCAGTCGCGTATCCGCTCCGCCCACCAGGCCAGGCTGTCATCGGTGTATGAGCCCGCGTATAGCTGATGGTTGTCCGGGCCGTGCAGGCGAAGGTAGGTGAAGGGTGCCGTCACCCGCAGGATGCACGGAAGCTGCGCGCCGCTCATGATGCAGTAGGCCGCCGCATGCGCTTCCAGCAGCGCGAACACTTCTTCGTGATGCCAGCTTGGGTGGCGGAACTCGACCGCGACCCGGATCCAGGGGGGCAGCGCCCGCAGGAAGCAGCCGAGCCGGGCGTCGTCTCGGGGCTGAGCGGGCCCGAGTTGGACCAGCAGCACGGCGCGCTTGTCGCCCAGCTCGTGCCAGCCGGCCGCGATGCGCTCGATCCAGACCTCCGGCTCAAGCAGCTTGCGGGCGTGGGTGAGACCGCGCGGGGCCTTGACCGACATCACGAAGCCGGACGGCAGGCGCTGGCGCCAGCTCGCGAAAGCCGACGCCCTGGGCCAGCGGTAGAAGCTGCTGTTGAGCTCGACGGTGCCGAACGACCCGCTGTAACGGGCCAGCCGCTGGCCCCCGGGAAGTCCGGCGGGGTACAGCTCAGGCTCCCAGTGATCGTAACTCCAGCCGGAGGTGCCGATGCGAATCACGGCTGGCTGCCTGCCCGGAGCAAGGCAGGTGAAACGCTGTCCGACGGCCAGGTCCTAGGGGTGAGCGACCTCTAGGTCAGACCAGTCCGGTGGACTGAGCGACTGATACGGCGATCTCGCCGCGATGGTAGGCCTCGGCGATGAAGTCGGATTCCTGGTGCCTGGCTGCCAGTGCGAGCCCGCTCCGGGCTGCTAGCGCGTCATGTACGCTGTCGCCACTGCGCGGGTACTCGGCAACGGGATGCCGCCAGTGCACAGCCAGGAGCGTCCCACCCGGTCGGAGTGCGGAGTGGCACAGGTCGATGACGGCGTGCAGGTCGTCACCTCCGAAGTAGTAGAGGAACTCCGACGCGACGATGAGATCGAACTCGCCGTCCGGCCAGTCATCGGGGAGGGCGCGCCGCTCGATGCGGACATTCGGGCAGTCCGCGGTTCGCTGCGCCGCTGCTGTGACCGCGGCCTGGGCGATGTCGCAGGACAGCAGGCGCTCGCAGCGCGCGGCTAGCTGCTGGGTCAGTACGCCGATGGAACAGCCAGGCTCGAACGCGCTCCCGTACCGCTCAGCGGGCAGCATGGCCAGGGTGAGCGCGTACTTGCGCTTCTCATACCACCGGGTCGTGAAGCCCCACGGGTCATCGGCGGCCGCGTACATCCGGTCGAAATAGATGGGGCTGAGCGTGGTCATGACCGGGCCTCCACGGGGAAAAGCACTTCATAGTCGCGAGTGAAATGCGCCAGGAACTCAGGGGAAAGCATCGGGGGCAGGCCGGGCGCCCGGTCTTCCAGCTGACTGCCGAAGCAGGCGATCGCGGCCTGCTTCAAGTTGGAGATCTGCACGGGCAGCGGCACGCGCAGGGCATGCGTCCAGGGACTGCGGGTATCGGCCGGGCGAGCCCAGTGCCACATCCACACCGGGTAAAAGCAAACTGGGCCGCCGAGCTGGCGGACCGCGCGGCCAACAGCCTCGTGATCGCCGTGCAGGTCACCGTCCCAGGGCGCCAGGCACATGTCGAAACCCCTGACCCATTCGGCGATCGCGGCGGCCAGCTCGTCCTGGCGACCGGTCAGGCCAGCGTCCGGCAGGCCGAGCCGGATGACCTCGCAGGAGCCCGCGCCGAGGACCTTCAGCGCCGCGAGGGTCTCCTCCGCGCGCCGCCGGGCGAGGCCAGCTGGGTCACGGTGACCCGGATGGGAAGCCTCCCCGTCGGTGACGGCGATCAGCCGCAGCCGGCATCCCTTTGAGGCCAGCCGGGCGATGGTGCCACCGGCGCCCAGCACCTCATCATCTGGGTGCGCTGCGAGGATAACTGCGCTGCGCCAGCGGTCCGGGTCGATCTCGGGCAGCAGGCCCAGTCCCGTCCATGCCTGCCAGATGGCCTCGCCGGTGCCCGGGGCGTCGATCGGGCTGACGCCCGTTGCCGCGCCGGACATCGCCCTGGCTGGCGCTCCGGCCCGGGCCGAGGCAATCGGCTCCTGATCGCCGGTCATGAAGCCGGGCCTGCGGTGCCGAGGGCGTGCAGATAGCCGGAGAAGCCGTCAGGCGCGCGGGCGGCCCTCCGTGGGCTCGTGACGACGGGGATGCTGGCGGTCCGCACGATCCGCAGGTGGCTGGCCTGCACGGCCCGGCCCGCGAGGTCGGCATCCTCGCCAGCCGCTAGGGGCGGCCAGCCTCCCAGTGCAAGGTAAGCATCGCCGCGAATGCCGAGGTTAGCCCCGTGTACATGGGGATGGTCATCGCGCAGGTGATGCCGGGCCAGCCAGGCAGCCCGGGTGGCCATGTCCAGGCCGTCGCCGGGCAGCACCGTGCCCAGAACCAGGTGCGCGCCTTGCCGGGCCATCGTCATCATGGCGGTCAGCCAGTCCGCCGGCACTTCGGAGTCGGCATCGGTGCTCGCCAGCCAGGTCTCGCTGGGGCGCCCGGCGCGCAAGGCTGCGGCGGCTCCCGCCCGCCGCGCGGCACCTACGTTACGGGCGGCGATGGCGAGCGGCCGGATGTCGGCGAACCGTTCCGCGATCGAGCCCGTCGCGTCGGCGCAGTCGTCCAGCACCACCAGAATCTGAACCCGCACGCTCAGGCTGCTGCGGTACAGGCTGCTGCGCGCCGCCGCGACCGTGGTCAGGCACCTGCCGATAGCTGCTTCCTCGTTCGCCGCCGGGACAATGACAGCGACTCGGCGAATCAATCCCGGCTTCCGGTCTCGCCGCCGGGCGCCGCCAGGCCGGCGCTGGCTGCGGTGCCCAGCCGGGCCAGGTCCCGCTCGGCATGATGCTGTCGGACGTAAAGCTCCAGGTCGGCCATACGCCGCGCGTAGTCCTCGTCAAATGCCAGGGGCGCGGGACCCAGGGCATGGCCGGCCTGCCGGATGGCCCGCTCGGCGGCACTCGCCGCCACCGCCCTGACCCGCAGGCCAAGCACCTCGCCGGCTGAGCCCCCGGCCTGCCCGGCGTCGATCAGCGCGGCGGCGCGAACCAGGACAGCGGCCGACGCCCACACAGCCGCGTCGGTGAGGCCAGCATGCATCGCGGTCAGGTCACCTCCGCGCTCGGCCGCTGCGCGTAGCAGGGCGGCCAACAGGCCGCGGGCGCCGCCGTGCCAGCAAGCTGCGACGCCCATCCCTCCCCAGGCAAACCCCGGACGGGTCAGATACCAGCCCGGCTCCCCTACCGGCTCGGCCGGGGTCCGGTCGAACCGGACGGCCACGCTGGTGACGGTGCGCAGCCCGCGGGCGACCCACCGGGCCGGCGGATCCACGGTCACGCCGACATCGCGCAGCCCTACCTGGTACAGCCTCCGCTCGTCGCCCGTGTGGGCTGTGACTAGCGCATAGTCGAGCTGACCGGCTAGTGAGCACCACGGCTTGACGCCGTTCAGCACGGTCTTGTCATCTGGCCCAGAGGCCTCCAGCCGGTGCGGCGCGGCCTCAGCCGCGAAGACCCCCCACGTCCCGGCAGGCGCTGGCGCCCCGGCCTCGGCCAGGATGGCCAGCGCGTCGCTGTGCGCCTCGAGCACCCGCGCCGCCGTCAGACTGCGCTCGGCCACCGCGGCCAGCACCGCCCACCGCTGGGCAGTTTGGCCACCGCCAGGCTGCGGCAGCAATACGCCGTACTTCCGCGCTAGCCGCAGCGCCACCCCGGCGTCCTCTCCGGCTTTGGCGCTCGCCTCGATCAGCGGACCGGCCCACCTGGGCAGGTCAGAGAAATCGCAGGATCTGGCCAGCAGGGCGTCTAGCTCCGCCAGATTCTGCTGCCCCCGGCTCCCTGCCGGGCTGTCCGCATCGGCCGCGCCCGTCGGGCTGGCCTCAGTCGCGGCCGGCACGCCGCGCGGCCTTCCGCTCGCTCTTCGCTCCGCCGGTCACGAGCGCGCCGTCCGGCGCTCCAAGCGGGCGCGGACGTTCGCAGGTACCGGCCCGGCCAGCGGAGTAGTCATCCCAGTCCCGCTGCGCAACCAACGCGCCCGGCGTCCCGCACAAGTTCAGCCGGTCTTCCGGTAGCCCAACAACATCGGCGGCCTGATCGGCCTTCCTCCCCGGCACGGTGTAGGCCACCATCGGAACCCCCCGCATCGCTAACGTAGATGACCGTCAGGCGTACCTACCGCCGCTACCGCTCTTTAGTCATCCCAGGCACGAGAAAAGAATCTGCGGGATCGAGACGATCCGCCAAGCGGATCCCCCGCGGCCAGCCGCCCCGCGACCGCAACTGGCCGTCCATGGAGCCGCATTGCCGGAGCCTGATCGTTCCTTCCGTCGGACCCAGGCGGGAGCCGGCTCACCAGGTGCAGGGCCGACGCGGTCAGCCCCGGTGCAATCGCCGCGGGCCTGGCGACAACCTGCCCGGCCGGAGTCAGGATCGCCTCTGCCCGGATTGCCATGCGCATAGCCACTCGCTTCCCTGAGCCGATCATCCGGGCCAGCGTCCCTGGCTAGGCCGGGCGAACCCAGGAAGCGGCCCGGGAAGCGAGCTCTGACATGGCAAGGAAGACTCGACGTCCAGGTCACCGACGTCCCCGATCCGAAGATCGCCGAGCCGGACGACGCCATCATCACGAACCTGTCGCCAGGTGACCGGGTTGGTGATCCCTTCAACATCTCCTGCGGCCAGTGCCGGATGGGCGATCGCCGGGGAGTGCTGTTGCGGATGGGACAGGCCCACGTCAGGCGCTGGGTGGATGACCTGATGCCGCTGGTCACCGATGCGGGCGACCCCCTCGGCGGGCCTGGAGGCACGTCCCGACCGGTCAGCCCTCTCTGCTTCCGGCCTGCTGATAGGACCGAGGGACCGCAGAACGGACGCTGAAACTGCAGGTCTGCGGATGCGACCCGGCCGGCGTTTGATTTCGGGCGATGCGGGTAACGTACGGCCTGCCCGAACCGGGCCAAAGAGATCGGCATCAAAGGGCGATCGTCAATGAAGAAGAAGCAGCTTATTGATGCCCTTCGCCACCACTGAGAAAGACTCGGCGGGCACCAGGTCTTGATGGCAGCTGTAAAGGAGATGGCGATGTCCGAGCAAGACAATGGCAGAAACCAGGTGTCTCGCGTCCTGAAGGCGGCGCCGGTGACGCCCTCTGCGGAGTCGCATCGACCCGACGGACTGGCCTTCGACATAGAGGACGGCGCCGATCTGCCTGGCGTGCCGGTAGGTGATCAGCGACCGGCCAGCCCGGACGCCGACAACGCCGCGCGGGAGATTCACGAGAGTGGCCAGGGCGTCGGACTGGCCGTCCCCGGAACTCGACAGAACAGCCAAGGAACGACCGGCGGCGAATGAGTCATCCGCCGTCGCTAATAGTGACTGTCCGCCTCGCACCAGCGCAAAGCCCGCGATCAGCTACCAATGCCCGGTTGCGATTTGGGTTTCCCCTCGTACCGTAGAGACATCGCCTTAAGGAGGAGTGGCGATGGGAGAGACGCGGCGGAAGTTCGACCGGGATTTCCGGGAGGGCGCGGTGCGGCTGGTCCGGGAGACGGGCAGGCCG
>JBPCKO010000069.1:0-2775 GCA_051004215.1 Streptosporangiaceae bacterium | reverse complement strand
ACGTTGGGAACCTCTCCTCGCCCTTTGTTTTTTCTGGCCTGGTTCTCTGCCCGGCCCCGCCGGGGACCCCTTCCACCCCCGTGGGCTCAGCCCTGCACGTGCTCGGGGTCGATCCCGTGGTAGGCGGGCACCTTGACGGTCCGGTTACCCGGCGTACCGCCGAGGATGATCTTCCGCAGCGAGACGTCGTTCTTCATGTTCGACTCGTGCAGCACCTTCTCCGGGTTGGCGATGACCTCGATGTAATACGTGCCGTTGGGCAGGTTGCTGACGTCGAAGGCCTGGCCGGCCAGGAACTGCTGGTAGGTGTCACCCCAGCCGAGCGGCAGTTCCTCCTGCACCCACAGCGCGTCGGGCGAGCCGCAGGCGCCGCCGAACCCGGTGAACGTAGGCACCCACAGCGCGTGCGGGATCAGCAGGTTCACGCCGTCGGTCGGCGCGATGCAGAAGCCGACCTTCTGGCTGCGCACCACCAGCGACTTGCTGGCGTTCAGCAGCCGGTACTGCGCGAACTGCTCGAAGTGCCAGTGGGTGTGGCCCGGGTTCTTGTCAAAGCCCATCGTCCCGGCGCGAGCTCGCCCGATGACCCGGCCGTTCTTCCAGAAGTACTGGTAGGCCTTCATCACCGGTGAGCCGTGCGACCGGAAGCCTTGCACGTCCAGGCGCGAATGGCCGCCGATCCAGACCGTGGCCCCGAACGTCAGCACGTCCTTGCCAGGGGTGTTCTTCCTCCCCTGGTGGTTCACGTTGATGCCCCAGGACGGCAGCGGCACCAGGTCAGGCAGCGACGAGGCCGGCGGGTTGGCGAGGGTCGGCACGTTCGCGGGCAGCTCGGGCAGCACGCCGCTGCGGGCGGGGTGCCGCCGGTCATGCCGCGCCGGGCACGGGTACCCGCACCGGGAGCCGTTGACCACCTTGATGCGCACGCTCGCGGTGGAACCGCGCGCGGTCATGTGCAGGAACCGCTGCCACATGGTGGTGACGTTCACGGTGACGGTGTACTTGCCCAGGGGAAGCTTGGCCGCGACGAAGGCGGCATCCACCCCCCAGCCACGCTGCAGTCCCCATACGCTGCCGAGCTGGAACGGGTCAGACGCGCACTGCTGCGGGAACGGTGACCCGGATGGCGCGTTCGGGCCCGAGCGCTCCGCGTTGTAGGTGTCGGGACAGAACGCGCCGACGTGCGAGGCGACCAGCTTGCCGCCGGGGTTCCTGACCGTGACCCGCATGAAGGAGCGCAGGCCGCGCCAGCCTTCCAGCATCTTGCGCGGCACCGGGCGGACGACCACCCGGCCGTGCGACCTGGTGACCTGATTGATGGTGATCGGCTTGCCGTAACCGGCTCTGGCCACGTCGAACTGCAGCGCCGAGCCGACGGCAGTGAAGTACACGCCTGGGTCGATGTAGACCCGCTTGCCGTACCTGGGGACGTTGACCGACCTCTGGGCTACGACCAGCTTGAGCTCGGGCCCGCTGTGCGCGGCTGCTGCCTGCGCCGACGCGAGCCCGGCGGGCAGCCCGGCGGCTGTCGCCAGCCCGGCTACCGCCACAGCGGCGGATCGCAGGGCCCTTCGCGAATTGTTCATCCACGCTCCTTGCGCAATCCGAGGCCAGCGGCCTCGTTCTGGGGGTGGGATCACCCCCATCAGACGTTCGCAAGGTGTGATGCGTTGCTTTATAACCCCGGAAAATCTCGTTACGTTACCGACCTGATATCACCAGATCGGCGATTCGGCGCCCGGATACCCAAAAGGTCAGCTCAGGCCGGCCAGAAATCCGCGCAGCCAGGGCACGAACGAACCGGCCAGGTCGGCCCGCTCGCAGGCGAGCTCGACCGTGGTCCGCAGGTAGTCCTGCTTGTTGCCGGTGTCGAAGCGCCGGCCGCCGAACAGCAGCCCGTGCACGCCGCCCCCCTCGGCCGGATCGACAGTCGCCAGAGTGCTCAGGGCATCGGAGAACTGGAGTTCCGAATCGTGGTCCGGTGCCGTCTGGGCCAGCACCGCGAAGATCGCGGGATCGCAGACGCATCGCCCGATCATGATCCACTCCGCGTCCGCGGCCGCGCCGGCCGGCCGCCGCGCCAGCCCGGTGACCCGCACGACCGCCGGGTCCGCGGTGGGCTCGAACTCCGCGACGGTGCGGGCCGCCGTCCCCTCGGCGGCCGCCGGGGCGAGTGCCACGACGGTGCCGCCGACGGTGTTCCTGGCCGCGATCAGCCTGGGCAGCAGGTTGTCCCGCAGCGGCACGATGTTGTCGCCGAGCAGCACCGCGAACGGCTCCTGGCCGGCCGTCTCCGCGCACCGCAGCACCGCGTCCCCGAGCCCGCGGGCCACGTCCTGGCGGACAAAGGCGATGGCCGGCTGGTCCGGGCCCGGCTCGATGAGCGCGAGCGACTCGGTGTCACCGCGAGCGGCCAGGATGCGTTCCAGCCACGGCGCCGGGCCGAAGTGCGCCTCGAACGCCGCCTGGTCGTCCCCGGTGACCAGCACCAGCCTGCGCAGGCCGGCCGCGGCTGCCTCCTGGGTGATGTACTGCACGACCGGCGTGTCGATGACCGGCAGCATGCCCTTGGCCACGGCCTTGGTTACCGGCAGCATCCTGGTCCCGAGCCCGGCCAGCGGCACGATCCCGGTGCGAACCGGGACCGGGCGGGGATCGCTGGCGCTCATCTGAGGAATACCTTAGCTAACCGGTCGCGGGGGGCCAGGGTGTCGGGCCCCGCCGGGTGGGGGGGGTTCCCTGCTCCCTGCAGGCCAACACGTCGATCTGCGGTGC
>JBPCKO010000068.1:0-4548 GCA_051004215.1 Streptosporangiaceae bacterium | reverse complement strand
GCCTCGGGCTCCGGACGGCCCATCCGGCCGACGGGAACCCGCCCGGACAGCCGCGCTGATCTTGGCGTGCTCACCGGTGGTGATCTTGAGCTGCGGAAGCTCCCCGGTGGTGATCTTCTTGGCTTCGTGGGCCAGGTGCACCGCGGTCTCCCGCAGGCGCAGCCTGCCGAAGACCGGCGCCCTCGCGACCAGGATCACGCCGCCGACCATCGCGGCTAGCCCGGCCGCCTGGAGGGCGAGCAGCCACGGGGTCACGTGCACCTCGTCGCCGAACACCAGCACGCCCAGGGTTATCCCGGACAGCGGCTCGGCGCCGGTGATAGCCGGAAGCGAGGCATGCAGCGGCCCGACGCTGAACGCGCTCTGGGTCAGCCACAGCCCGACCGCGGCGGTGCCCACCACGGCGTAGCCGGGCCAGGTAGTGAGCAGCGTGCCCAGGCCGTGTCCGTCGATGATCTCGACGCTGCGCCTGGTCAGCGCATCGGAAATGCCGAGCAGCAGGCCCGCTCCGGCGCCGGTGAGAGTGGCCCGCAGGCTAGCCGGGCCGTTACGGCCCGCGATGACCAGCACGGCGGCGAGCCCGGCGATGAGGCCCGCGGCCGGCCAGTGCGAGAACGACCCGAAAGACTCCGACAGCGCTCGTACCGACCGGCTGACGGACAGGGCAGCGACCCCGGCGCTGAGCAGCAGGGCACCGCCGATCTCGGTCCGCCGGGGCACCTGTCCGTAAATCGGCGCGGCCAGCAGCAGGGCGAAGATCAGGTTGGTCGTGAGCAGCGGCTCGCTGACGGTCAGGCTGAGATGGCCGAGAGCCCAGGCCGAGAGCCCCTGGCCGATCACCATGATCGCGATGCCGACCAGCCAGATCCGCTGGTGCAGCAGGACCCCGATCAGCCTCAGGTGCAGATAACTGTCCGAGGGTGCCTGCGCGGCCGCGTGTTGCTGGAGTACGAAGCCGACACCGAGCAGCATTGCCGCGATGACGGTCACGGCAATATACATCGTCCCCGGCTGCCCGCATCGTGGCCGGTCAAACCCGGCGCTGGTCGTTGGCTGTTCCCCAGGATAGCCGCTGGGGGCCGGGTCATCCCTGTCCTCGCCGGCCCGGGCGGGGTTACCCGCCGCCGCACCCTCCGGCCGCGCTGGCGAACGGCTGGAATACGGCGAGTACGGCCACGATCGCGATTAGCGTGAGCGCGAGGCCGGCGGTCAGGCGAAGCAGGTGCATCGAGCCACTATATCGGATACCGAGATATCGGTAACCGTTATATCTGTAGACTCCTACTCGCACGCTGCCTGGTCGGCCCGGCCGCCGGGCCCGAAGCGGATTCCTTACCCGCCGCCCGGATGAACCCCGGCCAGCCCGGTTAGCGTGACGTGCCCCGGCGGGCGGAGCCGCGCCTGGCGCCGGGCTGGCAAGGAGGTGCCATGGCCGAGCTGATCGCCGACCTGTTCGTGTCGCTGGACGGCTTCGCCCGCGGCGAGAACGCCGGCCCGTTCTTCGGGTACACGGGTCCGGACCTCAGCGCCTGGGTGAGCGCCGCGGTAAACGAGCCGCAGGTGCTGCTGATGGGCCGGGTCACCTACGAGGCGATGTCGGCGATCTCGTCGGTCGCCACCGACGAAGCCAGCACGCAGATGACCAGGCAGCGCAAGGCGGTCTTCTCCAACACCATTTCTGAGCCGCTCGGCTGGGCCAACACCCGCCTGCTGCGCGGCGAGCTGGGACCGGCGATCGCCGCGCTCAAGCAGGAGTCCGCCGTACCGATCCGCACGATCGGCAGCATGGCCCTGGTCAACGGGATGATGCGCCTCGGCTTGGTCGACCGGCTGCGGATCCTGACCTTCCCGCTGACGCTGGGCGCGGACGGCCGCGAGCCGATCTACGCCGGCTACCCGCGCGCGGGCTTCGAGCTGGTCGGCAGCCAGGTGCTCGACGCCAGGCTCGTGCTGGTCGAATACCGCCCGGCACCGGCCGCGCCCGACGGCGCCCCGGCCGGGTCGGGCCAGCAGGCGCCGATCTAGCGAGGACGCACCGCCGCGGGCCGCCGGGTCGGCCGGTTACAGTGGCCTACCGCGATGACCGAACGGGCCGAAAGGGAACTCGAAACACTGGTCAGGTCCAGCGACTGGCTGCTGGCCGTGCTGGACGCCGTCCGGGACGAGCCCGTCCCGGACGCCTGGACCGGGGCCGGCGTGCTGCGCGACCTGGTCTGGGGCGAGCGGTACGGCCCGGGTTTCCGCCCGGCCGAGGTGCACGACATCGACGTCGCGTACTTCGATGGCCGCAACCTGAGCCGCGCCCGCGACGAGCGGGTCACGGCCGCCCTGGGCGTCCGCCTGCCCGGCGTGCCCTGGCAGGCCCGCAACCAGGCGGCCGTCCACACGTGGTACGCGGCCAGGTTCGACGGCGACCCGCCTGAGCCGCTGACCTCGATCGCCGACGCCGTCGGCACCCGGCCGGAGACCGCGACCGCGGTCGCCGTGCGACTGGGCCAGGACGGAAGTCTGGAGGTCTGCGCGCCGCTGGGGCTGAGAGACCTGCTGGACGGGGTCTGGCGCTGGAATCCGCGCCGGGTCAGTGCCGGGTTCGCCCGCCAGCGGATCGCCAGGCACCAGCCGGGCACGCGCTGGCCCGGCGTGACCGTGATCAGCCCCGGCTAATACCCGCCCGCCAGCCACCCTGACTGTGTGGGTGAAGTTGTTATCGCCAGGACAGGGCAAACTCCACCCACACAGTCAGAGCGCGCATTCTTCGCCTGCATTCCGAGTGGTGCTAGCCGTCCGGGTCCGGGCGCCCGTTCTCCCGGAGTTCGGCCAGCACGGCCTGCGTGTGCTGGCCGAACTCGGGCACCGGCCCCATCGCGGCCTCGCGGCCGTGGACGCTGACCGGCGGCAGCAGCATCCGCACCGGGCCGCCGGGAGTCGCCGTTTCGCGCCACCGGCCCCGCGCGGCTAGCTGCGGATGAGCGGCGAACTCGGCCGGCGTGCGCAGCCGCGCATGGGCGATCCCGGCCTCGTCCAGCAGCGCTTGCGCCTGCTCGGGCGAGCGGCCGGCCAGACAGCCCTCGATGATCGCGGTGAGCTCGGCGTCGTGGGCGAGCCGGCCGGGATTCGTGCGGAACCGCGGGTCGCCGGCCAGTTCTGGCCGGCCGAGCACTCGCTCGCACAGGACCTGCCACTCTCGTTCGTTCTGCAGGCCGATAAACACCTGGCCGCCGGCGACCGCGTAAGGACCGTAGGGCGAGATCGACGCGTGCCTCGCCCCGGTGCGCGCGGCCGGATGCCCGCCGTAGACGCTGTACAGGTAGGGCTGGGTCATCCACTCGCCCAGCGCGTCGAGCAGGCTGACGTCGAATCCCGACCCGTGGCCGGTGCGCTCCCGCTCGTACAGGGCGGTCAGCACGCCGCTGAACGTGTACATGCCGGCCGCGATGTCGGCGACCGAGATTCCGGCCTTGGCGGGCGCCTCCGGTGCGCCGGTGATCGAGACCAGCCCGGTCTCGCACTGGATCAGCAGGTCGTAGGCCTTCCTGTCCTGGTCGGGACCGCCTGGCCCGTAGCCGGAGACCGAGCAGCAGATCAGCCGCGGGTAGCGGTCACGCAGGTCGTCCGCGGCCAGCCCGAGCCGCCCGGCCGCGCCCGGGGCGAGGTTCTGGACGAATACGTCGGCCCGGCCGAGCAGGGCGTTCAGCGCTGCCTTGCCGCTCGCGGCCCGTACGTCCAGCTCGACCGACTCCTTGCCGCGATTGAGCCAGACGAAGTAGCTCGACTGGCCGAGCACGGCCTGGTCGAAGTGGCGGGCGAAGTCACCGCCCCCCGGTCGTTCGATCTTGATGACCCGGGCGCCGAGGTCAGCGAGCTGCCGGGTCGCGAACGGGGCCGCGACGGCCTGCTCGAGCGAGACGACCGTGACCCCGTGCAGCGGTCCCGCGGGCCCCGCCCCGCCCGAGGCCACCGCCCCGCCCGCGGGCCCCGCCCCGGTCGCGGGCCCCGCTGCGGTCGCGTCGTAGCCGGCTTCCTCCATGACCCGAGGCTAGAGGTCCGCCTCGATCCGCGTCGCCTGGGACCAGACCGCCTGCCAGCGGCCGTCCTGCCGCCGGTAGCAGTCGGTGTGCCAGCAGGCGAACCCGGGCCCGGGCCCGGCACCGAAGCTGATCCTGGCCTGGTAGCGCAGCACCGCGACCGGGCCGTCGCCCAGCACCCTGATCGGGGAGACAGGCTCGAATGCCGTGTACCGCAGCCGCCCGGATGCGATGTCCCCCAGGTAGTCATCCCTGGTCAGCTCGGAGCCGTTCGGGGTGATCAGCTGGTAGTCATCGGCGTGCAGCGGCCCGGCCGTCTCGATGTGGGCGTCAGCCAGGGCCCGCAGCCTGCGGCGCTCGATCGCCGGCAGGGTATGCGCGGTCTGGTTCATCGGGTTCTCCCTCGGCGGCCGGCTGCTCGTCCTGTCCATGATCGGGGACCGGCGGCGCGGCCTTCTCGCCAGGGCCCGCAGCGGGCGGCCCCCGGCACCGCGCCGGGCCCGGCGCGGTGCCGGGGGCCGCC
>JBPCKO010000067.1:0-13114 GCA_051004215.1 Streptosporangiaceae bacterium | reverse complement strand
CCGCGCCGGCGCCGCGGACGATCCCGGCGCCGTCCGGCCAGCGCGGCGGCACCGAGCGGCTCTCGCGGGCCCGCCAGGTGATCGCCCAGCGGATGGTGGAATCCCTGCAGACCTCGGCCCAGCTGACCACCGTGGTCGAGGCCGACGTGACCGCAATCGCGCGGCTGAGAGAGCGGCACCGGGCCGCGTTCGAGGCCAGGGAGGGCGTCAGGCTCTCGTTCCTGCCCTTCTTCGCGCTGGCCACGGTCGAGGCGCTGAAGGCGCACCCGGGGCTGAATGCCGTCCTCGATGCGGCCGCCAGCACGGTCACCTACAACGACGCCGAGCACCTCGGCATCGCGGTCGACACCGAGCGCGGCCTGATGGTCCCGGTGATCAGGAACGCCGGCGACCTGAACATCGGCGGCCTGGCCCGCAAGATCGCCGACCTGGCCGCACGCACCAGGGCCGGGCAGGTGAGCCCGGACGACCTGTCCGGCGGCACGTTCACGCTCACCAACACCGGCAGCCGGGGCGCGCTGTTCGACACCCCGATCATCAACCAGCCCCAGGTCGGCATCCTCGGCACCGGCACCGTGAACAAGCGCGCGGTGGTGGTCGACGACCCCGACCTCGGTGAGGTCATCACGGTGCGCTCGATCGTGTACCTCGCCCTCACCTACGACCACCGGCTGGTCGACGGCGCCGACGCGGCCAGGTTCCTGGTGACGATCAAGAACCGGCTCGAAGAGGGCGCGTTCGAGGCCGAGCTTGGCCGCTAGCGGGATGCGGGTCGCGATCTCGGCCGCGTCCGGCCTGATCGGCTCGGCGCTGGCCAGTTCCCTGGCCGCCGACGGCGCCGAGGTGCTCAGGCTGGTGCGCCGGGACGCCACGTCGGCGGCCGAGATCGGCTGGGATCCGGCCAGTCAGGCCGGGGGCCTCGACCCGGCCGCGCTCGCGGGCGTGGACGCGGTGGTGCACCTGTCCGGCGCCCCGATCGCCTCCGGGCGGTGGACGTCGGCCCGCAAGGCCGAACTCCGGGCGAGCCGGATCGGCTCGACCGCCATTCTGGCCACGGCGATGGCCGCCGCCAGCCCGCGTCCGGCCGCGCTCGTCTGCGCGTCGGCTATCGGCTACTACGGCGACACCGGCGACCGGGTCACCGACGAGGACTCGCCGCCGGGCGACGGATTCCTGGCCGGCCTGGTCAGGGACTGGGAGGCGGCGGCCGGCCCGGCCCGCGAGGCCGGCGTCCGGGTGGCCCACTTCCGTTCCGGCGTGGTGCTGTCCCGCTATGGCGGCATGCTCGGCCAGCTGCTGCGGCCGTTCCAGCTCGGGCTCGGCGCGAAGGTCGGGTCGGGTCGGCAGTACTTCAGCTGGATCAGCCGGACCGATGAGGTGCGGGCGATCAGGTTCCTGCTGGACAACCCGCAGGCCGAAGGCGCGTACAACCTCACCGCGCCCGAGCCGGTGACCAACGCCGAGTTCACCAGGGCGCTCGCCGCGGCGCTGCACAGGCCCGCGCTGCTCGCCCTGCCATCGGCGGCGTTGCGGACTGTGCTCGGCGAGGTGGCCAGCGAGCTGCTCGGCAGCCAGCGCGTCGTGCCGGCCAGGCTGCTGGCCGCCGGGTTCAGTTTCGAGCAGCCGGATATTGTCTCGGCGCTGGCCCGCGAGCTGGGCCGCTAAGGCGTCACGCGTCGCGTCACGGTCACGCGTCAGGCGGCCGGCGGATTCTCCCGCGCCGGCCCCGCATCGGCTCCCCCGGCGGCCGGACCACCCCGGCGGCGCCAGCGCTGGTGCGAGCTCTTCGCGCGCAGCCACCGGCGCTGCTGCATCAGCCGGGCCAGCGGCGTGCGGACGGCCGGGCCGAGCAGCGGGATCTGCCACAACGGCGGGACCTTGCCGGTCAGGCCCTCGTAGCGCATCATCTGGCCGATCGCCAACTGCAGCAGCCGCCTGGCCATCAGAATCGATAGCACGGCCAGCGGAACCTCGATAGCCAGCGCCGACAGCAGGCTGGGCAGGAAGGCGCCGGTCCGCAGGTCGAGGACGACGTCGAACCAGGCATCGCACAGCAGCAGCGTGGCCAGCACGATGAGGCAGATGATCACGATCTGGCGGCGCCGCCAGGCGGCCCAGCCCGTGACCGCGAACATGGTCAGTTCGGCGACGTCGAACCCGACCCAGGCGCCGCGCCAGCTACGGGTGTGGTAGAAGGCGGGGAGGGTCAGCGCGAGGACGGCGATCCAGATGGCCAGGAAGACGCACGCGCCGACCGTGAACACGATGACGGCGCGCCACTTCCAGGTGGCGCCGGGCACCGGCGAATCTTCCTGCTCCAGCGCCACTAGCGCCTGCATCAGCTTGCGCCGCTGGTCCGGGCTGAGGTCGATCAGCGCGTCGGGATCGATCGTCTTGTCCATAGCAGGCAGAAGGTTAGCGGACCGCGATCAGGACCGCCTCCCCGCGCCTGGGTCAGCGGGCAACGCACGGTCCGCGGGGCGGCATAGGCTGCTGGCATGGATCGTGAGCTTGTCTTCATCCAGGCCGGATTCGGGGCCGAGGCGATCGGCTACGAGCAGGCCTGGGCCCTGCAGCGGGACCTGCATTCCCGGCGGGCCGCAGGCCAGATCCCGGATGTCTGCCTGCTGCTCGAGCACCCGCCGGTCTATACGGCGGGCCGCCGCACCGAGCCCGCCGACCGGCCGTTCGGCGACCCCGGAGCCCCGGTGATCGAGGTCGACCGGGGCGGCAAGATCACCTGGCACGGGCCTGGCCAGCTCGTGGGTTACCCGATCGTCGCGCTGGACGAGCCGATCGACGTCGTCGCGTACGTGCGCCTGGTCGAGGAGGCCCTGATCAGGACGTGCGCCGAGGCGGGGCTGGCGACCGGGCGCGTGGCCGGGCGCAGCGGCGTCTGGGTGCCCGGCCGGGCCAGCCGTCCAGAGGCCGCCGGCCGCCAGGACCGCAAGGTCGCCGCGATCGGGATCAGGGTGTCCCGGGGCGTCACCATGCACGGCTTCGCCCTCAACTGCGACAACGACCTGAGCTGGTTTGACCGGATCGTGCCATGCGGTATTTCCGACGCCTCGGTCACCTCGCTGTCGGCCGAGCTCGGCCGCCCGGTCGGCGTGCCCGCCATGCTCGAGCCGGTGCAGCGGCATCTGGCCGAGGTGCTCGGCGCGGCCGCCGGGCGGGAACTGTCCGGCCTGTCGGGGCTGGCCGGAGTCACCGATCCGCAGGCGGCGGCGGGCTAGGTTGTCCTCTAGGCGCGGTCCTCAGGTCGCGGCCAGGAGCCGTTCGAACAGCTGGCGGGTGGCGGGGCTAGGCGAGACACCGAGCTGATCCCGCAGGCACTCGCAGAGCGCACCGTAGACGCCGAGAGCCTCGGCGAGGTTGTGCTGGGCGGCGAGGGCACCCATGAGGTAGCGATAACCGCTCTCCCTCAGCGGCGCGAGGCGGGTCAGCTGCCGCCCGGCCCTGACCGCAGCGGAAAGCTCAGTCCCGCCGAGTCCCAGCGCCGCTGCGGCGTAGCACTCCAGCGCGCGCAGGCGCAGTTCCGCCTGCTGGTGCCGGATCTCGTCGATCCAGCGGGCATCTTCGCCGGGGACAAAGTCCCGCTCGGCTATGAGCAGCGCGGTGAGCGACGGCCCCCACGCCCGCGCCCAGTCCTGCTGGGCGACCGAGGATTCGGCTCGGTGGATCGCCTCGGCGGCGGCTTCGAGATCGACCCAGGCCCCGGGCACATGCAACCGGATCGTGGACCGCCCGTCCACGGCTTCGGCCCCGAAGACCCGGCGTAGCTTGGAAAGCAAGGGATTGAGCCGGGCATCGACCGCAGCCGGATCGGGTTCGCGCCACAGCGCTTCCGCTAGTTCGTCGCGCGGGATCTGGCGGTGCCGGCTGGCGACCAGATAGATGAACAGCAGGCGGCCTTGGCGGCCGGGCAGCTGAGCCTCGAGCCGCTGGCTTTCGCGCTCGGCGGCCAGCGGCCCGCAGATCTGGATGCGAACCGGGTACCCGGACTCCAAAGTCACGCCAACATCTTTGCAATACGCTGCCTGCAGAAGCCAGCACGGCTCGGTGGAGGGGCGATGGCGAAACTGATCCGGTGCGAATGCGGGTTCGTTGCCCGCGGCGACAGCGACGACGAGGTAGTCGGGGTAATTCGGGGGCACATGGCGGCCGGCCACCCGGCTCTGCTGGAGACGGTTGACCGGGCCGATCTGCTCGGCTGGATTCAGGCCGAGTAGCGCGCGAACCGGCCAGCGCATTCGTCCGGCGGGCAGCTGGTCACGTTGCGGTCCATCCGCCATCGATAACCAGGGTCTGGCCGGTCATGTAGCTGGAGGCGCTGGAGGCGAGGAAGAGCAGCGGGCCGTCGAGTTCACCGGGCCCAGGGATGCGGCCGAGCAGCGTGCGGTCGCGAATTGACCGGACGAAGTCCGGATCGGTGAGGAAGCCGGTCAGGTCGGTGGGGAAGTATCCGGGAGCCAGGGCGTTGACCCGTACGCCGTCCTGTCCCCACACCGCAGCCAGGTGGCGGGTGAGGTTGATCAGGGCGCCCTTGGTGGCGTTGTACGCGGCCATCGGACCGCGAGATGCGACGAGCCCGAATATCGATGCGACATTGATCACGCTCGCCGCCTGGGCGGCGCACAGCTGGTCGCCCGTCAGGCGGCACATATCAAGCACAGCCACCAGGTTGACCTCGATCACCCGCCGCAGATCGTCCAGAGACTGCTGCTCCAGCGGCCCTTCGTCGCAGATGCCGGCGTTGTTGACCAGCACGTCGAGCCTGCCGTGAGCGCGAACCAGGTCGCAGAGGGCCTGACGGTGGCGGGCGTCGGTGAGGTCGCCGGCGAGGGCCTCGATCCTGGTCGGATATTCGCCGGCCAGCGCCCTGAGGGGGTCGGCGCGGCGGCCGGTCACGATGACGTGCGCCCCCGCGGCTTGCAGTACCCGGGCAAACCGGGCTCCTAGTCCCGCCGAGGCACCGGTCACCAGCGCGATCCGGTTCTCCAGCGACCATTGCATCTCGCTCACGGCCGCACCTCGTAGGTGCTCTCGACTGGTGCACCTTCGATGCGGCCCCACTCGGCCCAGGACCCGCCGTAGACCCGGACCCGGTGCCGCCCGAGCAGGTGGGTCAGCACGAACCAGGCGGTGGCCGCGCGTCCTCCGATGGTGCAGTAGGTGATCAGCTCGGCGTCGCCGCCGAGGACAGCGGGCGACAAGATGCCGCGCAACTCCGCCTCGGAGCGGAACGACCCGTCGGCGTTGTAGAGGCCATCGATGGGCTGATGGACAGCCGACGGCACGTGACCGGCGCGACCGCCTGGTTCCATCCCGCCGGACGGCCAGAAACACTCTCCCCGGTACTCGGCCGCCGACCGCACGTCGACCAGCGTGGTACCCGGCTGGCCGATGGCGCGGCGCACCGCCCCCTGGTCGGCCTGGATCCGGCGATCGGGGCGGCCAGGCCGGTAGCCGGGGGCTGGCAGCGCGCTCGGGGTGGTGGTCCACGGGTACCCGCCGGCCCGCCAGGTATCACGGGAGCAGTCGAGAATGCGCACATCGACATGCCCGCACAGCTTCATCAGCCACAAGCCGAGCGCGGGCGCGTAACCGTAGAACACCACCGTCGAGTTCGGGGCGATACCCGAACGCTCCACGAGGCGTTCCATCGCGGCGGTGCCCACGGTCCGGTAGCCGGAATCCTTCAGGTCCGCGTAGATGTTCCACAGCATGGCGCCATCGATGTGCCAGTCGTCGTAGGCGGCCCGGCTGACGTCGACTTCGATCACCCGCACGCCAGGGTCGTAGAGGTGCGCGCCCAGCCAGGCCGGGTCGGCCAGCACGCCGTCGTCGCGACCGGCCCCTTGACCGGCTGCCGCCTTCTCTGTCGCCGCGTTCATCCGTCCTCCCCGCGCTCGGGTATCTTCCGGACCGTTTCTACCGCGGCGCCGTTGTCACAACGTTGCCCTTACGTTGGCGAAACCTTGGCGCACCCCGGCACGCTCACCGGGACTCGTGCGGCAGGAACAGCGTGCTGCCCGCCGTCCTCGCCCGGAGCGCGCCGTTCACCCTGGACAGCCCGTAGGGCGGCAGGTGGGCGGCCAGGTCGGCCGGGGTGACGAAGCCGAACCCGTCCAGCTCCTCTTCCTGCACGACGATGCCGGCGCCGTCGGCGAGCTCGCCGCCGTCGAAGACGAAATGCAGGATCGGGCGCGCAGCCAGGCCGTAAGGCTGCGACCAGTCGGCCGCCAGCAGGCGGCCGACCGGGATCGTCAGGCCGAGCTCTTCGGCCAGTTCCCGGGCGGCGCCGTCCTGCGGCGGCTCGCCGTGCTCGCAGATCCCGCCCGGGATCGTCCAGTGATCCCGGTAGTTCGGCTTCACCAGCAGGACCCGCCCGGCCGGGTCGGTGATCAGCCCGCCCGCGGCGACCACCACACCCGGGAGGCTGGCGAACCAGGTCGCGGGGTCGGTGAAGGTGCGCTCAGGCATCGGCCGACGCCGCCCTGGCGGCGAGGTACCCGGTCAGCTCCGCGGCCGGCACGGCTTCCTGCTCGGCCCGGCCCAGGTCGCGGACTGTCACGATGCCCGAATCGCGCTCGGCGGCGCCGTAGATCAGGCACCAGCCCGCGCCCTGATCGGAGGCCCACTTCAGCTGCTTGCCGAGCTTGCCCGATGACCCCAGGTAGACGCTGGCCCGCAGCCCGGCCGCACGAGCCTGGCCGGCCAGCGCGAAGGAGTCCGCGGCCAGGTCAGCGCCGAGCACGGTGACGGCCACGTCGATCCGCCCGGCCCGGCCGGCCCCGTCATCGGGGGCGAGCAGCATCAGGATCCGCTCGATGCCCAGCGACGTCCCGGTCGCGGCAACGTCCGGACCGCCAAGCTGGCTGATCAGGTGGTCGTAGCGGCCGCCTCCGCCCAGCGATCCCGGCACCCCGGCCGCGGCGATCTCCCAGATCGGGCCGGTGTAATAGCTCAGCCCGCGGACCATCCGGGGCTCGAACGCCACGCGCTCGGGCGGCACCTGGGCCCCGACCAGGGCGACCAGCCGGTCGACCTCTTCCAGCCCGGCCATCCCGGTGTCGCTGGGCTTCAGGTGACGCCGGATGCTGTCGGCGGCGTCCGGGGCCGCGACCGCGCCGACCAGGCTGGCAGCCGCGTCCCTGGCCAGGCCGCGGGCCGCGATCTCGTCGGTCACCTCGTCCGGGCGGAGTTTGTCCAGCTTGTCGAGCGACGTCAGCACGCCGGTGCCGAGCTCCCCGGGAACACCGAACACCTCGAGCAGCCCGGACAGCACCCGCCGGGAGTTGACCTGGATGCGGAAGCCGGACAGCCCGAGGGCGGCCATCGCGTCGTGGTGCACGCACAGGACCTCAGCGTCGGCCAGCGGTGAGTCGGAGCCGAGGATGTCGACGTCACACTGGGTGAACTCACGGTAGCGTCCCCGCCCCGGCCGGTCGGCCCGCCAGACCGGTCCCATCGCGTACCGCTTGTACGGAGCGGGCAGCCGGCTGCCGTAGGCCGCGGCGACCCGGGCCAGCGGCACCGTCATGTCGTAGCGCAGGGCCAGATCGGCCTCGCCGGTCGCCTCGTGCTCGCCCCGCCGGAGGATCTTGAAGACCAGCTTGTCGGCTTCGTCACCGTACTTGCCGAGCAGCACGTCGAGCCGTTCGAATGCGGGCGTCTGCAGCGGCTCGAACCCGTAGCTGGCGAACACCGAGCGCAGCACGGAGAACACGTGCTCGCGCTTGGAGAACTCAGCCGCGAGGAAGTCGCGGGTACCGGACGGCGGATCGAACTGGCTTGGCATGGCACTCATGATCCCCGACCCGCCGCCCTCCCGTCACCTCGGTTAGGCAGGCCCGGCCGCGCCCGGCGGCCGATGTGAGGGCCGTCACCAGCCCGGGCAGGACTATCCGCGCGGGGCCGCCAGTTAGTGCAAGTGCCTATAAGGAGGTCAATCGTGTCAGGGACGCAGGCAGCGCCTGCTCGCGCCCGCACCCCGGCCGACAGGCGTTCAGCCGGAACTTCCCGACGTGGTATTCCCGGCTCGCCGCGCGCGCTGCCGCTGGGGATCGTGCTGCAGGCGGTCAACGCCGCCGGCGACGGCCTCGCGATGGTGGCGCTGGCCAACCGGGTGTTCCAGTCCTCGCACGCGTCCTGGGCCGTCGCGGCCGTGTTCCTGGCCATCACCGTGCCGATCAGCGCGCTGGCCCCGGTGGCCGGCCTGCTGCTCGACCGGCTGCCGGTCAAAGCCGTGCTCGTCGTGGCCGCGGCGGCCGAGGCGGCCATCGCGCTGGCCCTGGTCCCGGCCACCGGCCTGACCGCGACGCTGCTGCTGTCGGGGGGCTTTGGCGTGTGCGCGGCCGTCCTGCAGCCGGGCCTCGCCTCGATCGTGCCGCAGCTGGTGCCCGACCGGATGGTGATCAAGGCCAACAGCTACCTGCAGGCCGCGACCTGGATCGGCTTCACGATCGGTCCGCTGCTGGCCGGGCTGATGATCTCGGTCAGCGGCTCGGCGTTGGCCCTGCTGGTCAATGCCGGGCTGTACGCGGCAGCGGCGGCCGGGATCGCCGCGCTGCGGCTGGCCGGCCCCGGGCCGGGCTCCGGCGAGCACCGGGCCGGGCTCGGAGTTCAGCTGCGGGCCGGGATGAGCTACCTGCGCGCGGACGCCGACGCCGGGCTGCTGGTGCTGATCGTCGGGGTCATGACCGCGTTCGCGAACATGGCCGTGGTCGCCGAGGTCGTCTTCGCCGAGCACGTGCTGCGCGCGGGCCCGACCGGCTACTCGCTGCTCGTGGCCGGCTGGACCGCGGGCATGGTGGCGGGAACGCTGGCCGGCGGCCGCCTCGGGCGGCGCTGGCTGGTCGCTGGCGCGCTGGCCGGGACCGTGCTGACCGGGGTCGGGGTCACCCTGGCCGGAACGGCCGCGGTGCTCTGGCAGGCTGTCCTGGCCTATGCGGCCGGCGGACTGGCCAACGGGTTCGAGACGGTCGCGACCCGCAGTTTCCTTGGCCACCGGGTTCCGCCAGCGCTCGCGGGCCGGGTGTTCGCGGTGTACTCCGGGGTGCTGTTCGGCGGCATCTCGGCTGGCATGGCCGTCGCGGCCTGGCTGCTCACCGTGCTGGGCGCCCGCTGGCTGCTGATCACGGCCGGCCTCGGCGGGGTGCTGGCCGGACTGGCGGGCTGCCTGCTCTACCTGGCCAGGCACCGTCGCCTGGCCCGCCAGGCCTCCGCAGCAGCAGCTGGCACCGCACCCCAGGCTGACACCGGGCCCCCAGCCAGCGCCGCCGGGACCGGATCCGGGGACATAGGCTGAGGTCGTGGTAGTCGCACCGGAAGAGCGCCGCCTGCTGCGGATCGAAGCGCGCAACAGCCAGACCCCGATCGAGCGCAAGCCGCCGTGGATCAAGACCCGGCTGCGGACCGGGCCTCAGTTCACCGAACTGCAGCAGCTGGTCAGGCGCGAGGGCCTGCACACGGTCTGCGAGGAGGCCGGCTGCCCGAACATCTTCGAGTGCTGGGAGGACCGCGAGGCCACGTTCCTCATCGGCGGCGACCAGTGCACCAGACGGTGCGATTTCTGCCAGATCGCGACCGGCAAGCCAGGTCCGCTGGACACCGGCGAACCGCGCCGGGTGGCCGGGTCGGTGGCCACGATGGGGCTGCGCTACGCGACGGTCACCGGCGTGGCCAGGGACGACCTGGCCGATGGGGGCGCCTGGCTGTACGCCAGGACCTGTGCCGAAGTCCATGCCGCCGTGCCGGGCTGCGGAGTCGAGCTGCTGATCCCCGATTTCAACGCCGACCCGGCCCAGCTGGCCGAGGTGTTCGCCGCCGGGCCCGAGGTGCTGGCGCACAACATCGAGACCGTGCCGCGAATCTTCCGGCAGATCAGGCCCGGATTCCGGTACGCCCGCTCGCTCGCCGTGCTGACCGCGGCCAAGGAGGCCGGCCTGATCACCAAGTCGAACCTGATCCTCGGCCTGGGCGAGGAGCGGGCCGAGGTGAGCGCGGCGATGGCCGGCCTGCGGGCGGCCGGCTGCGACCTGCTGACCATCACCCAGTACCTGCGGCCATCGCCCCGGCATCACCCGGTGGACCGCTGGGTCAGGCCGCAGGAGTTCACCGAGCTCGGCGACGAAGCGCTGGCGCTCGGATTCGCCGGGGTCATGTCGGGCCCGCTGGTGCGCTCGTCCTACCGGGCCGGCCAGCTGTACCGGGCGGCGTTCGCGCAGCGAACCGGTTCCTCGTATCCTCACGTGCATGGTTAAGAAGCCCGGCGGCGCTGCGGCGCAGGCGCCGAAAAAGGCGGCCAAGGCCGCGAACGAGGACCCGACCCAGGCCGGGCGGATCAAGCAGATCGTGATGGTGGCCGGCGTCATCCGCAAGTCCGATCCCCGGGCAATGCCGATCATCATCGGCAGCGGCGTCGGCGTGCTCGTCGTGCTGGTGGTCGTCGGGCTGCTGACCGGGCTGGCCTGGCTTCTGATCCCGCTCGGCGTGCTGCTCGGGCTGCTGACCACGATGCTGCTGTTCGGCCGGTATGCGCAGTCGGCCCAGTACAAGGCGATCGCCGGGCAGCCGGGCGCCGCCGCCGCGGTAGTCCAGACGATGCGCGGCAACTGGACCGTCACGCCCGCGGTGGCGGGCAACCGCAACATGGATATCGTCCACCGCGTCGTCGGCCGGCCCGGCGTGGTCCTGATCGGCGAGGGTTCCCCGAACGGCCTGTCCAGCTTGCTCAGCGCCGAGAAGAAGCGGATCTCGCGGATCGCCTACGCCGTCCCGATCTCCGAAATCCAGGTCGGCGGCGAGAAGGGCCAGATCCCGGTCAAGAAGCTGCAGCGGACGCTGATGAAGATGCCCCGCGAGCTCAAGCCGGCCGCTGTCAACGACCTGAACAGCCGGCTCAAGGCGATGCCGTCCCAGCTGCAGCCGCCGCGCGGCCCGATGCCCCGCACCGGCCGGATGCCCAAGCCGCCACGGCCGAAGGTCCGCTAACCCGCGAAGGTCAGCGACTCAGACCGTCACAACCTGACGACGGCGGTATTCGCGGCGCGGTCGTGCAGGCCGCGCAGGTCACGGTCGGTCAGCAGCGGCGGCACGACCGTCAGCAGCAGCAACGTCCGCACCAGCGCCCAGCCGGCGATCATCCCGCCGTCCAGCCTGACCACCCTGATTCGCAGCAGCTGCTTGCCCGGGGTCAGGCCGAGCAGGGCGGTGAAGATGAAGTCCTGGGCGGCGAAGATGCCCAGCGTCCACAGGCCGACCTGCGAGCTGGGCGGCCTGATCACGACGACGACGACGAACGAGCACACCAGCCAGTCGGTGAACAGCGCGCCGATCCGGCGGGCCATGCCCGCGATCGCGCCCGGGCCGTCCAGCGGGAAGCCCAGATCCTTGCCGGGGTAACCTTGTTGATCAGCGGTACTTGCCCTGGTCACCCGCCCCGCGGCGGGCTGAGACTGATCGGTCACGACTTCACAGTACTCAGCCGAACGGGGCCGGCCGACGGGGGACGCCGCCTGGCGGGCGTTAGCACACGATCACCTGCGTAACGCGGCGGAAACATCGGGGACACGGGCAGGAAACCGCGCATCGCTAGCCTCGTGCAGACTCACCCGCCGGCCGGAGGCAGGTGAGCGAGCAAGGGAGTATTGATGTTTTCAAGCGGTGACGAGGTCCTGCGCTATATAGCCGACGAGGGTGTCGACTTTGTCGACGTCAGGTTCTGCGACCTGCCGGGGACGATGCAGCACTTCACGGTGCCGGCCGGGGCCTTCGAGGAGCGCGCCTTCACCGACGGGCTCATGTTCGATGGCTCGTCGATCCGCGGCTTCCAGGAGATCCACGAGTCCGACATGCAGCTGTTCCCGGACGCGACGAGCGCCCGGCTGGACCCGTTCCGGACCCGCAAGACCCTGATCGTCAACTTCTTCATCCACGACCCGATCACCGGTGAGGCGTACTCCCGCGACCCGCGCAACGTGGCGAAGAAGGCGGAGGCCTACCTGAAGGGCTCCGGCATCGCCGACACCTGCTTCTTCGGAGCCGAGGCCGAGTTCCACGTCTTCGACTCGATCCAGTTCGACTCCCAGCCGCAGGGCAGCTTCTACAAGATCGACTCCGAGTCGGCGGCGTGGAACAGCGGCCGCGACGAGGTCGGCGGCAACCTGGGCTACAAGGCCCGCACCAAGTGCGGCTACTTCCCCGTCTCCCCCACCGACCACTTCGCCGACCTGCGCGACGAGATCGCCGTGCGGCTCGAGGACGCCGGCATGACCGTCGAGCGCGGCCACCACGAGGTCGGCTCGGCCGGGCAGCAGGAGATCAACTACAGGTTCAACACCCTGCTCCAGGGCGCCGACGACATGATGCTGTTCAAGTACATCGTCAAGAACACGGCGAACGAGTACGGCAAGTCGGCCACCTTCATGCCGAAGCCGGTCATCGGCGACAACGGCTCGGGCATGCACTGCCACCAGTCGCTGTGGAAGGACGGCGAGCCGCTGTTCTACGACGAGGTCGGCTACGCCGGGCTGTCGGACATGGCGCGCTACTACATCGGCGGCCTGCTGCACCACGCCCCGTCGCTGCTGGCCTTCACCAACCCGACGATCAACAGCTACCACCGTCTCGTCCCCGGCTTCGAGGCGCCGGTCAACCTGGTCTACAGCCAGCGCAACCGCTCGGCCTGCATCCGCATCCCGATCACGGGCAGCAACCCCAAGGCCAAGCGCCTCGAGTTCCGCTGCCCCGACCCGTCCTCGAACCCGTACCTGGCGTTCTCGGCGATGCTGATGGCGGGGTTGGACGGCATCAAGAACAAGATCGAGCCGCCGACGCCGGTCGACAAGGACCTCTACGAGCTGGCGCCGGACGAGCTGGCCGACGTCGCGCAGGTGCCGGCCTCACTCGACGCCGTGCTCGACGCCCTCGAGGCCGACCACGAGTACCTGCTGGAGGGCGGGGTCTTCACCGAGGACCTGATCTCGACGTGGATCGCCTACAAGCGAGAGCACGAGGTGCTGCCCATCCAGTTGCGCCCGACCCCGCACGAGTTCGAGCTCTATTACGACATGTGAGATCTCGTAGACCACGCAAACGGCCCCTGACC
>JBPCKO010000066.1:0-7159 GCA_051004215.1 Streptosporangiaceae bacterium | reverse complement strand
CGAACGGCCAGCCGGGGCGGGCATGCAGCACGTGCCGAGACGGTGCCTGTTTCTGTTGCCGGCCGGCCGGCAGCCACGGCGCCCAGCGGGTCAGCCCGTGGATCGCCCCGCCCTTGTCCGGTTCGGTCAGGTCCAGCTGTAGCGCAGAGCCGTGCGAGGTGTAGCGGCCGGCCCGGATCCGGTTCGGCCACGGGATGAGCGTCTGTCCGCGCGCGTCGGTGCACATCTCACCGGCGCCGTATCCGTCCAGCACGTCCCTGCCGGCGACGGTGTACTGGCGCAGGCCAGCGCCGACCTCGGTGATCACGGCGGTCTGCGTCCCGTGGCTGATCTGGTACTGCTCACCCGATGGCGCTGTCACGCTGCCCTCCACGGTGTTGTTCACGCTGCCAGGGATCCTGGCCCGGGCTGCCCTTCGCCGGCTTGGGCCGGCAGTGGCACGTCGACCTCGCGCTCCATCGCCGTCGGGCTGCGGTTCCTGGTCTCGGGTACCCGCCGCTGGAAGTAGACCAGGGCGACGATGCTGAGGCCGCCGAACAGGAAGAACGTGCCCGCGTCGCCGATCGCCCCGAGCAGGGTGAGGAAGGAGATCGTCACGACGAAGTTCGCGCCCCAGTTGGTCATGGTGGCCAGGCTCATCGCGCGGCCCCGGATCTTCACCGGGTAGATCTCGCTGATCAGCAGCCAGAACACCGGGCCGAGCCCGATCGCGAACGAGCCGGTGTAGATCAGCAGCCGGGCGATCGCGATGTAGGCGCCGGTTCCGTGCAGGTGGCTGCCGCCGATCAGGAAGGTGAGCGCTATCACGAGCATTCCCGCGACCATCCCGGTGGTGCCGCTGAGCAGCAGCGGGCGCCGGCCCACGCGGTCCAGCAGCAGGATCGCCACGATCGTCATGCCGACGTTGACGACGCCGTTGACGACGTTGGCCAGCAGCGCGGCCGAGTTGCCGAACCCGGAGTTGGCCAGCAGGGTCGGGGCGTAGTAGATGATCGTGTTGATGCCGGTGATCTGCTGGAAGACCGCCATCACCACCCCGATGGTCACCATCTTGCGCAGGGCCGGCTGCAGCAGCTCGCGGAACCTGGCTCGCCGCTTCGACACCTCGAGTACCTCGGCAATCTCGGCGTCGATGTCGCCCTCGTCGCGGACCTGATGCAGAATCGTCCGGGCCTCGTCCTGACGGCCATGAGCAACCAGCCAGTGCGGGCTCTCATGCTGGAACAGCATGCCGGCAAACATGACGATTGCCGGGATCGCGGCCAGCCCGAACATCAGCCGCCAGTTCTGCGACGACGACAGTCCGTAGTCCACCAGGTAGGAGACCAGGATGCCGGAGGTGATGGCCAGTTGGTTGAAACTGACCAGCGCCCCGCGGACCCGCGGCGGCGCGATCTCGCCGATGTACAGCGGCACCACCATCGACGACGAGCCGACCGCCAGCCCGATCACGACCCGGCGACCAGCAGCACGTCGTAGCTGGGGGAGAACGCCGCCAGCAGCACGCCGGCGGTGAACAGCGCCGCCGTGCCCAGCACGGTCGGGCGGCGGCCCACCTTGTCCGCGACCCGGCCCGCGATCAGCGCCCCGGCCACCGCCCCCACCAGCAGCAGGCTGGTCAGCAGCTCCTTGTCGAAGGAGGTCAGGCCGTGGAAGTCCTTGCCGATGAACAGCAGCGCACCGGAGATCACGCCGGTGTCGTAGCCGAACAGCAGGCCGCCCAGCGCGGTGATCGCCGCGCCCCACCTGACGTGCCAGCGGATGCTGCGCGCCGACGGTGCCGGGCTTGCCGGCGGCGCCGGCTCATGAATCCTGGGCATGTTTCCTCGATCCTCGCCGGCTGGCCTGCCACGCCCTGGCGATTTGCGCCTGCTAAAGGCCACCTGGCCGACTACTAAACTGCCGCGCTCATCGATCTTTGGTTGTAATTCGTTTTCAGGAGGTCCCGCCTGCCCGGCCCGGCAGGGCTCATCTCGCAATTCGAATTGACTCGGCACAGCTGGCCGACGGCTAGTTCGCGCACCCTCCGAAGGTGCTCCTCGGGGGCGTCTTCGGCTCAGCTGGCTGATGCTCTCGAGAACCCGCCCTGGCTCGCACGCGTGCCGTGATCCGCAGTCGCGGTGCCGATCTGGCCAGGACGCGGGCGCACATCCCGGCCGCGCGGGTCAGCAGCGCCAGTGCCGAGACTGCTGCCAGCAGTACAGCGGCCACGATCTTGCGATTGCGGTCCAGGGCCTGCAGTTGCTCACGACCGGGGATCGGCTCGCCGGCGCTGAGACGGTTGAAGACCATCAGCATCGACGCCAGGTGCGGGTCAGAGCAGCGCACCAGCTCGTCGATTCTCCTGAGCAGCCGCTGCTCGTGAATGGAAAGACTCATCGCGCACCGCCCCCGGGTCCCTGCCGCGAGTGTGATTGAGACGAGGACAGTACGGAAACCCGTGACCACGGGCATTCCCAACTGCATGCGGGCCGACATATGAAGCAATTCCGGGCTGTGCTGCGCAGCCGAGCCGGGTCCCGGAACGAGAATGACGTAAGCCCCGTGGGCAGACTCAGGCAGTTGCCGGCGGTACCGGGCCGGCTCCGGTCGCAAGGAAGGCAGCAGGACAGCGGAACAATCATCCTGTCCGCGGTCGCTCGTGCGATGACGCCGTCCAGCCAGGGACGGCCGACGCCGGCAGCGAGGGCAGGAAAGGCCGCAGGGCAAGGAAGCGTGCCGACGCAGTGGTAGCCTTGAGCCAGGTGCGGCCAGGTGTCGGCGACTGTTCCGGTCGAGCTTACCGACAGCGGAGAAACGGACACAGCCGCGCCCCTCGGGTCGCCGGCGGGATACGCCGTGTCAACCCTCACTGTCGAAGGCACCACCCACGCTAGCCCCACCGACCGGAAAGAGCAACAGACCAGGCGAGCTGCAGTACGCCGGCGAGTGCAGCGCAGTTCTACCCCCGGCAGTCCGGTGACCGCTCACCGCAGCGGGTCACACCGCTGATCGGCCACCCGCTCCCTGAGCGGATGATCGCGTTGCCGGTGACCTTGATGCTGGCGGGGCAGTGCTCTCCGTTCCAGGCCTTCTGTAATTATGAACGACAACCTCGCAGGCGCGGTCAGAGCGGCGAGGCCGAGCGGCGAAGGAAGGAGCTGGCGTCATGGCGCACGAAGATCTGTCTTGGGCCGACTTGTCGGGGATCGAGGGTCCGCTACCGGTTGAAAGGCTGGAGGAGTCCTCGTGCGGCCCGCACGTCAAGGCAATCGCGGTGCAGGCGGCACAGGCGTGCGCCAAGGGCCTCAGCGCCGCTCAATGGCACCACGACATGCTGGCCGAGCACCCGGGCGCTTCGGTCCTGCTGGCTGAGGCCGAGGAGTGCATGCATACCTCGGGATTGTGGCCCTGGCAAGACTAGGCGCGCCTGGGCGGCATGGCCTGTAGTTGCCAACCCGGCCGATCGCCGGGGGTGGCCAGCGCCGCCGTGGTCGGTGCCGGGCTCGCGGCCCAGGACGGCATCCACCGGGCGGACCGCCGCGGCGCTGTGGCGCACAGATGGCCGCACGCCGTCAAGACCCGCAGCCGCGACCGTCGCCTGTCCGGCCGGCCGGTCATGGCTTCGGCCGGCGCGGGCGCGCGGGGCGGAACTGCCTGCGGTCCCCGCCGCGCACGAGTTCTGCCGCGATATCCCGTATCTTCCGGTTGGTGTTGCGTGACACCCGGCTCAGCAGGCCGAACGCCTCGTCCGGGGAGACACCGTATTCCGCGCGCAGGATGCCCTTGGCCTGCTCGATGATCGCGCGCGACTCCAGCGCGGTGTGCAGGTTGTCCACCATCTGGCGGCAGGCCCGGTAGAGGGCGGTGTTGTGGACGGCCGTGCCGCCCTGCGCGGCGAACAGCAGCGCGATGTCGTACGGCGCGCCCCGGAACGCGTTCGGGTCCCGCCCGTACAGCGCGACCGCGCCGGCCGGCCGGCGGTCCGTGCGGAGCGGCAGCACGATGCAGCTGCCGAACCCGGTCTCGGCGGCTGCCCGGCAGAACTCCGGCCAGCGGCGCTCGGCAGCGGTGTCGCTCACCTGCCGGGGCTCGTTGTGCCGCAAGGTCTCCACCACCGGCCCCTCGCCAGCGGCGAACTGCAGCCGGTGCAACTCGTCGACCCGGGGGCCAGACGCGGCGAAGGTCAGCGCGTGATCGTCTGCGGCCACGGTCACCGCCGCACCGGTAGCGCCGGGGACCAGCTCGACTCCCAGGCCGGTCAGCCGCCGCAGTGCCGCATCCGGATCCTCGTCGGCCTCCAGCAGCCGGGCGACCTCGGAGATGCGCTCGGCGAGTGCCCGGGTCACCATGACCATGAGGTGCCACTGTGGCCCTGCCCAGCCGCCGACGTCAAGGCCGGCGGCAGCCGCCAGCGTCTGGGCCCGGCTCGGCCGCAGTCTGGCCAGCGGCCCCGGATGCATACGGCTGGCGGGCGTTTCGCTGCCGGGGTTAAAATGTAAGAGCCGACGCGGCGGGTGTGGCCGACCCCTGAAACCAGGCGGGTCGTCCCGGTGCGGCAGGGCATCACCGGTCGTCGTCGGCTCCGATCAAGCGTGGCTGCGGCTCTCGAAACCCTCTGGGGCCGGTAAGCGGTCATGTCCGCCACCGGCTTCGGCCGACCACGAGACGGCGGAGGCCGGTCATGAAGATCGGGACGGTAGCGAGGACCGCAACCCTTCGGCCGGAGCGCACGCTGCCGCTGCGAAAGGCAGTGCTGGCCGAGGCGTTGCCGGCCGAGGTGGACGCATGCCGTCGAGGCGCCGGGATCTCACTGACCCGCACACCGCCGGGCAACGACATCCTGCCGACGAGCGGCTACGGCGCCACCGCACAAGCCTGCCGCAGTCGGCGTCCCAGAGCCGCCGGGATCCGCCGGCGCGACGATCACGGGGCCCGGCGCCCGCCCGAGCGATCTTGCATCGTGGCGCGATGCCACCGGCAGCGGGAAGACAACCCCCGGCGAGCGCAGCGGCCAGCCGGGTGCAACGCAGTCCGGAGGGAGGCATGACAGAGACCGGCCGGCCTTACGGCGAGCTGGCCAGCGTCTTCGCCGGGATCACCCGTACCCTCTTCTCCGACCCGACGGTCCGGGGTACGTTGCAGCAGATTGTCGGCTTCGCCGTCGTCACCGTCGAGGGGTGTGACGCGGCGGGCATCTCCCTGCTGACGGGGCCCGAGGTCACCACGCCGGTGTACTCCGACCCCGTCGCCCTGGAGATCGGCAAGGTCCGGCACGAGGCGGGCGAGGGCCCCGGCCTCGACACCCTCACGAGCGAGGCGACCGTCTACGCCGAGGACCTGGCCGAGGACCCGCGCTGGCCGCGCTTTGGCCCCCGGGCCGTCGCCCTCGGCATCCGGAGCGTGCTGTCGTGCCGGCTGGCGGCCAGCGGGACGCTCGGGGCGCTCAACCTCTACGCCCGGCTGCCCCGGGCCTACGGCGCCACCGACCGGACCAAGGCGCTGATCTTCGCCGCCCACGCCGGCGCCGCCCTCGGCGCCGCCGAGGCGCTCGAGGACGCGAACACGGCCCTCAGCGGTGAGATTCACCGGGTCGAGAACCTGCGCGTGGCGCTCGCCTCCCGGGAGGTAATCGGGCAGGCCGAGGGCATCCTCATCGAGCGCGAGCGCATCACCGCCGATCAGGCTTTCGCAGTGCTGCGCCGGGCCTCCCAGCACCTGAACATCAAGCTCCGGGAGGTGGCCCAGTACGTGGTGGACACCGGCGAGGTCCCCCATGCTGAGCTTGCGGAGTCGGCGGACCGCAACGCATGCCAATGCCGGCAGCCGCCCCCGCCAGTGTCCCGTTCCGGCAGGAGACCTACGAGTGCGACGCCCAGCGAGCTTGCCTGCCTGGCGGGCCGGCCACCGACGACGCCATCGGCCTAGCCGGCAACCCGATGTACCTCGGGCGCACCCCCGATGTACCTCTCGTGTACCTGGGAGGCGATCCTGACATGACGGTACTGCGAACCGAGGCTCTGGCCTGCTGCTGACCCGACGCCAGTACCGCATCCCGGACTGAGCCGTGCTGCCCGTCAGCCGTGGACGCAGTTATGACACCCTGCAAGCAAAGACCAGGGTCGCGCGAGTTGAAGTCACCGGATCGGTATCCCGCCATCCGCGATTGACCAGCGCAACAGCGCCGTTCCAGGCGGTACGCCGTCTTCATGCAGACTGCATGAAGACGGCGTACCATGATTGCATGGATACGACGGTTGTGCAGGTCCGCGATGTGCCAGTAAGCGTCCTCAACGCGCTCAAGGCCAGGGCCGAGGCGCAGGGCGTTTCCCTGTCGTCCTTCCTTAGGGACCTGATGGCCAGCGAGGCGGCGGTGCCGCCGATCGAGGACGTGATGGCAGCGATCGCCAAGCGCGATCCCGTCCGCTATGCGGCCGAGGACGTGCGCTCCTTCATGGAGGACGGCCGACGGTGACCTGCGTCGTCGACTGCTCAATCGTCATCCGGCTGCTCGCCAGCAAGCCAGGCGACGAACTCCTCCGCCAGCGCCTAGCCCGGACCGTGCACGCGCCGGCTCTCATCGACGCCGAGATCTCCAGCGTCGTGCGCGGCCTATCCATTACGGCGAAGCCCGAAGTCCAGATCAGTGCCGAACGGGCGCTGGAGATGCTCGCCGACTACGCCGGTCTGCGGATCGTCCGCCACCCGATGCAGCCGCTGCAAGCACGAGCATTCGAGGTGCGTCACAATCTCACCGCCTACGATGCAATGTACGTCGCACTCGCCGAGTCCCTCGGCTTCCCCCTGCTTACCGACGACGAAAAGCTCGCCGCAGCGCCGGGGCACACCGCAGACGTCCACCAGTATCCAAATTGAAGTCCCCGTGTCCTGGTGAGTAGCGGGAGGGAACCTCCCCCTCTCGCTCTCGCTCTCGCTCTCGCTCTCGCAGAACCGTACGTGACGGTCTCCCGTCATACGGCTCCCACAGTCCGGCGTGTCGGCGAGGGGAGGAGATGCCAATGGGCAAACAGCGTCGGCTGTCGCTGTCGTGCGGCATCGAGCCAGCGCCACGCCCGGTTGGGCCGTCCCCGGAGTCGTTTGAACTTCTGCATGGCCCATCGGACGATGTGCTCGTCGATGCGCGCTGCGATGGCGTACAACTCGGAGCGATAGAAGGCCC
>JBPCKO010000065.1:0-6497 GCA_051004215.1 Streptosporangiaceae bacterium | reverse complement strand
GGCCAGCCGCGGCGGCGTCCCGGCCAGGCGGCCCGTCGCGCCCGGGCGGCCCGTCCGGCCCCTCGCGCCTGGCGTGCCGCCGTACCAGCGCCTGGGCCTCGGCTCGCAGGCTCGGCGGGTCGGCCGGGCGGAGCAGGTTCTCGTCGCCGAGCATCGCGACCGCCCCTGGCGCCCGCAGCAGCAGATCGGTCGCGTACCGGCTCGAGGCCAGCAGCCTGGCCATCCGCCAGGCGACGTTGGTGTCGTCCCGCAGCAGCCGCAGGTACCACGGCGACGCGCCGAGCGCCTCGCTCACCTGGCGGAACGCGAGCAGCCCGGCGTCAGGCCTGGGAGCGTCGGCGAACCAGCCGAGCATGGCGGGCAGCAGCGCCCGCTGGATCGCCGCCTTCCTGGACATCCCGTCGGTGAGCGCGGCGATGTGCCGGAGCGCGCCGGCCGGGTCGGCGTAGCCGAGCGCTTCCAGCCGGGCCGCCGCGGCCTGGGAGGTCAGCCGGATCACGTCCCCTGGCAGCCGCGCGACCGCGTCGAGCAGCGGGCGGTAGAACAGCTTCTCGTGCAGCTGCCTGGCCGTGGCTGCGTGCCGGCGCCAGGTGACCGTCAGCTCCTGGGCCGGATCGGCCCTGACGTCCTCAGCCAGGACCGGGTCGCTCATCTGCCGCAGGGCCCGGCCGAGCTGGCGCAAGATGACCGGGTCGACCGGCAGCGCGTGCGTGCGGCGGAGCTGCCGCAGCTGGAGCAGGTGCTCGACCGCGCGCAGGAACCGGTACGCCTCGGCTAGTCCGGCCGCGTCGGCCCGGCCGACGTAGCCGCCCCTGGCCAGCGCATCCAGCGCCGGCAGGGTGGCCTGTTCCCGCAGCGAATCGTCGGCCCGGCCGTGCACGAGCTGCAGCAGCTGGACGGCGAACTCGATGTCGCGCAGGCCGCCGGGTCCGAGCTTCAGCTCCCGCCCGGCCCCGGCGGCCGGCAGGCTCGCGACCACCCGCCGCCGCATCGCCTGCACATCGGGCACGAAGTCCTCGCGCTGGGCAGCCGTCCACACCAGCGGCGCCACCGCCTCGATGTAGGCGCGGCCGAGCCCGGCGTCGCCGGCCACCGGCCTGGCCTTGAGCAGGGCCTGGAACTCCCACGTCTTGGCCCAGCGCTGGTAGTAGGCGAGGTGGCTGGCCAGGGTCCGCACCAGCGGGCCGTGGCGGCCCTCCGGCCGCAGGTTCGGGTCGACCGGGAACAGGCTGCCCTCCAGGCCCGCCTCCGAGCAGATCCTGATCAGGCCCCGGGCCAGCCTGGTCGCGGTTCGCAGGGCGGCCGCCTCGTCCCCGGGCCGCTCCTGATCGGCCGGCTGGGCCGGTTCGGCGACGAAGATGACGTCGACGTCGCTGGCATAGTTCAGCTCGCCGCCGCCGCATTTGCCCATCGCGATCACGGCGAGCCGGCAAGGGACAGCATCGCCTGGCAGGGCCGTCGCGGCCAACCCGAGGGCCGCGGCCAGGGCCGCTCCGGCCAGGTCAGCCAGCCCGGCCATGGCCTCCTCCAGCGCCGCGGCGCCGGTCAGGTCCCTGGCCGCGAGCCGCAGCAGCCAGCGCCGGTACGCCAGCCGGAGCTCGTCCGGGCTGGCCGCACGGGCCAGGTCGGCGGCGAGTTGCCCCGGGGCTGGCCGCAGGCCGGACTCCGAACCCGCCAGCAGCCGCCAGTCGTCCCGGTGGCGTCGCAGCTGCTCGCCGAGCGCGGTGCTCGTTCCCAGCACCGCGGCCAGCCTGGCCCGCAGCCCGGGATCGGATCGCAGCGCGCCCAGCAGCTCCTGGCCCGGCTCCAGGCGGGCCAGGCCGGTCAGGGCCAGTCCCGGGTCGGCCGCGGCGGCCAGCGCCTCGACCACCGGCGCATCGGCGCCGGTCACGTCCAGCCCCAGGTCGTCGGTGAGCACGCCGAGCGCCGCGGCCGTGTCGGCGAACCCGAGCGCGGCGAGCCGGCCGGCCGGCGACGGTGCCCGCGGGTTGCTCACCCCAGCACCGTAGCGAGCCGGTCCCCAGTCCGTCGTTCCGCCTGGCTAGCTCAGCAGCAGCACGGCGTAGGCGGCCAGCCAGTGGTCGACCATGTAGTGATCGCCGACCGCGTGCGGCAGGGCGGCGCCGGCGTGCACCCGCGCCGCCTCCAGGGCCGGCCGGGCCCGCGGATCGCCGGCCGGCAGTGTCTCGGCGATCCGGCGCCAGCACCAGGCCCGGCTCGCGTTCAGGCCGTGCAAATGCGCGATCTGGCCGTCGCTGGAGTCGGACACGATCGCGGGCGAGAACAGCGCCGCCGGCTCGCCGTTCTCGATGCCCGGCAGGAACGCGGTCAGCCAGCTGGCGAAGTCGGCCGCCGGGAGCAGCAGTGCCATCAGCTCGGCCTCGGTCAGGGCCGGGGACAGGAAGTCTGACCCGGACGGCTCCCAGGCCCCCGGATACCCCGTGTCCGCGCGGAACCAGCGGCCGGCCGCGTCCCCGATCGCGTCGGCCAGCCGGGAGTCCCCGGCCGCGGCCAGCGCCCTGGCGTGCGGCAGCGACCGGGATAGGGCGAACGCGGTGTTCGGGTGCAGCCCGTACCGGACCGGATAGGTGGCCTTGGGCAGCCATCCGATGAACAGCCCGGTCACGGCGTCGGCCAGCGGTCGCAGCGCGGCCGCCCAGCGCTGCGCGTCCGGATCGTCGAACTCAGCGCACTCCGCGTGCAGGCGCAGCGCCCAGCCCCAGGCGTACCGGCCAGGCCCGCTCGGCCCGGCCACGTAGGCGGCTTCGGCCTGGCCCGCCTCGGGCCGGAATTGCCGGTCAAGCAGCGACCTGACCTCGTCCTGCGGAACGGCGCCCGGGGCGGCCCGCAGCAGCCGGACCAGCAGCCAGTGCATCTCCACGCAGGAGTGCCAGTCGTAACTGCCGAAGAAGATCGGCTGCCGGTCCCGCGGCCGGTGCGGGAAGTCGCCCGGTTCCTCCATCGTGCACCAGATGTCGTTAGGGAACTCGCGGTCGATGTTGGTCATCGCGACCTGCGCGTAGGCGGCCGCGTTCTGCTCGAGCAGGGACTGCCATTCGCTCAGCACTGTCATGGTCCCTCAGGCTACGAAGCCGGGCCGCTGGGCTGCTGGCCGGGTTAGTGCCTGGCCGCAGGCTGTGCCGTGCCGATCCCGAGCAGCCGGCTCATCAGCGCGATCGTCGCCCCGCCGCCGGTCAGGCCGGGCTCGGCCCGGCCGCCGACGGTCAGGCCGACACTGTTGCAGCCGTCGGGCACGGCCACGATCTTCTGCTGCCCGGCCTCCCGCGGCACGAACGTGACCTGGTACTCAGCGAGCATCGCCGGGCAGCCGTACTGCAGTCCGGGATCGGCGGGCAGGACGTTCAGCGTTCCGGCCAGCCGGGCGATGACCGCCCGCGAGGTGATGATCCGGCGGACCACGCGCCGCCGGGGATTGAACAGGGTCCCGGACAACCGGGCGGCCGAGAACCGGCCGGTCCTGATGTACTCAGCCCGGCTGCGCGGCGGATACCAGATCACCTGCGCATCGGCACGCACGACGGACCGGCCGGGGCCGACCGCCAGCACGCTGACGACCAGCCCGGCCTGGTACAGGCCCGGCTGCGGGCGGTGCGACCACATCAGGAAGTGGACCGGTCGCGCGATCAGGCCGGAGGAACCGCCGCCCGGTTCGCTCAGGCCGGCCGGCCGGTGCCGTCGCAGGAAGGCCAGCACCCACGAGGCCGGACGGCCCACGGCCCGGATCTCGTGCCGCTGGACCAGGTGCCCGCTGCCCGGTACCTCAGCGGGCCGCCGGAGCTGCCCGGGCACGGACCTGGTCAAGATGGCGTGCGCGCCCGGCGGGAATACCATGCTCGCCACCAGCCGGCCCGCGACCGCCTCGGCCAGCGTCAGGGAGCCTGGTGCCGGGCCCGCCGCCACCGGCCGGGCCGCGGAGATGCTGGGCGCGGGCGTGACCCGCGGTTGCTCGGGTGCGGTGCCGCACGCCACGGCGAGCAGTCCCGTCGCCGCGATGAACACGAGCGCGGCCGATCCGGACCGCGCCAGGCCGGCTTGCCGCATCGCCGTCTCCCTCGATGTCTGCTGACCTGAATTGGACGGCGTCGGCTAAGGAATGGTTCCGTGCGGGGGGCTACAGCGAGGACAAGTAGCGATCCAGCTCGAACTCGGTGACCTGACGGCGGTAGTCCTGCCATTCCTCGCGCTTGTTGCGCAGGAAGAAGTCGAACACGTGCTCGCCCAGGACGTCGGCGACTAGCTCGCTGCTCTGCATGACATCGCAGGCCTCGGCCAGGCTCTGCGGCAGCGGCGCGATGCCGAGGGCTCGGCGCTCGGCCCCGGTCAGCGCCCACACGTCGTCCTCGGCCTCGGGCGGCAGGTCGTAATCCTCCTCGATGCCCTTCAGGCCCGCCCCGAGGACCACCGCGAATGCCAGGTAGGGGTTGCAGGCCGAGTCCAGCGAGCGGAACTCGATCCTGGTCGCGTTGCCCTTCTTGGGCTTGTACATCGGCACCCTGATCAGCGCCGAGCGGTTGTTGTGGCCCCAGCAGATGTAGGCGGGGGCCTCGCCGCCCGCGCCGGCGATGCGCTCGGCGCCGCCCCACAGCCGCTTGTAGGAGTTCACCCACTGGTTGGTGACCGCGGTGATCTCGGCCGCGTGCTGCAGCACCCCGGCGATGAACGACCGGCCGACCTTGGACAGCTGGAACTCACCGCCCGGGTCGTGGAACACGTTCCTGTCCCCTTCGAACAGGGACATGTGCGTGTGCATGCCGGACCCGGGGTACTCGGTGAACGGCTTCGGCATGAAGGTCGCGTAGACGCCCTGGTCGAGCGCGACCTCCTTCATGGCCAGCCGGAACGACATGATGTTGTCGGCCGTGCTGAGCGCGTCGGCGTAGCGCAGGTCGATCTCCTGCTGGCCGGGCGCGCCCTCGTGGTGGCTGAACTCGACCGAGACCCCCATCGTCTCCAGCATCGTGATCGCCGACCGGCGGAAGTCGTGCGCGATGTTGTGCGGGGTGTGGTCGAAGTAACCGCCCTGGTCGATCGGCCGCGGCTTGGCGCCTGGTTCCGGCCGCTCGCGCAGCAGGAAGAACTCGATCTCGGGGTGGGTGTAGAAGGTGAATCCCAGGCCAGCGGCCCTGGCCAGCGCCCGCTTGAGCACGTACCGGGGGTCGGCGTACGACGGCGAGCCGTCCGGCAGCAGGATGTCACAGAACATCCGGCCGACGCCGACGGAGTCGCTGCGCAGCGGCATCAGCTGGAACGTCGACGGATCCGGGCGGGCGATCATGTCGGCCTCATACACCCGGGCGAAGCCCTCCACCGCGGACCCGTCGAAGCCGATTCCCTCGGCGAACGCGCCCTCGAGCTCGGCCGGCGCGACCGCGACCGACTTGAGGTAGCCGAGCACGTCGGTGAACCACAGCCGGACGAACCGGATGTTGCGCTCCTCAAGCGTGCGCAGAACGAACTCTTCCTGCCTGTCCACGTGGCCAGTCTGCCCCGTCGGTGTTTCCGGCCGGTAACGCGACCCGCCGTAAGCTGATCGGGTGCATCAGCTTCGGATCGCGCTCGCCCAAGTCAACGCCACCGTCGGCGACCTCGACGGCAACGCCGCGGCGATCGAGCAGTGGACGGCCAGGGCCGCCCGCGCGGGCGCCGCCGTAGTGGTGTTCCCGGAAATGATGCTGACCGGCTATCCGGTCGAGGACCTCGCGCTGCGGGCTTCGTTCGTGTCCGCGTCGGTGGCCGAACTGCGGGCGGTCGCGGCCCGCCTGGCCGGGGCCGGGCTGGGCGGAGTCGCCGTGGTGACCGGGTACCTGGACCGGCAGGCGGGCCTGCAGGCGCGGGTCGGGCTGCCCGCCGGGGCGCCCAGGGACGCCGCGGCCGTGCTGTTCGGCGGCGAGGTGGTCGTCACCTCGGCGAAGCACCATCTGCCCAATTACGGCGTTTTCGACGAATACCGGTACTTCGTGCCCGGTGACGTGCTGCCCGTGGTCCGCCTCACGACCGGCCCGGGCGAGCAGGCCGACGTCGCCGTGGCCATCTGCGAGGACCTGTGGCAGGAAGGCGGCCCGGTCAGCGTGGCCCGGCAGGCCGGCGCGTCGGTCCTGGTAGTTCCCAATGCCTCGCCGTATGAGGAAGGCAAGAGCGAGGCCCGGCTGGCGCTGTGCCAGCGCCGGGCCGCCGAGGCCGGCTGCCCGCTCGCCTACGTCAACCTGATCGGCGGTCAGGACGAGCTTGTGTTCGACGGCGACTCGATTATCGTCGGCCAGGACGGCGCCGTGCTGGCTCGCGGCCCGCAGTTCGCCGAGGCGCTGGTGCTGGCCGACGTCGACGTCGCGGCGGCGGGCCAGGAGCCGGCCGGGGACGTCAGCACGGACGCGCTGGACGGCACCACGATGACGATCCGCCGGATCGAGCTGGCCGGGCGGCCCGTTCCGCAGCCCGCCGGGACGAGCGCCGACGCCGAGCTGGCCGGGCGGATCTGG
>JBPCKO010000064.1:0-2652 GCA_051004215.1 Streptosporangiaceae bacterium | reverse complement strand
GGGCTCACGCCCAGCTCAACTCCCTGGTTGTCCTGTTCGCCCGGGCCCCGTTGCGGCCCAGCACCCGGGCGCCGGCAAGCGCCAGCCCGGGCGACCACGTCTACACGATGACAGAGCGGCGGCTGGGCAGGCTGGGCCGGGAGCGCGACCAGGTCGCCGGCGCGATGCGCAGGCTGCTCCTGGGCGCTGACTTCGGCGGCCGGCCGATCCAGCCCGGGCTGGCGACCTCGCTGATCAGGATCGCCCACGTGCTCCTCAGGGCGGCGGACAAGCTGGCCGCGTGACGAGGTCCGGTCTTCATGATCCGGTGGACTTGTTAGCGCCGTATCCGCTAGTACGTCCACCGGATCATGGTGAAGCCCGGGCGCCGAGGCGGGCGAGGAGGGCGTCCTTGGACGCGGGGCGGAGCGCGTAGACCTGGGTGAACAGCGCCTCCCTGGCCAGCCGCTGGGCATTACTTCCGGCTAGCAGGGACCGGCTGCCCTCGGCGGTCATCAGGGCGCTCGCCGCGCGGACCGCGAGCTCCCCGGCCGCGGCCCTGGCCGCGGCGGTGCCGGGGCCGAGCGTGTCGAGTTCGGCCCGCAGCCCGGCCAGCTCGGCGTCGAGCGGGCTCGGACCGAGCAGCCGGGTGCACCGGGACGCCACCCCGAGCGGCAGGCTCGCGTGCATGCGCAGCAGTTCCGGCGCGGACCGGTCACCGGCCGGGTGGCGGCCGGTCATGCGGCCGGCCGGAACCGGCAGCCCGCTGAAGGTCAGCCGCACCGTCGCGGTGGCGTCGAGCGCGAGCAGGTGCAGCCGCTCGGCCCGCAAGGCGGGACCATCGGCCGCGTCGATCAGCAGCCACACGACCTCGTCGCCGGCCCGGGCGGCGGCGTGCACCACGCCGGTCAGCCCCCAGCCGGACACGAACGGCGAGATGCCCTCGACCAGCCAGCCGCCGTCATCATCGGGTACGGCCCGAAGGGCGGGCCTGGGCAGTGCGCCGCCGAGGGCCAGGCTGGCCCTGGCCTCGCCGCTGGCCAGCGGGGCCAGCCAGCGGTCGGCCAGCGTGGTGTTGCTGGTCGCGGCCAGCGCGCCGACCACGCTGACGTGCTGCATCCAGACGAACGCGGTGCTCAGGCAGCCGCCGGCCAGCGCCTCAAGGACCGCGCAGATCGTGGCGAAACCGGCGCCCAGGCCGCCGGCCTTGCGCGGGGCCGCGACACCGTACAGCCCCGCGCGGGCGAGCGGGTCCAGCAGCCCGGCCGGGAGGACGCCGCTCGCGTCGGTCTCATTCGCCGCCGGGAACAGCATGTCGTCCGCGAGCTGCTCGGCGACCTTGACGATGTCCACCAGGCCGAGCCTACGGGGGCGTTCCGGCCGGGTTCCCGAGCGGTACTCTCGCTGGGCATGAGCAGCCCGGCAACCGCGTGGATTGTGGCCGGCCCGCCGGGAGCCGGCAAGAGCACGGTCGCGGACCTGCTGGCGACGGCGCTCGATCCGGTGCCCGCCGTACTGGACAAGGACACGATGTACGGGTCGTTCGTGGTCGCGACGCTGGCCACGGCCGGCCGCGATCCGGGCGAGCGTGAAGGCCCCTGGTACGACGAGCACGTGAAGGTCCATGAGTATGGCGGGATGGCGGCGACGGCCCGGCAGATCAGAATCGGCGGCTGCCCGGGCGCGGTTCCGGCCGGGACGCGGGCAAGCTGGCCGGCTTCGCCGCCTTCGCGGCCCGGATGCGGCTCGACGAGGCCCCGGCCGCGCCGCACCTGGTGATCGACAACCGGCTGGACGGCCCCGGCCAGCCTCCGGGCCCAGGTCGCGGCCCTCGGGCAGCCGGGCGAGCCGGGCTGCTGACGCGGAAACGTCCGGGCGCTTCAGCATTGGCGGCCGGAGCGCGTCTTATAGGTATGCCGCCACGCAGCTCCGGCGTCGGAGACCTTCAGCGCGCCGATGCCGACCAGTTCGTCAGCCAGCTGTTCCTGGCTCACAGCCCGGGGCTGCTCCGGCTGGCGCTGCTGCTGGTCGGCGATCAGCCGAGCGCCGAGGACGTCGTGCAGGAGGCGTTCATCGGACTGCACAGGGCGAGGTTGCGGGACGACGAGAAGGCGCTGCCGTACCTGCGCGTTGCCGTCGTCAACGGCTGCCGGTCGGTGCACCGGGCCCGGCGCCGGGCGGCGGCCCTGCGCCCGCAGCATGAGCCGCCAGTCTGGTCGGCCGAGGCGGCCGCGATCGTGAACGAAGACCACCGGGAAGTACTCGCCGCCGTCGCCAGGCTGCCCCGGCGTCCGCGCGAGGTACTGGCTCTGCGCTACTACCTGGGCCTGCCGGAAGCCGAGATCGCGGCGACGCTCGGCGTGAGCCGGGGAACGGTGTCGTCGACCGTCTCGCGCGCGCTGACCGCGCTCGCCCGCGACCTCAAGGAGGATCTGTGAACAGGGTCGAAGAGCGGCTGCTGGCCGCCTACCAGGCTGCGGCCGGCACCGTGACGCAGGAGCTGGACCCGCCCGATCTGGCCGGATCCTGGAGTCCCGGCCGCCGGCCGGCCCTTAGTTCCCGCCGTGGCTCCCGCGGGCCGCTGATCCGGCTCGCCGCCCCGCTCGCGGCGGCCGCCGCGGTCGCCGCGGTCGCGGTGACCTTGTCGCTGATCAGCGCGAGCGGCCCGGGGCC
>JBPCKO010000063.1:0-6262 GCA_051004215.1 Streptosporangiaceae bacterium | reverse complement strand
GGGGGCGATCCGGGGGCTCCCCGTCCTGGCCAGAGAGAGGGAGTGGTTGACCCGGTACAGCCCCCGCGGCATCGCCCCCCCGCCGTGCCCCCCCCCGGCGGCCCCCGGCGGGGCGACCGTGACCTGGCTAGCTGCCAAGCTCTTTACTTATCGCGGCCGGGACCGCGCTCTTGGGCCCGGTCAGGGTCGGGGTCAGCAGGGTGTAGCCGCCCTTGGTCCCGTACAGCGCCCGGCCCGCGGGCGACAGCACGTAGGCCACGAAGGCGTTGCCCGCGGCCGCGTCCTTAGCCCCGCTGATCGTCGTGATGTCGAGGGTCAGCGGCGAGCCGGTCTTGGTCTCCTTGCCGGTCGTGCTGGTGATCGTGATCGACGCCTTGGCATACTGGTCGGCCAGCGCCGCGTCACCCAGGTTGATGTCGTTCGGCAGCGTGATGTAGTGCAGGTGCAGCTGCTTGGCCTGCGACAGGTACGCGCTGGCCGCGTCCAGCTGGCCTGCCTGCAACGTAGAGTCCAGGGAAGCCTCCGCGAAGATCTGGCTCGACTTCGCCGAGGCCAGCGGGCCGCCGAGGATCTTGGTCACGATGTTCTTCGGCAGGTGGTACTTCATCTGGGCCAGCTCGAGCATGTAGATGAACCCCCGGCCCTGCGGGTCGATGTTGGGGTCGGTCCGGCCGAGCTTGAATCCCTTCTGGGTCATCAGCGTGAACAGGTCTTTCATCGGCTTCTTGCCGCTCGCGATCGCCGCGAACTGCGACGCATACTTGCTCTTCGGGTTGTAGGCCAGCACGATCGAGGTCGCCGCGTACTGGACGTACCACTTAGTGAACTTCGCGCCCAGGTCCTCGATCGGCTTGCCGCCCACGCTGATGAACACGTTCGGAAAGATCGTCTTGGCCGCGATCTCGGCCGACAACCCGTCCGAGGGCCCCGCCGTGCCCTGGTACTTGTACCCCTTCGCCTTGGTGAAGGCCGGGCCGAAGACCTTTTCGTTGAGGTAGGCGAGCGAGGCCGCGTAGGCCACGTTCGCAGCGCCCGACGGCTTGGCCTTGCTGCCGCCGGACGGGCTGGAGCCACCGGATCCAGAAGAGCTGCATCCCGCGGCGGCCAGCCCGAGGCAGGCAACCGCGGCAATCACTGCATTCATACGCGTCATTTTCACCGTCATACCTGGCGACGATAGCCACTGTCACTTGCGCATCGCAAGAATCCTTGACACCGCGGGCGGGTTGGCCGGCGGCGGCGAGCCGGAGGTCCGGGCCGCGCCACGGCGGCGAGCCGGCGGACGGGCCGGAGCGCGCGGTAGTGGAGTTGCGGTGAGTAACGGGTGGGCAGATCTTCAGCGAGCATTCAGGTTGGCGTGTTTAGCTAGGCGGCGATCATGCGACCTGGGTCGGCCCGTGCGCTCGCTGAACTGCGCATCCCCATCCTCCCGGCAGCCCTAGCATGGTCGTGGCACGCGCCCCCTCACGTTTCCCTCACGGCTAAGGCAGGTCAGGAATGGGCAAGGCGGAGCGAAACCGTCAGGTGAGCGCCAGGGACAAGATCGCGGCCCAGCAGGCCAGCGTGCGGCAGTCCGAGCAGCGCCGGCGGGTGCTGATCGCCGCCGCCAGCGTGACGGCCGTGATCGCGGTCGTGATCGCCCTGATCGTGGTCCGGTCGCTCAGCGGCACCAACTCCGGCAGCTCGGCCGGCGTTAGCTCCGCCTCCACTGTGGCGGCCACCGTCGGCAAGGACATCGCCAACGTCCCCCAGACGACGCTCGACAAGGTCGGAGCCGGGCTGGCCTACCCGGCTAAGGGCGGCGTCTACCCGCACGCGATCCAGGCGGTCAGCCCGGCCGTCTCGATCCTGAAGAACGACGGCAAGCCGCAGGTCGCCTACGTCGGCGCTGAATACTGCCCCTACTGCGCCGCCGAGCGCTGGGCGCTGGCCGTCGCGCTGAGCCGCTTCGGTTCGTTCTCCGGGGTCGGCCTGATTCACTCGAAGGGTGGTGCCGAGGCCTACCCGCTCACGCCCACGCTGACCTTCTATAAATCCGCCTACACCAGCAAGTACGTGACGTTCTCCCCAACCGAGGCCGCCACCGTCACCGAGCAGCCGCTGCAAACCATGACCACGCTGGACAAGGCGCTGATGAGCAAATACGACGCGCCGCCGTACGTGCCGTCCAACGCCAGCGGATCGTTCCCGTTCGTCGACTTCGGCAACCAGTATGTGATCGCCGGGGCGAGCTATGACCCGGCAACGCTGGCCGGCCTGACCTGGGCCCAGATCGGGGCCGACCTGGCGAACCCGTCGTCGGCGGCCGGGGAAGCCATCGACGGCACGGCCAACCGGATGACCGCGGCAATCTGCGCGCTCACCGGCAACCAGCCGGGTGCGGTCTGTACCTCCAAGGCGGTAACGTCAGCCAGCGGGAGCATCTGATGGCAACACGGCAATCGGCCGGCAAGTCCGGCAAGCGCACCTCGTCGGGCCCGGCCAAGGGCCCCGCGCCACGTTCGGCTGCCGCCCGCGCGGGCGCGACCAGGCCGTCCGCGGCCCAGGCGGCACCGCAGCCCCGGTCCTCCGGCGCCGCGGGCTGGTTCGCGGCCACGGCCCGCTGGGCGGGCGGCGGCGTCCCGCTGGCCACGCTGATCGTCTCGGTCCTCGGCCTGGCCGACTCGGCCTACCTGGTGTACCAGCACTTCAGCGCCGCGCCGACATTCGTCGGCTGCTCGGACAAGGGAACCGTCAACTGCGAGGCGGTGACCACCAGCGCCTGGTCCTACCTGTTCGGCAGCCACCTGCTGCCGGTTTCGGTACTGGGCCTGGCGTTCTTCCTGTTCATGATCGTGATCAACTCGCCCTGGGGCTGGCGGGCGCCCTGGCCGGCCGTGCACTGGATCCGGCTAGGCGCGGCGATTACCGGCGTCGTGATGGTGTTGTACCTGATCTGGGCGGAACTGTTCAGGATCAATGCGATCTGCCTGTACTGCACGGGCGTGCACCTGCTGACCTTTATCCTGTTCGGGCTGATCGTCGGGAAAGCCGCGTTCTCCGGCGTCCGGGCGGTGCCGGGCAGGGACTAGCCTGGTTCCGCACATGAGGCAGACCGACCGGATGGACAAGGCAGACCGAGGCAGATGAGCAAGGCAGACCGGAACAGAGCGCGCAACGCCCGCGAGCGGATCGCCGCCCAGCAGGCCGCCGCCCACAAGGCCGAGCAGCGGCGCAGGATCTTTATCGTGGGCGGGGCGGTCGGCCTCGTGCTCGTCCTCGTGGTCGCCCTGGTCCTGTTCAAGGTCCTGGCCAATTCGCCCAAGCAGCTCGGCAAGGGTGAGCTGCCGATCGCCGTGCAGCACCAGATCACGGGCGTTCCGGCCAGCACGCTGGCCAAGGTCGGGACGGGCCCGCTGCCGAGCTCGCTGCCGATCAAGGGCGTCACCGACACCGCCCTGGCCAGCAACGGGAAGCCGGAAATGCTGTACATCGGGGCCGAGTACTGCCCGTACTGCGCGGCCATGCGCTGGCCGATGGCGGTCGCGCTGAGCCGGTTCGGCACGTTCGGCCCGCTGAAGGGCATCCACTCCTCCAGCACGGACATTTATCCGAACACGCCCACGCTGACCTTCCTGCACCAGCAGTACACCAGCAAGTACCTGACCTTCACCCCGGTCGAGAACGAAGGCGAGCAGCACCAGCAATTGCAGCCGGTGACCACGTCACAGCAGGCGCTGTGGGTCAAATACGACACCACCAACGGCTCCCAGGGCTATCCGTTCATCGACTTCGGCAACAAGTCCGTGCTGACCGGCCCGCTGTTCGTCCCTGGGGTGCTGAAAGGCCTGACCTGGGCCCAGGTGGCGAGCACGCTCAAGAACCCGAGCGACTCGGTCGGATCCAACATCACCGCGTCGGCCAACTACATGACCGCGGCGATCTGCAAGATGACGAACAACCAGCCGGCCAGCGTCTGTAAGTCCGGCCCGATCCCCACGATCGAGGCCAACCTCTAACCCAGCGCCACCCCGCAGCCGCCGCCAAGGCGGGGCCACTGGGCCGCGGCCCGGCCGCCTCGGTACCTCGGCACCTGCCGGGAACGAATGCCGCCGAAATTTTGTTACGCAAACGAACTAGTGCCCAGGCCCGGAAGAACAGCTGGTCAGGCCGCCCGGACTTCCTGGCGGCGACGTGATCCGCCCGCCGTTGTCGCCGGTTGACCGCATACTTGACGGGGCGCGACCGGCGGGCGGCCGGCTGGCGCACGGGGCCTGATCGAACGGCCGGGGCCGAGCCCGGGCAGGGCGGCCCTAGACCGGGCCGGGAGGGAGGTTGCGCATGTCGTCAGCCGACCCGCACCAGCGCTGGCTGCGGAGGCTGATCGGGTCCTGCTGGCGTTACCCGCGCCATCTGCTGTTCGCGCTCGGCGGGTCGCTGCTGGCCACCATCGTCGCCGTGATCATCCCGCTGATCCAGCGGGACATCGTCAACAACGCGATCCTGGCCCACCGCCAGCCGATCTGGCTGGGCGCGACCGCCCTGGTCATCTGCGCGATCGTGAGCTTCGCGGGCGTCTACACCCGGCGCTACCTCGGCGGCCGCCTGTCCCTGGATGTCCAGCACGACCTGCGCACCGAGATGTTCGGCTCGCTGTCCCGGCTGGACGGCGCCCGCCAGGACCAGCTGCACACCGGCCAGGTCGTCAGCCGCTCCATCTCCGACGTGAACATGGTTCAGGGCCTGCTCGCCATGGTCCCGTTCCTGCTCGGCAACATCTTGCTGTTCTTCCTCTCGCTGATCGCCATGGCCTGGCTGTCGCCGCTGCTGACCGTCGTCGCGCTGGCCGTCGGTCCGGCCCTGTTCGTCGTCTCGCTCGCCTCCCGGAACAAGCTGTTCCCGGCCAGCTGGGACGCCCAGCAGCATGCCGCGAACGTGGCCGGGGTAGTCGACGGCGCCGTCACCGGGGTGCGCGTGGTCAAGGGCTTCGGCCAGGAAGAGCAGGAGGTGGAACGACTCGAGGGAGCCAGCCGCCTGCTGTACGCGGCCCGGGTACGGGCAGTCCGCCTGATGGCCAGGTACAACCCGACGTTGCAGGCTATCCCGGCTCTCGGCCAGGTCGGCGTGCTGGCCTTCGGCGGCTGGCTGGCGATCCGGGGCGAGATCAATCTCGGCACGTTCTTCGCGTTTTCCATCTATATCGCCCAGCTGGTCGGCCCGGTCCGGTCGCTGACCGGGCTGATCACGCTGGGCCAGGAGGCCAGGGCCAGCGTCATCCGGGTCTACGAGGTCATTGACTCCCGCCCGGTGCTGAACGAGAAGCCGGGCGCGCTCGAGATGCCCCGCGGCACCGCCGACGTGGAACTGGAGGACGTGACGTTCGGCTACCTGCCGTCCGAGCCGGTGCTGCGCGGGCTCACGCTGCGGGTCAGCCCGGGCGAGACCGTCGCCGTGGTGGGCACATCGGGGTCAGGCAAGTCCACGATCTCGCTGCTGCTCCCCCGCTTTTACGACGTGACCGCCGGGACGATCCGGATCGGCGGCCGCGACGTCCGGGACGTCACGCTGAACTCGCTGCGCTCGGCCATCGGCCTGGTCATGGAGGAGAGCTTCCTGTTCTCCGACACGATCAGGGCGAACATCGCCTACGGCCGGCCGGATGCCACCGACGGCCAGGTCGTCGCGGCGGCCAGGGCCGCCGAAGCCGAGGAGTTCATCGCGGGCCTGCCCGAGGGTTATGACACCGTGATCGGCGAGCAGGGACTGACCTTGTCCGGCGGCCAGCGGCAGCGGATCGCGCTGGCCAGGGCGCTGATCACCGGCCCGGCGATCCTGGTGCTGGACGACGCGACCTCCGCGATCGACCCCCGGGTCGAGGCGCAGATCCACGAGACGCTCCGGCATGTCATGGCCGGGCGGACGACGCTGCTGATCGCCCACCGCCGCTCCACCCTCCAGCTGGCCGACAAGATCGCCGTCACCGATGAGGGCCGCCTGGTCGATCTCGGCACTCACGACGAACTCACGGCCCGCTGCCCGCTGTACCGGCTGCTGCTGGCCGGTCCCGGCGACGACGCCGAGGGCGTCGACGCGGGCGAGCTTGCCTACTACGAGAGTGCCGGTTCCGCCCAGGGTGACCAGGCCGCCGACCAGGCCGTCGACCAGGCCGTCGACCGGGCTGCCGCGACGGCCGGCCCCGGCGCGAGCCCGGCCCGGCCGACCCTCACACCGCGCCTGTGGCCTGGCCGGCGCCAGCGCCTGGCCGAGCTCGAAGCCGCCGGGC
>JBPCKO010000062.1:0-20551 GCA_051004215.1 Streptosporangiaceae bacterium | reverse complement strand
CCTTCTGGGTGACGACCTGGCTCACCAGGACTGCGTCCGCCTGCTCCCGCCGGGCCCGCTGCACGAGCTCCGGCACCAGAACCTGGGCGCCGAGGTTGACCACCCGGATCTCCCGGTAGTACTCGAGGCCCTTCTCCCCCGCGAACCCCTTGACGTTGAGGATCGCGTCGATGCCGACCGTGTGGGCGTCGGTGCCGATGGTGGCGCCGACCACGACCAGCTTGCGGCCGAGCGCGGTCCTGATGCGCAGATTGATCTCGGCCGGGGAGAGCTCGTCGAACTCCCGCTCGGCCACCGTGACCTCGGAAAGGTCGACCAGGTGGGCGGACCGGCCGTAGACGACGAAGAACGTGAAGTCCGGGCCCATGCCCTTGGCGTGCACCACCATCGCGGGCTCCAGGCCCATCTTGGCGGCCAGCTGCAGGGCCGCGCCTTCGGCCCTGGCCTGCTGGTCAGCGGTCCCGAACGGCACCGGGAGCGTGAAGGACAGCTGCACCTGTCCGTCGCCGGTGGTGTCGCCATACGGCCGGATGATCTGGCCCGTCATCGTGCCCCTCCACTTCGGCCCGCGGCCGGTGCCTCAAGGATCTCGCTGGCCGGGTTGAAGTACCCCGGCGCCTTCGCGATCACGCCGTCCAGGCCGCGGCCGCCGTCGGCCGGTCGCTTGGTGATGCCGAACGTGCCGTCAGCGATGGCGTTCAGCAGCCCGTCGTCGCGGATCGCCCTGAGCAGGTCGACCGACTCGGCCAGCACCTGGTTCGCCCGCCGGTCGATGAACCCGCCGGGCTCGGGCCGGAAGCTCTCGCCCAGTCGGCCGGCCGCGTTCCGCACGTAACGGGCGTTCTCCAGGGCGAGGTCCCGGTCGGACAGGAACGGGGTGTGAATGCCCTCGGTCATCATGCCGATCAGCAGGATCTCCTGATCGGTCATGACCGCGGCCAGGTTGAAGAACGCGTCCAGCAGGTACCCGGCGAATACGTTGCCGGTCATGTGCTTGGTCGGCGGCATGTACTTCAGCGGGGCCCGCGGGAACAGTTCCCGCACGAGCTGGGCGTGCGCCAGCTCGAGCAGGAACGAGTCGGGAATCTCCGGGTTGATCTCGAACGCGTGGCCGAGCCCGAGCTGGCTGTCCGCGAGCCCGGCCTCCCGGCCGAAGAACTCGTTCAGCAGCTGGCTGACGATCACGGTGTGGGCCGCGTCGACCGCGTCGGCGGTGGTCAGGTAGTTGTCCTCGCCGGTGTTGATGATGATGCCGGCCCTGGCGTGGACCTGCCGGGAGAACCGCTGGTCGATCAGCGTCCGCCGGGGGTTGATATCGCGGAAGATGATGCCGTACATGGAGTCGTTCAGCATCATGTCCAGCCGCTCCAGGCCGGCCAGGGCGGCGATCTCCGGCATGCACAGCCCGGACGCGTAGTTGGTCAGCCGGACGTACCGGCCGAGCTCGCGGGATACATCGTCCAGGGCGGCCCGCATCAGGGCGAAGTTCTCCTGGGTGGCGTAGGTGCCCGCGAAGCCTTCCCTGGTCGCTCCTTCGGGCACGTAGTCCAGCAGCGACTGGCCGGTCGACCTGATCACCGCGACCACGTCGGCGCCTTCCCTGGCCGCCGCCTGGGCCTGCGGTATGTCCTCGTAGATGTCGCCGGTCGCGACGATCAGGTACATCCACGGCTTGCGCGGCTCGGCCGTCTGGGCGATCATCTGCTCCCGGGTCGTCTTGCTGGCGTCGATCCTGTCGACTCCGGCGGCGAGCGCGTCCCGGGCCGCGGCCGTCGCCGCCGCGGCGGCCCCGCCGGCCGGCAGCGTGAACCGGGCCTTGCCCGCGGCCGCATCGGCGGCCAGCCCCGACAGGTCGGGATAGCCGCCCTCGGCGAGCGCGTGCCAGGCGGGCAGGGCCACCCCGTGGTCCAGGCCGACTTGCTCGCGGATCGCGTCGACCAGCCAGTTGACCAGCGGCATGCCGTCGCCGTCGGCGCCGGACAGGCCGGCCAGCCGCAGTACGGCCCGCTCGACGGAAACCGTCGTGTGCGCCCGCGCCATGTCCACGATCGGCTGGCCCGCCTGGGCGGCCAGGTTCCTGGCCTCGCGGACTACCTGGGGGTCGATGGTCAATTTGCCGGACATCTCGTCACTCTCCCGTCGTCCTGGCATCGAAGATCTGGCGGACGCCGGGTTCTGACCTGATCAGGTCGATGGCCAGCTGGGCGTGGCCCGGCGTGTAGCCGTTGCCCACCAGCATCGTCACGTCGGCCGCGACGCCCTCGGCGCCGAGCGCCGCGGCGGTGAACGAGGTGGCCATCGAGAAGAAGATCACGGTACCGCCCGGCGCGGTGGCCAGGATCGCGCCGCCCTCGCACCCCGGCACGTCCACGCACACGACGGTGACGTCGGCCGGGCCGCCGGCCCGGTGCACCGCCTGGGACACGCCGACCGGGTCGGTGGCGTCGGCGATGACGACCTCGTCGGCGAGCGTGGCCGCGCGCAACGCGGCCGCCTCCCGCTCGTGCGGGACCACGCCGATCACCCGGCTCGCGCCGGCCCGCCGGGCCGCGGCGACCGACAGCGACCCGCTCTTGCCGGCCGCCCCGAGCACGGCGACGACCGGTCCCTTGGCCGGGTCACCGGCTCGTTCCGCGAGCTGCGAGACCACCCGGTGGGTGAGCGCGGGCGCGCCGCAGACGTCCATCACGGCCAGTGACAACTCCGCGGGGAGGTCGGCGGGCAGTACCGCGGCGATGGACCGGCCGAACAAGATCGCATGCCCCTCGCAGGGCACCTGCTCGGACCGCCCGTCCCAGGACCGCAGCGCGTCGGTGATGACGAGGGGGGTGAGGCTCAGCGACACTAGCGTGGCGATCCGGTCCCCCGGCGCCAGCCCGAGCGGCGAATCTGGGCCGGCCTCGGCGACGACGCCGGTGAGCATGCCGCCCGATCCGGTGACCGGATTCTGCATCTTGCCCCGCTCGGCCACGATGCCGAGCACGGCGTCCTTCATCGCCGCCTGGTCGCCGCCGCTGGCCAGCCGCAGCTGGCGGAACGAGGCCGCGTCCAGGTTCAGCCGCTCGACCCGGACCAGGACCTCGTCGGCCCAGAGGGCCGGATCGGGGTCCAGCCGCCAGGCTGCCTGCGGGAGCACGCCGCGCGGCTCGATGACGCGGTGCAGCCCGAGCGGAGAGCCCGGCCCGCGATCCGAACTGCCCACCGGAGAGTTCCTTTCGTCGGCGGCGGAACGCACGCTGCGCCCGCACCCGGCCGCACCGCCCTGGTGCGGGTCAGGTGCGCGGGTTAGGCTATGGTGGCGATTCCGTAGAATTTTTCGTATCGCACTATACAGACAGTAGCTTCTTGCGTGACAAGCCTGCCAGACAGGCTATCGTCCGGTCTGAGCCAGTAGTCAAAAGCGATGGAGGCGGTGCATCCGTGATCGAGCAGCCGTACAAGTACCGGCACACCGAGCTGATCGAGCCTGACTGGCGCCGGTTCCCCGGCTGGGCCGCTGTCACCGCCGCGGAGTGGGAGTCGGCCCAGTGGCAGCGCTCGCATTGCGTGAAGAACCTCCGCCAGCTGCGGGCGGTGCTCGGCCCCGGGGTTGACGAGGCGTTCTACGCGGACCTGGAGAAGGACCAGGCCGAGCGGGCGACCATGTCGATGCTTATCCCGCCGCAGATGGTCAACACGATGGTGCCGCGGCTGGCCCCGTCGGACCCGGGGTTCACCGAGGCGCTGTACGCGGACCCGGTTCGCCTGTACATGATCCCGGTGTTCAGTGACCGCCGGACGGACTGGCCCTCGCATCCGTACTCCTCCAGGGATTCGCTGCACGAGGCGGAGATGTGGGTGACCGAGGGGCTTACCCACCGGTATCCGACCAAAGTCCTGGCCGAGGTGCTGCCCACCTGCCCCCAGTACTGCGGGCACTGCACCCGGATGGACCTGGTCGGCAACCCGACCCCGGTCATCGACAAGCACAAGTTCGGCATGGCCAGGGACGACCGGCTCGGCGCGATGATCGGCTACCTGCGGGCCACCCCGGGTGTCCGCGATGTCGTGGTGTCCGGCGGCGACGTGGCCAACCTGCCGTGGGCCAGGCTCGAGGCGTTCGTCGCCGACCTGCTGACCGTGGATTCGGTCCGCGACATCCGGCTGGCGACCAAGGCGCTGATGGGCCTGCCGCAGTACTGGCTGACCGACGAGGTGCGGGCGGGCATGGAGCGCCTCGCGGCGACCGCGCTCGAGCGGGACGTGTCGATCGCGATCCACACCCACGTGAACGCCGCCCAGTCGGTGACGCCGCTGGTCGCGAAGGCGTCCAAGGCGATGCTGGCGACCGGCATCAGGGACGTGCGCAATCAGGGCGTGCTGCTGCGCGGGGTGAACAGCTCCGCGGACGCGCTGCTCGATCTGTGCTTCGCCCTGCTGGATGACGCGAAAATCATGCCGTACTACTTCTACATGTGCGACATGATCCCCAACGCCGAGCACTGGCGGCTCGGGCTGGGCGAGGCGCAGCAGCTCCAGCACCAGATCATGGGCTACCTGCCCGGCTTCGCCACCCCGCGGATGCTGTGCGACGTCCCGTACGTGGGCAAGCGCTGGGTGCACCAGGCCTCCAGGTACGACACCGATCAGGGGATCTCGTACTGGACGAAGAACTACCGGACCGGGGTCGAGGCGGCCGATCCGCAGGCCCTGGACCGGGAGTTCGAGTACTACGACCCGATCTACCTGCTGCCCGAGTCGGGCCAGGACTGGTGGCGGACCAAGGCGGCGGAACTGGCGCCCGCCTCGGTGCCGGTCTCGGTCCCCGAGCCGGTCCCGGCGCCCGCCTGACGGTCCGGTTCGCGGGCGTCATAGCGCCACAGGGCGGGCAGCGCCAGCGTCACGATGACCGCGCCGAGCACGCTGAGCACCCCGCCGGAGAGCACGGCCGTGCGGACCGAGCCGGTCAGCGCGGCCACCGCCCCGGTTTCCAGGTTGCCCAGCGGCTCGCCGGTGGTGTAGCTGATCATCTCCAGGCCGGCCAGCCGCCCGCGTACCCGGGCCGGGATGGTCTGGTTCCACATCGTCATCCGGAAGATGCCGCTGACCATGTCGGAAGCGCCGGCCGCGGCCAGCGTCAGCACGGCCAGCGGCAGGTCAGGCGCGAACGCGAACGCGCCGATCGAGACGCCCCAGCCGCCGACGGCGAGCGCGATGGCCCGGCCGTGCCGGTGCACGTGCCGGGTCCAGCTGCTGGTCAGGCTGACCAGCGCCGAGCCGAGGCCGGGGGCGGCGTACAGCAGCCCGAGCACGGCCGGCCCGCCTAGGCCGGCTGCCAGCTGCGGGAACACGGCGTACGGAGCGCCGAAGAACATCGCGCCGATGTCGATCAGGTAGGTGCCGAGCAGGTCAGACCGGCTTCTGGCGTAGCTCAGCCCTTCGGCGAGCCCGCGCAGGCTCGGCCGGGCTGCGTCCTCGGCGGGCGGGCTGGGCCGCATCGCCGCGAACGGGGCCGCGGCCAGGGCGCAGGTCAGGCCGCCAGCGGCGTAGGCCAGGGGCAGGCCGCCGGTCAGCAGGGCACCCCCAATCAGCGGGCCGCCAATCTGGGCGGCGGTGCCGAGCAGGCCGGACAGGGCCGCGGCACCCGGCAGGTCCTCCCGCGGTACCAGGCGCGGTACCAGCACCTCGACCGAGGGCCGCTGCAGCCCGTACACTCCGGCCAGCAGCCCGGCCAGCACGAACAGCGGCCAGAGCAGGTGCCAGGCCAGAGCGTTGGCGAGCAGCCCGCCGGTGCAGCAGACCGCGGCCGCCTGGGCCGCCAGGATCAGCCGCCGGCGCTCGATCGCGTCGGCCAGGGCGCCGCCGATCAGGCCGGTCAGCAGCAAGGGCGCGAGCTCGGCGCAGCTCAGCAGGCCGACGATCAGGGACGAGCGGGTGAGCTGGTACGCCTGGTAGGGCAACGCGACGTAGCAGATCATCACGCCGGCTGAATTCAGTCCCTGGCCGGTGTAGAGCAGGCGGAATTCGCGTGAAGGCCTGATCGGCGCGAAGTCGGGCCGCAGCTTGCTGAGGATGTTGCTCATGGTCGCTCAATGCTCGGCAACCGCGGTCAGATTGTCGACTGGTTAAGTGGGCCTGGCGCTGGCATCCGTCTCGGCGACGGCCGGCTCGTCGGCTTCCGGATCCGCTTCGGCGGCGGGCGGAACGGTCTCCGGGGGTTCGCTCGCGCTCCCCTCGGCGGCACTGGCCGGTCTCCGGCGCTGGGTGAGGACGAACCAGGTGAGGCCGGCCACGGCGAGGATGCTGGCGACGTAGAAGTTGAGGCGGAGGCCGAGGAAGTGCTCGGAGGAGTCGATGCGCAAGGACTCCTCGAAGATGCGGAAGGCCGAGTAACCGGTGACGTAGAGGGCGAACAAGCCGGGCGGGCGGATCTTGGTGTGGTGTCCGAGCCAGACCAGGAGCGCGGCCAGGGCGAGGTCGAAGATCAGCTCGTACAGGAAGGTGGGCTGGAAGGTGCGGTGCTGGATGTAGCCCGTAGGGCGGTTGTTGACGCCGATGATCAGGGCCCACGGCACGGTGGTCGGGCGGCCGAAGAGCTCCTGGTTGAAGTAGTTGCCGATCCGGCCGATGGCCTGCGCGACCAGCAGGGCCGGGGCGATCGCGTCGGCGAACGGGGCGACCGGCAGGCCGTGCCGTTTCAGCCGCCAGATGCCGGCCGCGGCCCCGGCGGCGATGCCGCCCCAGATGCCCAGGCCGCCGCTCCAGACCGCCAAGGCGCCGTACCAGACGTGCGGGATGTCGGCCGGGGTGGTGATGTCGAAGTAGATCCGGCCGCCGATGATGCCCGCGGGGACCGCCCACAGCGCCACGTCACCGACGACCGACGCGTCGCCGCCGTAGGCGCGCACCCGGCGCTGGGTGATCAGGATCGCCAGCGCGATCCCGACGACGTACATCAGCCCGTAGAAGTGGATGAACAGCGGCCCGATGTGGAAGCCGTTCACCGGCGGGCTGGGGATGTAGGCCAGCGGATGATGCTGCAGCGCGGTCATGCTACCGAGCGTAGAGGAGGAAGGGCACTGCTGGGCGCTAGGTTAGGGTCGGGTCCGTGAACGGAAGAAGCCAGCACCTGCCCGATGCCATCGAGACCTACATTAATTCCCATAGCACCCCGCCTGACCAGGTACTGAACGATCTGGCCGCCGAGACGCGGCGCCGGTTCGGCGCCGACGCCGAGATGCAGATCGGGCCGGACCAGGGCGCGTTCATGCGGCTGCTCGGCCGGCTCACCGGGGCGGTCAGCGCGCTCGAGGTCGGCACCTTTACCGGCTACTCGTCGATCTGCCTCGCCCGCGGCCTGGCCCAGGGCGGCCGGCTGCTGTGCTGCGACGTCAGCGAGGAGTTCACCGGGGTGGCCCGCGAGTACTGGCGGCGGGCCGCCCTGGACACCATGATCGAGCTGCGGATCGGGCCGGCCGCCGACACGCTCCGCGCGCTGCCCGCGGGCACCAGCTTCGACCTGGCCTTCGTCGATGCCGACAAGACCGGCTACCAGGAGTACTGGGACCTGATCGTGCCGATGATCCGGCCGGGCGGGGTGATCCTGGCCGACAACACGCTGTCGTCGGGCCGGGTCGCCGACCCCCGGGCCGACGGCGAGAGCGTCCGCGCGATCCGGGCGTTCAACGACCAGGTGCGGGCCGACGAGCGGGTCGAGGTGGTGCTGCTCCCGGTCGGCGACGGCCTCACCCTCGCCCGCAAGCTCTGAGCCGGCCGCCCTCAGCGGTACAGCGCGGGACGGCGGTCGGCGTGCGCGTCGTTGCGCGGGCCGCTCGCCTTGTTCCTGGCCGCCGCCAGGTCGCAGTCGGCCAGCAGCAGTTCGGGCCGCGCTCCCCCGGCCCCGGCCGCAGTGGTCGCGGGCCCGGCCAGCGGATAGCCGTCAGGCCCGGCGATGATGCTGCCGCCCGTCCAGGACACGCCGCGCTCGTCCCCGCACCGGCACGCGGCCGCCACGAACATCCGGTTCGTGAAGGCGGCGACCTGCACGTTCGCGGTCACCATGGGCCGCTCCCCGGCCGGCGCCGGCTCGGCGGGCCAGTTCGTCGGTACCGCGAGCAGGTCGGCGCCCGCCAGGGCGGGCAGCCGTACCCATTCTGGGAACTCCACGTCGTAGCAGATCAGCATGGAGATGGACCCGGCCTCGGTGGCGATGACCGGCGGCGGCTGGTCGCCTGGGGTGAACACGTCGGTTTCGGCGTCCCACAGGTGCGCCTTGCGGTAGACCGCGCGGACCCCGCCCGGATCGGCCAGCAGCGCGCTGTTGTAGAGCCGCCCGTCCTGGCCGAGCTCGGCGAAGCCGCCGACGATGATCAGACCGTGCTCGGCCGCCAGGGCGGCCCACTCCGCCGCGGACGGGCCGTCGGCCGGCTCGGCGAGTTCGCGTGCCTCGGCCGCGCTGGCGAAGACGTAACCGGACGGGGTGAGCTCGGGCAGTACCACGACCCGGGCGCCGGCCGCGGCCGCCTGCCCGATCGCGGCGGCCGCCGCCGCCCGGTTGCTGGCGAGTTCGCCGATACCCAGACTGACCTGGGCCGCGGCCACCCGGACAGGTTGTGAGACGACACGAGGCGGCACTATGCCTCCCTGTTCTGCCTGGGTCGATACTATGTCGCGCTATGGCACCGTTGTTTAGGAGGATCATCCCGATTCTGTTCGTCAGCGACCTGCGCGCTGAACGGGATTTCTACCTCCGCCTCGGGTTCCGGGTCACCTACGAGGGACCCGAGTACCCGTATTTCCTCGCGCTCGGCCACGGGTCGGTCGAATTCGGCATCGAGTGGCACGAGGGATTCTCCCTCGCAGGCCCAGATCGCGTGCTGACCTGGCAGTTCGGCGTCAGCAACCTGGACGACGCGAAAAAGCTGTTCGAGTCGGCCGGCGTGCCCTACCGGGAGGAACTGATGTCGCCGAGCGAGGACTGGCAGTACCGCGTCCTGCACGCGCGCACCCCGAACGGCTACCACCTGCTGCTGGAGGAAGGCAGCAGCTAGACCGCCCGGGCCGCGCCAATATCGCGGTCGGGCCCCGATCGCGCCGCCCTTTCGGCGACAATGGCTGAATCATGGGCACCAGTACCGAACCGGTTTACCTGCGCGTTCTCGAAGACTTGCGGTCGCGGATCGCCTCCGGGCTGCTCCCGCCAGGGGCCAGGGTGCCGTCCAGGAACGCGATCATCACCAACTACGGTGTCGGCGAGACCGCGGCCAAGCACGCGCTGGCCGTGCTCATCTCGGAAGGGCTGATCGAGGCCAGGCCCGGATCGGGCAGCTACGTGCGCCCGGCCCTGGCCGGCGGCTGGCTGGAGCACGACCGGCCGCGGTTCCCTGGCTCGCCGTTCGGGCTGCGGGACGGCGATGGATCGGCCCCGCACGGGCTGGCCGCGCGCCGGCTGACCTGGGAGCACCAGACCGAGCAGGCCTTCGCGCCGCCGTGGGCGGCGGCCAGCCTCGGGCTGGTGGCCGGCGCGAGCGTGGTGCTGACCAGCTACCTGATGCGGGCCGACGGCGAACCAGTGCAGCTCGCGATCAGCTGCGAGCCCGCCGGGCTAGCTTCCGGCACGCCGGTCGCGCTGCCCGAGCAAGGTCCGCTGGCCGGGCGCGGGGTGATCGAGCGGATGGCCTCGATCGGCCTGGAAGTCGATGAGGTCGTCGAGGAAATGTCCGCTCGCCCGGCCGTGCTGGCCGAGGCATCGGCGCTCGCGACGCCGCCCGGCGCGCAGATGCTGGTGGTCGAGCGAGTGCACTACGCGGGCCTGCGCGCGGTCGAGGCGGCGCAGGTGGTCATCCCGGCCGAGCGCTTCAGGCTGCGCTACCGCTTCCCGGCCGCGAGCGGGCTGGTCCCGTGATCTGGCTGGCCCCGTGATCTGGCTGGCCCCGTGACCGGGCCGGTCGTGATCAGGCCCGCGGCCCCGGCCGACGGGCCGAGGATCCTGGAGCTGATCATCGAGCTGGCCCACTACGAGCGGGCCGCCGACCAGGTCAGCGCGACCGCGGACGGGCTGCAGGCGGCCTTGTTCGGCGCCGAGCCTGCCGTGTTCGCGCACGTCGCGGACGAAGACGGCCAGGTGGTCGGCTTCGCACTGTGGTTCCGAAACTTCTCCACCTGGCTCGGCCGGTCCGGGATCTACCTGGAAGACCTGTACGTCACCCCGGCGATGCGCGGCCGCGGCATCGGCAAGGCACTCCTGGCCGAGCTTGCGGCGATCTGCGTCGAGCGCGGCTATGGCCGGCTGGAGTGGTGGGTGCTGGACTGGAACACGCCGGCGATCGGGTTTTACCGCTCGATCGGCGCCCAGCCGATGAGCGAGTGGACCGTGCAGCGCCTGACCGGCCAGGCACTGGAGCGGCTGGCCGCAGCCAGGCCCGCCCGCGGATAGCTCGCCCTGCCCGGATCGTGCCACGATGGGCCATGCGGATAACTGAGGTCGCCTCGACCGACCTGTTCGCCGGCCCGGCGGCCCGGCCGCTCCAGATCGTCAGGGTCACGCTGGTCAACGACGGGCCCGGCATGATCAGCGATCCGGCCGGCCAGGTCTCGGTCGGAGTGCACGGACCCGGCGTGATCACCCCGGAGCCGGTAGTCGTGAGCAAGCTCACCCATGGTGAGCAGCGGACCGTCGAGGTCGGTATCCAGGCGGCGGCGCCCGCGGTTCCCGGCGCCTCGCGCCCGGTCACCGCGGTGGCCCGCAGCGCAACCGGTCACTGGGAGGTGGCGGGCCAGGTCACGCTGGCCGAGCCGGGCTGGACCATGTGGATGGTCAGCCACTTCCACTACGACCCGGTGTGGTGGAACACCCAGGGCCAGTTCGCCCAGACCTGGCCGCTGCGGCCCGGTCAAGACGGCGCCCTGCCCGAGGTCAGGACCGCGTTCGAGCTGGTCAGGCTGCACCTGGAGGAAGCCAGGAAGGACCAGGACTACAAGTTCGTGCTGGCCGAGCTTGACTACCTCAAGCCCTACTTCGACGCGCACCCGCAGGACCGGGCCGACCTGCTCGCCTTCATCGCGGCGGGCCGCATCGAGATCGTCGGCGGCAGCTACAACGAGCCGAACACCAACCTGACCTGCGCCGAGTCGACGATCAGGAACGCCGTCTTCGGCCTGCAGTTCCAGCGCGACGTGCTCGGCGCCAGCCCGGCCACTGCCTGGATGCTGGACGCCTTCGGCTTCGACCCCGCCTACCCGGGGCTGATGGCGGCGGCCGGGATGACCGAGTCGTCCTGGGCCCGCGGTCCCTTCCACCAGTGGGGCCCGGAGAAGGACGGCGGCGGCAACCAGAAGATGCAGTTCCCGTCCGAATTCGAATGGCTGTCGCCCGACGGGCAGGGCCTGCTGACCAGCTACATGGCCAACCACTACGGGGCCGGCTGGATCACCCAGCACGCCAAGGACCTGCCCGGCGCCTGCCGGGACGCCTATACGCAGTTCCGCCAGCTGGCCCCGGTGGCCGCGACCCGCAACGTGCTGCTGCCGGTCGGCGGCGACCACGTCGTGCCGTCCAGGTGGGCAACCGCGATCCACCGGGACTGGAATGCCCGCTACGTCTGGCCGCGGTTCGTCACCGCGATCCCGCGCGAGTTCTTCGCCGCCGTCCGGGCCGGGCAAGCCGACGCCGGCGGCTGGTTCGTGCCCCAGACCAGGGACATGAACCCGGTCTATCCCGGCAAGGACGTCACCTATATCGACACCAAGCAGGCTCAGCGCGACGGTGAGATCGCCGTGCTGAACGGCGAGCGGCTGGGCACGCTGGCCTGGCTGGCCGGGGCACCGTATCCGGCGGCCAGCCTGGACAAGGCCTGGCGGCTGCTGGCGTTCGGCGCGCACCATGACGCGATCACCGGCACCGAGGGCGACCAGGTGTACCTGGACCTGCTGGCCGGATGGCGGGAGGCGTTCGAGCGCGGCGACACCGCCAGGGCCGCCGCGGCTGCCCACCTGGCCGGCCTGGCCGACACCGCGGCCGTGGCCGGGCTGTCCGGCACCGCGGCCGTGGCCGGGCTGACCGGCGCCGGGCCGGTCCCGGCGACCAGCCAGGTGCGCCCCGTCGTGGTGTTCAACACCCTCGCCTGGCCGCGCTCGGGCCTGGCCAGCGTCGGGCTGGATTTCCCCGGCGCCGAAGCCACGGCGGTCCGGCTGACCGACGACTCGGGCGGGCCGGTTCCCTTCCTGGCCGAGGGCGTCGCCCGGCACGAGGACGGCTCGCTCGCGGCGGTGACGCTGACCTTCCGGGCCGCCAGCGTGCCGCCGCTCGGGTACCGCACCTACCTCGCCGTGCCGCTAGCCGGGCCGCCGGGCGAGGCCGACCCGGAGATCCCCGAGCCCGACCGGCCCGATCCCGAGGCGTCGGCCTGGCGGGACACGGCCGGCCTGGTGATCGAGAACGAGGTATTCACCGTGTCCGCGGCGCCGGCCGACGGCGGATCGCTGACCTCGATCGTGGACCGGCGCACCGGGGCCGAGCTGCTCAGCGGCCCGGGTAATGAGCTGGTGCGGCAGGAGGAGTACGGCACCCACCCGCGCTGGGGCGAAGGCCCGTGGCTGCTCTGCCCGAAGGGCCGCTGGATCGGGTCGGCCGGCCGGCCGGCGAGCGTGTCGGCCCAGCGCTGCCCGGCCGGGTCCCGGCTGGTGACCGAGTACACCATGGACGATCTTCACGTGCGGCAGGAGACCATCTTGTGGGACGGCTCGGACGTCGTGGAGTTCCGAACCCATGTGGATGGCTCGATCGGTCACGACCGCCTGCTGCGGGTCAGATTCGCCGCGAACGTGCCGGGCGGGCTGCCCGTCTACCAGACCGGCCTGTCGGTGATCGGCCGCCCGCCCGGCGACGCCGAGATTGACGTCGCCGAGCACACCTACACGCTGGATAACCCCGCGCACGAGTGGTTCGGCATCGGGTCCACGGCCCGGGTCACGCTGACCGGGCGGGCGGGGGAACGGCGGTCGCACGCGATCGGCGTCGCCGAGGTGATCGCCCCGGCCGGCCCGGCCACCGACGATTTCGCGCCCCGCGACGCCGGGGCCGGGTCCGGGGTCAGGCCGGCCGTCCGCGATCTCATGGTGGCGCTGGCCAGGCAGGGCGTCACCGCCACCTGCTCGGTGCCCGAGGGTCCCAGATACGGCTCGGCCGAGCTCGACTCGAACCTGCCCGACACGCGGATCACGCTCGGCGGCCCCGAGGCGAACGACTTCACCGCTCATGTGCTGGCCGCCGCCGGGCCCGCGGCCGCCGACGAGCTGGCCAGCCAGATCGCCGCCACCGGGTCCGGCCGGATCTGGCTGCCCGGGGCCAGGCCGCGAAGGGATGCGCTGGTTCCGGGCGCCGACGTGCGCGGGCCGGCCGACCTGCCGGTGCTCGTCGTGGCCGGCACCGACCTGGGGGCCGCGATCGCCGCGGTCACCGAAGACCTGGCCGACGCCGAGGTCGAGGCGCCCTGGCCCGGATACGCCTGGGACGATGAGCCAGGGCTGGCCCCGCACACGGTCGCGCTGCTCAACCGCGGACTGCCAGGCAGCCTGGTGACCAGGTCGGGCGAGGCGTGCATCTCGCTGATGCGGGCCTGCAGCGCATGGCCGAGCGGCACCTGGATCGACGGCAACAAGCGCACCGTGCCTGACGGCAGCAGCTTCGCCTGGCAGCACTGGAGCCATACGTTCGAGTACGCGCTCGCCGCAGGGGCCGGCGACTGGCGCACGGCCGGCTTCCCGGCCATCGGCCAGGAGTACAGCCACCGGCTGCTGACCTGCGTGACCGGCGTGCACCCCGGCCCGCTGCCGGCCACGGCCAGCCTGGCCAGCGTGACCCCGGCCGGCGTGGACGTGATGGCGCTCAAGCCCCGCGGCAACCCGCTCGCGCCGTACGCGCAGCCCGACCCGGGGGCCGGCCTCACGATGCGGCTGCGTGACCTGGCCGCCCGCGGAGGGACCGGGGACACGATCCGGTTGCGGGGCGGCGTCACCGCCGCGTCGGTCACCAGCCTGCTCGAGCAGGAGGAGACCGGGCCAGTGCTTCTCGCTGACGGCGCGGCCACGGCGGTGGTGCCCGAGCGCGGCTGCGTCACGCTGGCGCTGCAACCGGGCCCGCTGATCCTGCCTCCCGGACTGCTGACGGGCCAGTCCCTGGCCGCCGGGGCCGGAGCGGCAGCCGGGGCCAGCGCGGCCTGCAGGCCCGAGGTGACCGGAGCGCCGCCCGAGGTCGCCCAGCCGGTCTTCACCAGGTACTGGCTGCACGGCAAGGGGCCGGCGCCAGCCGGCAACCTGCCCGTCGCGGTCCACCTGTCCCCGGCCGCACTCACCGTCCGGGCCGGCGACAGCGCGCTGGCCAGGCTGACCGTGGCCTGCGGTCCCGGCCCCGCCTCGGGCACGGTCACGGTGGACGCGCCCGCCGAGTTCGCGGTGACTGCGGTACCGGCCGCCCGGGCGCCGGCGGCCGCGGGCAAGCCCGAGCGTGAGCCGGCCGGCAAGCTGCACTTCCACTTGCCCGCCAACGGCTTCTCCGGGTGGGACCTGGCCGTGACGGTGCCGGAAGGAACCAGGCCAGGCCGGTACTTCCTGGCCGCCCGCATCCTCGACGACGCCGGGCAGCTGCGCGAAGACGCTGTGCTGATCGAGGTGGGTGGGCCGGGCGGGCCGGGCACCGGGCCGGCCGGGCTGACGTCGGAGGAACGCGGGCCGGCCCTGGACCGGGTCAGCGCCGCCGATGCGGCCGAAGCTGAGCTGACCATGCTCAGCGGTCACCTCGACCTGCCTCCAGGCGGCAGCGGGGAGATCGCGGTCCGGCTGTCCAGCGGCGCCGCGACCGAGCTGCGCGGCGAGGCCCAGCTGATCTCGTCGCACGGCAGCTGGGACGCGATACGGCCGTGGGTAACCGGGTTCTCGGTCGCCCCCGGTGGTCAGGTGACGCTGCGCTTCGCCGTGCAGATCCCGCCCTCCGCCCGGCCCGGCCAGCGGTGGTGGGCGCTGGCTAAGGTGATGTACTTCGGCCGGCTCCGCTACAGCGAGCCCGTCTGGGTCAACGTCAGCCGGTGAAGCGCTGGCCCCGATATGGTGAGAATGGACAGAAATCGACAAGCACCATAATGGCCCATGACCTCGGACATCGCGGCGGTGCCGGGCAACCTCCCGGCCGAGCCCAATAGCTTCATCGGCCGGGAACGCGACCTGACCGACCTGGTCGCCATCCTCGGCCGGGTCCGCGCGCTGACGTTGTGCGGGCCCGGCGGGATCGGCAAGACCCGGCTTGCGCTGCGGCTCGGCGCCATGCTCGGCCCGGAGTTCGCCGACGGGGTTTGGATCGCGGACCTGGCCGAGGCCGAGTTGGCCGGGGCGGGCGGCCCGCGGGCGGCGGCCGGCGGAGCCGAGCCGGGCGACCGGCTGGTGCCGGTCGTCTGTGCGGCGCTCGGCGTCCGGGCGGAGCCCGACCGACCCTTGGCCGACACGCTCGTCGACGCGCTCCGCCCGCAGGCGGCGCTTGTGATCCTGGATACCTGCGAGCACCTGGTGCAGGGCTGCGCCGAGCTGGTTCACCGGCTGCTGGCCGCCTGCCCGCGGCTGCGGGTGATCGCAACCAGCCGCGAGCCGCTCGGCGTAGCGGGCGAGATCATCTGGCGGGTGCCGCCGCTGGGCCTGCCGCCGGCTGACCTGGGCCTGCGGCCGTCGTCCGGCGCGGACCTGCCGCAGGCCGGCACCGGTCAGGCTGTCTTCGGTCAGGCTGTCTTCGGTCAGGCTGGCTCCGGTCAGCCTGGCTCCGGTCAGCCTGGCTCCGGTCAGGCTGGCTCCGGCGTCGCCGCCCAGTCGGAGGCCGTGCGGCTCTTCGTGGAGCGGGCCGGCGCCGCGCGGCCGGGATTCGCGCTGACCGAAGCGAACCAGGCCGCGGTCGCCGACATCTGCCGCACGCTCGACGGCGTGCCGCTGGCGATCGAGCTGGCCGCGGCCAGGGTCAGGACGCTGTCGCCCGAGCAGATCGCCGGCCGGCTGGCCGACCGGTTCGAGCTGCTGGCCATGGGCGACCGGACGGCCCCGCCGCGGCAGCAGACGCTCCGCGCGGCGGTGCAGTGGAGTGTTGAGCTCCTCGCGCCGGCCGAGCGGCTGCTGCTGAGCCGGCTGTCGGTCTTCCACGGCTGGGATCTGGAGATGGCCGAGCACGTCTGCGCCGACGAGCGCCTTCCGGCCGACGAGGTACTTGGCCTGCTCCGCGCGCTCATCGACAAGTCGCTGGTCAGCGCCGACACCGACGTAGCCGGGGAGGCCCGGTACCGGCTCCTGGACACAGTCAGGGAACTAGCCGCCGAGCAGGCCGGCGCGATCGGCGAGCGCCCCGTGCTCCGGTTCGCGCACCGCGACTACCTGCTCGGCCGGGCCGAGCGGATCGCCGCGGTCGCGTTCGTGCGCGGCGAGCCGGCCTGGTCCGAGCGGGTCGCCATGTATCACCAGGTGCGGGCGGACCGGGCCAACTTCAACGCCGCCCTGGCTTGCTGCGTCGAACGCGGTGACGCTGAGCGGGGGCTGCGGCTCTGCGACGCCCTGAGCGGCTCGTGGCTGGCCAGCGGGGACGTCGCCGATGGCGCGGACTGGATCGACCGGTTGCTCGCGCTGCCGGGACCGGTGCCGCCCGGCATCCAGGCCAGGGCCTTGGTGGTCCGGGCGGAGATGGCCTTCGAGCGCGAGAACTACGGCCAGGCCGAGAGCTTCGCGCGGGCCAGCCTTGAGCTCAGCGACCGGTGCGCTGACGGTAACCCGGCCGGCGGGTACCGGCTGATCGCGCTCACTGAGCTGATGTCAGCACGTCTCGACCAGGCCTTGACCAGCGCCGACGCGGCCGTCGCGGCGGCCAGGGCGATGGGCGACGACTGGGAGCAGGGCGTCGCTCTCGGGGTGCGCGCCGCGGTCATCGCGGCCCGGGGGGACCTGGCCGGCGCCGAGGAGATGCTCGGCCAGGCCCTTGAGGTGCTGGCGGACAATAACGGCTGGGGCGTGGCCAACGTGCTGTACGGGCTGGGCCGGGTGGCCAGGGCCGGGCGCGAACCGGAGGCGGCGGCCCGGCATTTCCAGGCCGCGCTCGGGCTGTACCGGCAGATCGATGCCCGGCCCGAGATGGCCCGGTGCCTGGCCGGGATCGGCTGGCTCGCGCTGTCCGCCGGTGATCTGCCGGCCGCGGCGGCGAGCCTGACCCAGAGCATGCGGCTGTGCCTGGCCGCCGGGCACCGGCTGCCGATCGCTCGCGGCCTGCAGGCGCTGGCCGCGCTCGCCCAGGCTTCCGGCGACCTCGAGCAGGCGATCCGGCTGACCGGCGCCGCGCGTGCGGTGTTCAGCCAGGTCAGCACGCCGCGAGCAGCGGCCGCGGTGCGCCGGCTCGACCGCCTGCTGGACGCGGCCCGTGACCAGGCGGGGGCGGCCGAGATCGCAGCCTGGCTGGCCCAGGGGCAGGCGATGAGCCCGTACCAGGCGGCCGAGCTGGCCGTGGTCCCGAAGGCCGCCGGACCGCGACGGGACGAACCGAGTCCGGCCGGACCGCTGACCGAGCGGGAGATCGAGATCGCGGTGCTGGTGGCGGCCGGCCTGTCCAACCGGGCGATCGGCGAGAAGCTGTTCATCGCGACCGCGACGGTGGCCAGGCATGTGGCGAACATCTTCGCCAAGCTCGGCCTGAACTCCCGGGCTGAGCTAGCCGCGTGGGTCACCACCCAGGACCCACCGCTGGCTAGCCGCGATACATGATCAGGTGGAGTTGCCCTGTGCATCGCAGGGCAACTCCACCTGATCATGGGATCGGCCGCTGAGGCCGGCCGCGCAGCGGGGGCCGCAGGGGCGGAGGTGACCGGTCCAGCCGCGGGTGCGCAGCGCGAGTCCGACCTGGGCCGCGGTCTGGCACGGGCGCGAGTCGACATCGGCCCAGCCGTACCGCAGAGTGACCAGGCCGCCGGCTGCGGTCGCGTTGTCACGTCGCACATCCAGCCAGCGCCGGTCGTCTGGGTGGGCCTGGCGGCCGTCGAGTTCCACGCACAGCCCGAACCCGCGGTACAGATTGTCTAGGTACCGGCTTTGGCCGCCGGTCACGACCTTGGCCTGGCGGGTCGCGGCGGGTAGCCCGTGCGGCCGCTCGACCCGCCGCGCGTACCGGTATTCCAGCAGCGAGTGAACCCCCGAGCCGATCTCGGCCAGCGCCTTGGTCAGCTCCGCCCGCCAGCGGAGCTTGCGACGAACGTCCATCGTCCGGCGTATCCGCGCCGGCGTCGTCAGCCTCCGCTGGACAGCCGTGCATACGACCGCGAACGCCGCGTCGAACGAGTCCGCCTGGCCGACCAGGTCGAGCACCGTCTCCTCTACCCTGGTCCGCGGCGGTAAGGCGGTCGGGTGGGTCGCCTCGGCTAGCCGGGTCGAGCGATGTATCACGAGGCCGCGAACCGTAACCACGGTTCGCTCCTGGGGAATGCTCACATGCACCCTGGGGCTCGGGGCGTCGACGAGGCGGTGTACCTCAGCCGCGGTGCCGAAACTCAGCGCGGCACCCGGACCGGCCCGCAATACGGCTGCCCACAGCACCGCGTCACGCGTGGGCTTGCCGGTGTAGATCGAGTACACGCTACGCTGCACCACTTGCCAGCGGCCGGTCCCGGCCAGCCAGTCGACCGAGCTCTCCGACATGCCACCCTCGACCGCCTGGCGGCGGGTAATAACGCCGGCCTGGATCTGCGCGAGGCGATCACAAGCCTCAGGTAACCGACTCTGTGCCATACCGCCCATCCTGACTGCCGCTTCCGACACTCCGGGCACTCCGAATCTGGGTTCAGTGGAGTTACCTTGTGCATCGCAAGGCAACTCCACCTGAACATGGTGTACGCCCCTTGTCGGCCGGGGTGGGCTGCATATCTGGGCGGGGGTCTGCATATGGCGTGGCGCCGCTTTTACATAGGTGGCTGCACTGTTCTGACGATGCCGGGCGCCAGCCCGCACGCCTACAGTCACGGTTGTCGCTGAAACGCACATGCCGTGAAAGGGCCGTCACGATGTCGAAGCTGGACGATCTCGTCGCCGAGGTATCGGTGACGAGACGCCTCGTCCGCGTCGCGTCCGACCGCCCGGGCGTGACCGCGCTGGTTGGCGGTCCGGGGCCGGACGGCCAGCTGGGCGGCGGTTCCTACAGCTATCCGGGTCTCGCCGCCACCGTCCAGGCCGCGGCGGCCGGGCTGACCTGGCGCGGCCTGCAGGCCAGGGATGTGGTCGGGGTTCTGGTTCCGGACGCGGCCGGGTTCGCGCTGGCGATCCACGCGGTGCGCGCCGCGGGCGGGGTGCCGTCGCCGCTCGATCCGTCGCTGTGCGCGGTGGAGACAGCCGGGCAGCTCGCCGAGAGCGGCGCCCGGATGATCATCACCTCACCGCCGCTGGCCGACACCGCGCTGGCCGCGGTGGACAGGTCCTGGGTCCGCCAGGTGTTCTCGTTCGTGGACGCGCCCGGCGCGACCAGGTTCAGCGATCTGCTGGGGCTCGACATGATCCGGCCGTCCAGGGGCCAGCCGGATGATGTCGCGCTCTTGCCATTCTCTCGCGGCGTCGGCGGGCGGCTGCGGCCGGCTCCGGTCAGCCACCGTGAGCTTGCCGACCTGGTCGACCGGGCGGACGAGGAGGCCCGCTTCAGCACCAGGGATGTCGTCATGGCGATGTCGCCGTCCGGTGACGGACTCGGCTACGCGACGCTGATCGACAGCGCGCTGTTGCGCGGCGCGACCGTGGTCGCGGTGACCGCGCCCGAGCTCGTGCTCGGCGCGAACCTGCACCACGGCACAGTCGCGCTGGTGCCGCGAGGCGCCAGGATCGAGGTGCCTGCGCGGGTCCGCGCCATCTCGGTCTCATGACTGCTCCGGGGGAGCATGCGGCCGGCCGGCCACAGGGGAGGTGACCGGCCGGCCGCCCTGGCGTGACCGGCCGCCTTGGCCGGACCGGCCGGCCGCCTTGGCCGGATCGGAGGCGGCTTAGAGTCCCGGCGGGCGGCCCTCGTACGGGGTGCTGAGCACGATCGTGGTGCGGGTCGAGACGCCGGCCGCCGCCCGGATCTCCTGCAGCAGTTCCTCCAGCGCGACCGGGGTCGGCACCCGGACCTTGAGAATGTAGCTCTCGTCCCCGGCGACGCTGTGACATGCCTCGATTGCGGTCAGGTGCGCGAGCCGGTCGGGCGCGTCGTCAGGCGCGGCTGGGTCGAACGGCTTGATCGATACGAACGCGGTCAGGGGCAGCCCGGCCGCCGCCGGATCGATGACCGCGCCGTAGCCCCTGATCACGCCCCGTTCCTCGAGCCGCCGCACCCGCTGCTGGACCGCCGATACGGACAGGCCGGTCTGCCTGGCCAGCTCGGTGTAGCTGAGCCGTCCGTCGCTGGCCAGCACGGTCAGGATCGTCCGGTTGGTCTCGTCCACCGCTAGCCCTCCGCCGTGCTGGCGCGGGGGGGGGGGGAGACAGGAGAAGCCACCCCAGCCAGCCCAGGGGGGAGGGAGAATAGAAAAACACCCACCAACCCCACCCC
>JBPCKO010000061.1:0-33684 GCA_051004215.1 Streptosporangiaceae bacterium | reverse complement strand
GCGTCCAGGGCCGCCGTCGCCGCGCGCCGGTCCGCGGCTGCGGCGCGGGCCGCCGCGGTACGCCAGCCGCCCGACGCGTTCCAGCCCGGGTTCTGGCGCAGCCCGCTGCGCGGCCGGTGGCTGACGTCCCTGCTCGGCCTGGTGCTGCTGGTGGGCCTGCCGGTCATCGCGATCACGGGCCTGCTGTCGTACGCGTCCTACAACCCGCGGCTGCACGGCAACGACCAGACGCCAGGCGGCACACTGCTGAAGTTCTTCCTGTTCTCCTGGCCCACCCACCCGGCCTGGCTGTACCGGGTGGACCAGGGGGTGCACGTGACCCTGGGCCTGGCCTTGCTGCCGGTCGTGCTGGCCAAGCTGTGGTCGGTTCTGCCGAAGCTGTTCTCCTGGCCCCCGGTGCGGTCGCCGGCCGACGCGCTGGAACGAGTCAGCCTCGTCATGATCGTCGGCGGGGTGCTGTTCGAGTTCGCGACCGGGATCCTGAACATCCAGGACTTCTACGTCTTCCCCTTCTCCTTCTACACCGCTCACCTGTACGGCGCCTGGGTCTTCATCGCCGGCCTGGTCGTCCATGTGGCCCTGAAGTTCCCGCAGATGATGGCCGGCCTCCGCTCGCGCAGCCTGCGGCGGGAACTGCGGACGTCGCTGGCCGACACCGAGCCCGAGGACCCTGATCCTGACGGGCTGCGGGCCGCCAGCCCGGCGCCCCCGACGGCGTCCCGCCGGGGCCTGCTCATCGCGGTCGGCGGCGCGTCGCTGACCCTGACCGCGCTCGCGGTCGGCCAGTCGATCGGCGGCTGGACTCGCCGGACGGCGCTGTTCGCCCCGCGCGGCCTGTCCGCGGTCGCGCCCGGCGCGTTGCCGGTCAACCACACCGCCGCGGCGGCCAGGATCACGGCCGCGGACACCGGACCCGCCTACCGGCTGGTGGTAACCGGGCAGCGGACGGTGTCGCTGACCCGGCACCAGCTGATGGCGCTGCCGCAGCGCACCGAGGTGCTGCCGCTCGCCTGCGTCGAGGGCTGGTCCTATTCGGCCGCCTGGACCGGAGTGCCGCTGGTCGAGCTGGCCCGGCTGGCCGGGATCACCAGGCCGGCCGCCGCCCTGGTGGAATCGATGCAGCAGGCGGGCTCGTTCCGCAGCGCCACGCTGTCCGCGGGCCAGGTCAGCGACCCCCGGTCCCTGCTCGCGTTGTGCCTCAACGGAGTGAACCTGTCCCCCGACCACGGTTATCCGGCCAGGACCATCATCCCGGCCGCGCCCGGCGTGCATAACACCAAATGGGTGAAGCGGATCACGTTCACGGTGGCGCAGTGAGCGTCCCGGGCGGTTCACGGCGCTCGCCGGCCGGCGCGGCGAACCACCTGACCACAGCGGCGCGGTCCCTGAACCGCGCGATCCGGACCTGGTACGGCGCCCGGCCGCTGCATCTGCTCGCCCTGCTGGCCGCCTTCGCGCTCGCTGGTTACGCGCTCCGGGCGGTGATCGTCGCCCACCAGTGGCGCGGGTTCGCCGTCTGGTTCATCGTCGCCATCATCGGTCACGACCTGCTGCTGTTCCCGCTCTACTCGCTGGCTGACCTGTCAGTTCGCCGGCTGCTGCCCGGACGGGCGGCCGGCGGCGCTGCTGCCCGTCCCGGCCCGGTGGCCTCCGTGCCGGTCATCAACTACATCCGCGTGCCCGCCGGGTTCGCGCTGCTGCTTTTCGGCGTCTGGTTCCCGCTGATCCTCGGCCTGTCCGCGGTTATCTACCGGCGGGCTAGCCGGCTGGGCACTGATCCGTACCTATGGCGCTGGCTGGCCGTCACCGGGGTGATGTTCGCCCTGTCGGCAGCCTGTTACGCGCTCGCCCTGCGGCGCGCCTCGGCGCGGGTCAGGCGAGCGCGCCCCGGTGCCGGACCGAACCGCGACGGCCAATCGTCCGTACTGTGAAGAGATGACCGCCCGCGCGATTGGCCACCGGAGATGAGCGTCGTGACCCGTCAGGCGGGCTGGCGCTGGGCCGCGGTGGCGGCCGGGGTTGCGGTCCTGGCCGCATTGCCGTCGGCCATCGCCGCGTTTCCCGTGGCCGGCTCGGCGATCAGCGCGCCCGCGCTGCGCGCCCGGATCATGGCCTCGGCCCGGCTGCCCTATCAGGGATACGCCGAGAGCACGGCCGGCCTGGCGCTGCCGGATCTGCCGGCCCTGCAGTCGGTCGTGCACCTGCTGGACGGGACCACCGATCAGTACGCCTGGTACCGGTCCCCTGGGCACTGGCGTTCTGAGCAGCTCACCGCGGCCGGCGAGGACGACGTTTACCAGGTCGGACCGGCGACCTATCAGTGGATCTACGCGTACAACCTGTTCAGCCGCACCACCGGTCCCCAGCCGGTCCGGCTGCCGAGGGCGCCCGACTTGCTCCCGCCGGAGCTGGGCCGGCGGCTGCTCGGCCTGGCCACGGCGGCCGATCACATCAGCCGGCTGCCGTCGGCCCGGGTGGCCGGCGTCGCCGCGGCGGGCCTGCGGCTGACGGTCGCCGGCAAGGCCACGACCGTCAGCGCGGTCGACATCTGGGCCGATCCCGCCGATGGGCTGCCGGTTAAGGTGCAGGTCTTCGCCCGCGGCGCGGTGCAGCCCATCCTGACCACCAGTTTCCTGCAGCTAAACCAGAGCCGCCCGGCCGAGGCGGTGGTCACCCCGCATCCGGCACCGGGAGTCACGATCGCCGATTCTCGCCCGGCCGTGCTGCGCGGCGTTCTCGGCACCGATGGCGACGGCGACGGCGACACGACCCCTTTCCCCGCGCTGCTGGCCGGTCTGCGCCGTAACACCACCCCGGCTGGCCTGTTCGGCCTGGCGCCGTACGGTTCCGGGTTTTCCCAGATCATCATGGCGCCGTTGCCCGGCCGGGCGGGCGCGGCGGCGGTGAACGCGGCCACGGCCGTCAGCGCCGTCGCGGTGCCGGTGGGCCCCGCATCCGGGGTGCTGGTGCGGACGCCGCTGCTGACCGTGCTTCTGGTGGTCGCGCGGTTCCGGCACCGGACGTTCCTGCTGACCGGGGCGGTCACCCCGGCCCTGCTGGAGCGGGCCGGCGCGGACATGCTCGCGAGCCTGGCCGCGGGGCCGCGATGATCACCACCCACGCGCTGACCAAGCGCTTCGGTAGTTTCCTGGCCGTCGACCAGATCGACCTCGATGTTCGCGAGGGCGACCGGTACGGATTCCTCGGGCCCAATGGCTCGGGCAAGACCACGGCGATCCGGCTGCTGCTCGGCCTGGTCTACGCGACCAGCGGCACGATCGAGATCATGGGCCAGCCCATGCCGGCCAAGGCCGCTGAGCTGCTGCCGTCCATCGGATCGCTGGTCGAGGGCCCGTCCTCGTACGGGCACCTGTCGGGCCGGGTGAATCTCGCGCTGCTGGACGCCGCCGGTCCGGCCGGACGCCGCCGCGACCGGCGGCAGCGGATCAGCGACGTTCTGGAGCAGGTGGGACTGGCCGGGATCGACAACCGGGCGGTCAAGAAGTACTCGCTCGGGATGCGCCAGCGGCTGGGTCTGGCCGCGGCGTTGCTTCGCGGCCCCCGGCTGCTGATCCTCGATGAGCCGGCCAACGGCCTTGACCCGCAGGGCATCGCCGAGATGCGCGACCTGCTGGCCGGCCTGGCCGCGGCCGGCACGACTGTCTTCTTGTCCAGCCACCAGCTCGCCGAGGTGGAACAACTGTGCACCAGGATCGGCGTCCTGAATCAGGGCCGCCTGGTCCTGCAGGAGAACCTCGACGTGCTGCGGGCGCCGACCGGCAAGGTACTGGTCCGTACGCCCGATACCGATCGCGCGGCCGAACTAGCCGGCCGGGTCGAGCACCGGGACGGTGACCGGCTGATCATCGCCTCGGCCGATATCGCCACGCTCAACGAGCGGCTCGTCAACGGCCGGGTCCGGGTCACCGAGATCGGGCCGGTCCGGCGCACGCTGGAGGAAACCGTGCTGGCGGTGACCAGCGCCGGTTCTGACCGGGTTGACCGCCCCGCCGACCGCGGCCCCAGCGAGGACGGCGCGCGAGCGGCTGACCGGCACGACAGCCAAGCGGAAGGCGGTATCCCGCGGTGATCCGGGTCGAGCTCGTCAAGATGGCCCGGCGGCCGAGGAGCTGGATCAGCATCGGCCTGCTGTGCGGACTGCCGGTGGTGGTCGCCGTCTTCGTCGCCGTCGCCCACCTCGCGCCCCCGCCCGGCCAGGGGCCGGCCCTGCTGTCGGCGATACTCGCCAGCGGTTCGCTGTACCCGGCGGCGGCGCTCGCGATGGTGCTGCCGATTTTCCTGCCGATCGCGGTCGCGGTCGTCGGGGGCGATTCCATCGCCGGCGAGGCCAGCTCGGGCATGCTCAGGTACCTGCTGACCCGCCCGGTCGGCCGGACCCGGCTCCTGGCCGCCAAGCTCGTCGCCCTGGTCGCCTACGTCCTGACCGCGGTCATCCTGGTCGCGGTGACCGCTTACGCGACCGGCATCCTGCTCTTCGGATCGAAGCCGATCGCGTCTATCCGCGGCGGCGGGCTGTCCGCGACCAGCGTCGCGGCCACGTCGCTGTCCGGGTCGGCGATGACGCCGGTTCAGCTGCTTCTGCGCGTTCTGGGCGCGGTGGCCTTCATCGGCGTGTCCATGCTGGGGGTCGGGGCCATCGCCTTGTTCCTGTCCACCGTCACCGACTCCGCACTGGGCGCCGCCCTTGGCGCCCTGGCCGTCCTGATCACCAGCGAGGTGCTGGTGACGCTGAATTCGGCCGCGGCGATCGGACCCTACCTGCCGACCCGGTACTGGCTGGCCTGGATCGACTTCTTCCGTCAGCCGGTCTTGTGGCGCAACATCGACCGCGGGTTCGCCGTGCAAGCGGTCTACGTCGCGGTCTTCCTGGCCGCTAGCTGGGCGCACTTCCTGACCAAGGACATCACCAGCTGAGGCTCAGCAGGCTCCAGGGGCCGGGCGCCGGAACGGACCGCGGCCGATCGTGCGCAGCACGATGGCGGTCACGGCCCTGCTGGTGGGCAGCTGCGAATGGCTGACCTGCTGCCCAGGGCAGACCGATTGGAGCGGCACGTCGATGGCGCCGGCCAGCCGGGCAGAATCCGGCGGGACGACGGTCTTGTCGTCGGTGGTCCACAGCGATAGCCACCGCAGCCTCGCGGGCGCCCTGGCCGCCAGTCCGGACAGCAGGCTGCTGCCGGGCACCAGCTCCCGGCAGGCGGCCGGACAGGCATCAGGCGCGAGTCCGGCCGCGGCGGCCGCGATCGAGGTCCCGTGGAAGGGCGACCCGAGCGTGATCACGCGCCGGGCCTTGCGGTTTCCGCCGTCGTCACGGGCCCACAGCAGGGCGGTGACGCCGCCGGCCGAGTAGCCGACGACGTCAACTGACGGGGCGCCGGCCCCGAGGGCCCGGGAGACCGCGGCATTGAGGACGGCCGCGTCGGCCATCAGGCCGCCGGTGCCGTTGCCGGGCAGGTGCACCACGATGGCCGCGCGGCCGGTCACCCGGATCCGGCGGGCCAGCACGGTCAGGGCGCGGGTGCTCCCGCCATAGCCGGGCACCAAGATGACCGGACCTGGCCGGTTCTGCGCGGGGTAGGCGGCGGGCGATGCGGCGCCCGCACGGTTCAGGAGCGTCAGCGCGGCGACCGTGGATCCGGCGACGACGGCCAGCAGCGCGAGCCCGCCGACAAACGCCTTGCGCCGCCGGGACAGGCTCGCGAGCATCCCGACCGTCCCCTTCCCGCCGCCGCACGCTGCGCTGGCCGTCCTCCTGCCTCAGCATAGGGCGGTCGTGCGGTCCGGTGATCACGGGTGATCGCCGCCGGGATCTCCCGGGCCTGGCTTCGTTCACGCGTCCCGGACTCCGAGCAGCAGCCCCCCGGTCAGCAGTGCTGCCGCGCTCCAGGCGGCGAGGACGCCCAGGCCAGCCCAGGGGCTGATCGGCAGGTTGCGCAGGCCGGTCGTGGCCTGGATCGCGAGCCCGGCGGTCATCGGCGCGATCTGCTGAAGGTGCCGGTGCCAGGCCGGGACGGTCACGACGGCGGCGATGACCGGGATGAGGTAGAGCAGGGAGAGAACACCCCCGATGGCCGCGGCCGGTTCCCGCACCGCGGTGGCGACGCCGAGGCTGAGAACGGCGATCAGGACGAGATAGGCGACCGAGCCGGCGGCCGCCCGCAGCACCGGCCCGCTGCTCAGGGCCAGCGGCAGGTAGCCGTGCGCGGCCGTGAAGCCGCGACCGGGCAGGATCAGGTGCCCGGCCAGCAAGGATCCGAGGACGCCGGCCGCGCCGGCCCCCAGTACCAGGCCGGCCAGCATGATCGCCTTGGCGGCTAGGACAGTACTCCGGCGCGGCATGGCGGTGAAGGTGGCCCGGATCATGCCGCTGTGGTACTCGCCGCTGATCGTCTGCACGGCGAGGATCGCCACGATCGCCTGGCTCAGGTAGATCCCGGTGAGGCTGGTCCTGGCCTGATCGAGCTGGCAGCCCGCAGCCGGGCAGCGGGCCGCGGCGTCCGCTATCACCCCGACCGCCACGGTCAGCGTGCTGACCGCCAGGAGCAGCCAGATCGTGCCCGGCGCGGTGCGTAGCTTCGTCCACTCGGCCTGCAGCGCCTCTCGCAGGCTCGCCCGCCCGGCCGGCGCGCCGCCGGCGTGGTTCCGTGGATCGGCGATGGCGTGAGTCATGCGTCCCTCCTTCTGAGCACGATGACGGCGAGGCCCAGGGCCAGCGCGGCATAGCCGCAGAGCACGGCGAACCCGGCCCAGGGCGTGAGCGGGAAGTAGCCGTTGGCCGGCGTGTAGCTGGCGCTGACCTGCCGGTACGGCGGCAGGGTCTGCTGGATGGCGAAGGCCGCGGCCGGGGTGAGCCGGAGCAGCCAGTCAGCCAGGGCGGCCGGCAAGACCGTGGTCGCCAGCAGGTACGGCAGCACGATCGTCGCGACGGCGGCGGTCACCGCCAGGGCGCTGTTGCGCAGCAGCGCGCCGAGGGCCAGCGCGAAGACGGCGGCGACGGCGAGCAGCGCCGCGGTTCCGGCCACCACGCGCAGGTCGGTAAGCGGGCCGGCCGGCAGGACGACGTTGCCGTTCGAGCGCAGCAGCCGTTCCCCGAGCACGGCGGCGGCGCTCGCGCCGGCCAGCCCGGCGATGAAGGTAACCGCGCCGATCACGACGGCTTTCGCCGCCAGCACCCGGCCCCGCCGGGGGGAGGCGGTCAGGGTCACCAGGATCAGGCCCCGCCGGTACTCGGCGGTCATGAACATCGCGGCCACGACCAGCGCCGCGATCAGCCCGGCAATGGCGCCAAGCAGGGTGTGCCCGATGGTGAAGCCGCCGCCGCCCGCCGCCGGGACGTCCGGGGCGATATCACCGGATCCGCTCACGCTGATCGCGCCGCCGGACCGGCGGAATCCGGTGCCCGCGGTACCCCCGCCGCCGCCCACCGAATCCCCGGCCCAGGCCCCGCCCGGCGGCTGGCCGCGGAGGCGGATGTGGTCGAAGACGGCGGTCGCCGGCGTGATGGAGCCGGTCCCGCTCGACCCTCCGACCGACTGGGCCGTTGTCTGCGCAGCAACGGGAGAAGCGGCGAACAGCCCGGCCTGGACGGTCGCGGGCAGCCCGGCCAGGTGCACCGCGCCGACGATGCTCCAGTGCCTGCCGTCGGCGGATTCATAACCGGTGATCGTGTCCCGTGATCGCGTCAGCCGCAGCCAGCGCGGGGATGCCGCGGAGACCGCGCCTGCCCGGCCCGCGATGTCGCCGGTGTAGTCGTACTGCATCCGCACCCCGTGACCGGCAGTGATCAGCATGGCCGCGTACGCGGACCCCGGACGGGTGTTCGCCCTGATCATGATTCCGGCTTTGGACCACGGGGCTAGCCCGGCCCGGGGCCCGGAGTACGGGCCGGTCAGCGAGGTCACGCGGACGCTGAGGCTGCCGGTTCCGGCCAGCGGGCGGTGCACGAAGTAGAACGTGTCCGTCACTGCCTCGCCGCCCGGTCCCGCCGGGGCCGAGCAGCCCGGCACCGACGTGCCGCCTGGCGTGACGACGCCGCCGCACGAGCTGTGATCAAGCAGCGCGATCCCCACCGTCGCCAGGGCCGCCGTCATCATCCCGATCATCCAGCCGCGTACCGTCATGAACTTGGTCCACTCGGCCCGCAGCAGCTGAGCAAAGCCGTCGTGCCCTGGCCGCAGGCCCGAGCGGTAGGTCGTTGTCGTCGGCGCGGTCATCGGGCCACCTCCGGTCGCGCGGCGCGGAACTCGACCGCGTCCTTCGTCAGCTCCATGTAGGCCTCTTCCAGGCTCGCGTGATGCGCAGAAACCTCGGAGAACGGCAGGGCCGCCTCCGCCAGCAGGGCGACGACCTTTTCCGCGGCCAGCCCGGAGACGGCAAGCGGGCCGGTGCCGGTGACGGCGGCGCCTGCGCGGGTCAGCACGGCCGCTGCCTCCGGCGCCGCGGTCGTGCGCAGCAGGACGCGGTCGCCGGACGCGGCGGCGAGCAACTCGGCCACGGTCGTGTCGGCGATGACCGCGCCCCGCCCGACCACGACCAGGTGATCCGCGGTGTCTTGCAGCTCGCTCATCAGGTGACTGGAGATCAGCACGGCCCGGCCCTCGGCGGCCAGTGACCGGAGGAATCCGCGTATCCACCTGATGCCCTCCGGGTCCATGCCGTTGACCGGCTCGTCCAGCATCAGCGCGGGCGGGTCGCCGAGCAGGGCCGCGGCGATCCCGAGCCGCTGCCGCATGCCGAGGGAAAATCCGTCCGTCTTGCGCCGGGCGGCTGACTCCAGGCCGACCTGCCCGATCACCGCGTCCACTCGCGTCGCGGGCAGGCCCTGGGAGCGGGCCAGCCAGAGCAGATGGTTACGGGCGCTCCGCCCGGGCTGCAGCGCGGCCGCGTCGAGCAGCGCCCCGATGTGGCTCAGCGGGTGCCGGAGGCTCCGGTAGGGCCGGCCGCCGATCAGGGCCGAGCCCGCGTCGGCCTTGTCGAGGCCGAGGATCACCCGCATCGTGGTGGATTTGCCGGCCCCGTTGGGGCCGACGAATCCGGTGACCTGCCCTGGCGGCACCGTGAACGTCATGCCGTCCAGGGCGATAGTCGGCCCGAACCGCTTGCGCAGCCCGGTTACTTCAATGCTCGCGTCGTGCATGTGGCCGTCCTTCTCGCTCGCAGGTTCCGTTTCGCACATGGTCGGCCCTGGCCGGTGTCAGCCCGGTGTCGCCGGCTGACACCGGGCTGACACTGGTGACCTGGCAGTGTCTGGTCCAGGTCACGTAGCCTCGCCCTGAACTGGGCGGGACGCCGCAGGAGAAGGACTATGAGAGTGCTGATAGTGGAGGACCACGAGGTCCTGGCCGAGGCCATCGGCACCGGGCTGCGCCGCGAGGGCATGGCCGTGGACGTGGTCCTTGACGGCAGCGCCGCGCTGGAGCGCCTGGCTTTTACCCGGTACGACGTCGTCGTGCTGGACCGGGACCTGCCCGGCGTGCATGGCGACGAGGTGTGCCGGCGGCTGGCGGCCGACCGGACGCCGAGCCGGATCCTGATGCTGACCGCCGCCAGCACGGTCACCGACCGGGTCGCCGGCCTCGGCCTGGGCGCCGACGACTACCTGCCCAAGCCGTTTGACTTCGCCGAGCTGACGGCGCGCGTTCGCGCGCTTGGCCGCCGGACGGCCGCGCCGCTCCCGCCTGTGCTCGAGAACGGCGACGTGACGCTGGACCCGAGCCGGCGGGTGGCGTTCCGGGCCGGGCGGCGCCTTGATCTCAGCCCCAAGGAGTTCGCGCTGCTGGAGTGCCTGCTGTCGTCCGGGGACCGGGTCGTCTCGGCCGAGGAGTTGCTCGAGCGGGTCTGGGACGAGGCGGCTGATCCGTTCACTACCGCGGTCAAGACGACGATCCGCCGGCTCCGGGCCAAGCTGGGCGACCCGCCCGTCATCCAGACCGTCCGTGCGGGCGGCTACCGGATAGGACAGCTGTGATGAACCTTTTCCGCAAAGCGACCTCAGCGATCCGGCCAAACTGGCGCACGCTGCGGGTGCGCCTCGCCCTGCTGTACGCCGGAGCGTTCGCGGGGCTGGCCGCTGCCCTGCTCGCCGTCACCGGCCTGCTCGTGCGCAGCGGCTCAGCGAGCGTGAATGGCGGCTCCAGCTCGCACAGTGCCCTCAGCGGCCGCCCGTTCCACGTCGGCCCGGCGCTCGTTTTCGTTGGCGCGGCTTTGCTTGCGCTCCTGCTCGGCTGGTTCATCGCCGGCCGGTTCTTGCGGCCGCTGCGGACGATCACGGCGACCGCGCGGGACATCTCGGCCAGCGACCTGAACCGGCGCCTGAGCCTGACCGGCCGCGACGATGAGTTCACCGAGCTCGGCGAGACGCTGGACGAACTGTTCGGGCGGCTGGAGGCCTCGTTCCAGGCCCAGCGGCGCTTCGTGGCCACGCCTCGCATGAGCTGCGCACTCCGCTGACCGCGGAGCGCACCCTGCTCCAGGTCGCACTCGCCGATCCGGATGCCTCTACCCAGACGTTGCGGTCAGCCTGCCAGCAGGTGCTGGCGCTGGGCGACCAGCAGGAACGGCTGATCGAGGCGATGCTGACGCTGGCCGGCAGCGAGCGGGGGATTGCCCGCTGGGAGCCGTTCGATCTGGCCGACATCGCGCGCCAGGCGATCGCGGAACGCCGCCAGGAAGCCGGCCGGAGGAGCATCCGCATCGACGCCGAGCTCGGTGCGGCCCCGGCTACCGGTGACCCGAACCTGGCGGTCAGCCTGGTGGCGAACCTGGCTGACAACGCCATCCGGCACAACCTCGATGGCGGCCTGGTCACGATCTCGACGTCACAAGCCGACGGGCTATCCGTTGTCTCGGTCAGCAACTCAGGGGCCGTGATCCCGGCCGGCGAGGTCGACCGCCTCTTCCAGCCGTTCCAGCGCCTCGGCGCGGAGCGCATCCGCCACACCGGCGGACACGGCCTCGGCCTCGCCATCGTCCGCGCCATCGCCGGCGCCCACGGCGCCACGCTGACCGCCAGTGCCCGTCCCGGCGGCGGTCTGAGCATCAGCGTGAGCTTCCCGCCCAGTCCCAGGCGGCCGAATCCGGCGGAAGCGCGCGCCACGGGCAACGGCTGACTTCCCGGTCTGGCACACTTCCCTGCACAACCCGGATCGCACCCGACGGTGAGCCCCGGCGACAGCTGGCACGCGAAGGAGTTGCGACCGATGACCGATCCCGGCCCGCGCTACAGCGATCTTCGCGCGCTGTACATCAACTGCACGCTCAAGCGGAGCCCCGAGCCCAGCAATACCCAGGGACTGATCGACGTCAGCGCCGGAATCATGGCCAGCAACGGCGTCAGCATCGAGCACATCCGGGCCGTCGATCAGGACATCGCCACCGGGGTGTGGCCGGATATGACCGAGCACGGCTGGAGCTCGGACGCGTGGCCGCGGATCTATCAGCAAGTGCTCGCCGCCGACATCCTCGTCCTCGCGGGCCCGATCTGGCTCGGCGACAACAGCTCGGTGATGAAGCTGGCGATCGAGCGGCTCTACGCCTGCTCGCACCTGCTCAACGAGGCGGGCCAGTACGCCTACTACGGCCGCGTCGGCGGCTGCCTGATCACGGGCAACGAGGATGGCGTCAAGCATTGCGCGATGAACGTGCTCTACAGCATGCAGCACCTCGGCTACACGATCCCGCCGCAAGCCGACGCTGGCTGGATCGGCGAGGCCGGGCCGGGACCTTCCTACCTCGACCCCGGGTCTGGCGGCCCTGAGAACGACTTCACCAACCGCAATACCACGTTCATGACCTGGAATATGCTGCACCTGGCCCGCATGCTGAAGGACGCCGGCGGCATTCCCGCGCACGGAAACCAGCGCTCGGAGTGGGACGCCGGCTGCCGCTTCGACTTCGAGAACCCCGACTACCGGTAACCAGCGTGGGGCTGGATTACGCAAGTTCGAGGATCCTGGTCCGCGGTGTCCCGGCCAGGGCGGGAGAGTTGCCGGGCGAGGACCAGACGCTGGCCTGGAGGAAGCCGAGGAAGCCCGCTGCCTCGGCGGCATTGTCGAAGTCGAGGTCGATAACGACGTAGCGGGGGTCATCGACGGGCCGCTGGACGCGTTGGTGGCGTACCCCGGACTGCCGCCGGAGGTCGGCGAATCGCGCGAACGCGGTGTTCCAGGTTTCGAAGTCGGTGACGGCATGTTCGATGTGAAGCGTGTGCACGAAGGCTCCTGGACCTGGCGGGCTTGTTATCTGATCCGACGCTAGGCAGGACCGGCCCGGGCCGCCTATCCCAGCTTTCTGGGGTCTTTCCTGGCTCGCGTCCGCGTGGACGCGCTTTCGCCGCCCGGTATTCTCCCTCCATGGCCAGGTCGGCGGCATCCGCGCGGCTCCGGCAACGGATTGCCGATACGTGCGAATCTGTCGCCGACGCCAGGACGCTGCGCCTGCGGATCCTGGAAGATATCCGTACGGCGATCGGCTTCGACGCGTACGCCTGGCTGCTGACGGACCCGCAGACGTCGGTCGGCTCCGCGCCGCTGGCCGAAGTCCCGTGCCTTCCCGAACTGCCGCCGCTGATCCGGCTGAAGTACCTCACCGAGGTCAACCGGTGGACGACACTGCGCAGGAACCCGGTCGCGCTGCTCCAGGAAGCGACTGCGGGTGACCCGTCGCGAAGTCTGCTCTGGCGCGGTCTGCTCAGCAGGTACGGCGTCACCGACATGGCGTCGGTCGTCTTCAGGGACCGGTTCGGCTGCTGGGGCTTCCTGGACCTGTGGAGGTCGGGCTCCTCGGCCCCCTTCGGCAGCGCCGATGCTGCACTGCTGGCCGACATCGCGGTGCCGGTGACGACAGCGCAGCGCCGCAGCCAGGCCCGCGCCTTCACAGCCCATTCCCCTGGCCCGGCGCCTGGGCCAGGACCGGTCGTGCTGTTGCTGTCGCCCGATCTCGACGTGCTGCGGCAGACTCCGCAGACCGACCAGTACCTGCGCTTGCTTGTTCCCCCGGAGGGAGGCCTTCCGCCCATCCCGGCCAGCTGCTACAACGTGGCCGCGCAGCTTCTGGCGGTCGAGGCCGGCCTCGATCCGGAACCGCCCTGGGCTCGGGTGCACCTGCCCGCCGGCCCATGGCTGACCCTGCGCGCGGCCAGAATCGGGGGGGCCGCCCCCGGCCAGGAGCCCGACATCGCCGTCACCATCGAGGCGGCCGCGCCGTCCGAGCGCGTCGACCTGTTCGCGCAGGCGTTCGGCTTCAGCGCCCGCGAGCATGAATTGCTCAGTCACCTGGCGACCGGCACCAGGGAACTCGCGCGCTTGATGTTCCTGTCCGAGCACACCGTCCAGGATCACCTCAAGTCGATCTTCGCGAAGACCTCCGCGCACACCCGGCGGACGCTGCTGTCCCGAGCCCTGGGCTCCTGACGGGGCGCGACTTCACCGCGGCGCCTTGACACGAGGGCGTCCAGTAGATATCTCCTAACCATGTTAGGAAGTCCTACTCGTGATCGAGTTGCCGAACGCCGGTTGGCGACGCGGCGGGAGATTCTCGACATGGCGTGGCAGGTCGCCAGGGAGCGAGGCGTGGCCCAGCTGACGTTGCGCGAGATAGCTCAGCGGGTGGGCATGCGCGCACCATCCCTGTACACCCACTTCGAATCGAAGAACGCTATTTACGATGCCATGTTCGCCGAGTCATGGGACGCGTGCCTGACCGTGATGGCCGCGGCAGCAGCCAGGCTGCCCGCCTCACCTCGGGCGGCCATGAAGACGATGGCGCGCGCTTTCTTCAACTTCGCGGCCAGGGACTTTCCGAGGTTCCAGCTGATGAACCAGCGCACCATCACCGGCTTCGAGCCGAGCGCTGCCTCCTATGCGCCGGCCGTCGCGACACTGGAGGTCTTGCAGGCCGCCCTCGCCGCACACGACGTGACCGGCCAGGCCGACATCGACCTTTTCGTAGCGGTCGTCGGCGGCCTGATCGACGCCCAGCTCGCTAGCGACCCGGGCGGTGACAGGTGGAGCCGGCTCTTGGACCGGGCCATCGACATGATCGCCGACAACCTGGGCATTCAGCCTTCACCATAGGAGTTAGCCATGGCCACCACGCTCGCCGCCCCTGCCACCGGAAACCCGCGCCTGCGCGTGCTGGACCGTGATGTCGCGATGATGGTGGCGGCCACCGATACACCCGCACAGCCGAGCTCTTCGAGAGCATCACCGCCGGCCAGTGGAACCTGGACACCGACTGCCCAGGATGGGACGTGCGCGCGGTCGCCGGTCACGTGCTGGGCATGGCTCAGATGATCGCCACCGTGCCCGAGCTTGCCCGCCAGCAGCTGGCCGCCCAGAACGGCGCGAAGAAGACGGGCGCGGTCATGATCGACGTGCTCACCGCGCTCCAGGTCACCAAGAACGCCGCCCTGAGCTCAGCTGAGGTCGTCGCGGCGATGCACGCGGTCGGCCCCAAAGCCGCCCGCAGGCGGCGCCGGATGCCCGCGTTCATCCGGAGCCGGACCATGCCAGGCACAATGGCAGTCGGCGATGCTCAGGAGCAGTGGACGCTCGGGTACCTGTTCGACATCATCCTGACCCGAGATCCGTTCATGCACCGCATCGATGTCGGCCGCGCGACCGGAATCCCCATGCACGCCACCCCCGAGCACGAGGGCGTCATCGTCGATGATGTGGTCCGCGAATGGGCCGACCGCCACGGCCGCGCCTACGCGCTCGACCTGTCCGGGCCTGCGGGCGGCACCTGGGGCGGCGGCGGCGAGGAGATCCAGATGGACGCCTTCGATTTCTGCCGGTCAGTGTCCGGCCGCCGGCCAGCCGCCGGACTGCTGGCCGAGCAGGTCCCGTTCTGATCGCCGCACAATCCCGGACTGAGCACCAACCAACAGGAGGATTCATGGCAATCGCGGTCTACTTCCACCCCAAGTCCCTGAACCAGGAGCGGTACGACAAGGCCATCGCCGAACTTGAAGCAGCCGGAGCCAGCCATCCGGCCGGCCGGGTTCACCACTCGTGCTTCGGGCCTGAGGGCGACCTGATGGTCTATGAGATCTGGGAATCTCAGCAGGCCTTCGAGGGATACGGGCCAGTACTCATGCCGATCTTGCACAAGGCCGGGATAGACCCGGGAACGCCCGACGTCATGCCGATTCATAACATGATCGTCTGAGCACTGGCCGGGCGGAACCGGCGGCTACGACAGGCAGCATCAGGTCGCGTTAGGCGGCCCTTCTCTCCCCCGATCCACTGCCCGTCGCCGTCGGTGCAGCCGTCAGCTCAGTCGGCTGCTGTTGGCTCGATTTCGGCGGCCTCGGCCTCGGCCACTCGCGTCTCGGCCGCAACATCGATGGACCGGCTGAAGACGTAGTACAGGACCCCGGCGACCGGCAGGCCGATGAAGAAGGAGATGTCCGCACCGCCGAGCGCCCTGGCCGCCGCCCCCTCGTAGAGGGTGCCGACGTGGAAGAAGGGCGTCATGGCGGCGAAGCCGATGAGATAAGCGAGGATGCCCCGCCAGCCCCACCGCCCGTACATCCCGTCCGGCTTGAAGATCTCGGCGATCGCGTAGTGACCGCGCCGCACGATGTAGTAGTCGACCAGGTTCACGGCGGTCCACGGGATGAACAGGTAGAGGATCAGCAGCAGGAAGTTACTGAAGTTCCCGAGGAAGTTCTGGGTCGCGGCGAGCGCGCCGACCACCGACAGGACCGCCGTGAGACCTACGGTGACGACACGCAAGCGCAGCGTGGGCCGTACCTGCTTGAACGAGTCGATCGCGCTGATGAGGGTTAGCGATCCGCCGTACATGTTGAGCGCGGTGACCGACACAAGGCCGAGCGCAGCGAGAATGAGCACAACGGCTCCGAAACCGTCAAAGATGTGGTTACCGACCTTGTCGAGTTCCGCGATGCCGGTGCCGTCGAAGCTCTTGCCCGCCCAGGCGGCCAGGACGGCGCCGACGATCATCATCCAGGCGCCGCCGATGGCCGATCCCCAGTAGGTCCAGTAGAAGGTCTTCCGCACGGTCACGTCCGGCCGCATGTAACGGGAATAGTCCGAGACGTAAATCGCCCAGCTGATCTGGTAGCCGGCCACCACGCCGAACTGGCCAAGGAACGGACTGGCCTTGAAGGCACCGATAGCGAACGTGCCCGCCGGGTAATGGATGAGGAACAGCGCGACCGTGAAGACACCGAAGATGACGATCATGACGTAGGTCAGCCACTGCTCGGCCTTGTGGATGAGGTCATATCCGACCAGCGCGATGACGAGGGCCGCAACCGTCACGATGACGACCCACAGCTTGGTGGGGCCATGCGCGGTGGTACTCATCGCCTCGCCGCCGAGGATGGTGTTGAAGACGTTGAATCCGGCGTACTGCACGTAAGCGAAGAGCCAGACCAGCAGCGCCCCGATGTAACCGAACTGCGGGCGCGACTGAATCATCTGCGGCAGGCCGAGCTGCGGGCCTTGCGCTGAGTGAAACGCCATGAACAGGGTTCCGGCCAGCACGCCAATCACGATGGCCAGCACTGACCAGAAGAGCGACCCGCCCCCGGTGATGCTGATCAGGCCGACCGCCAGCGTGGCGATCTGCGCGTTGGACATGAACCACAACGGGCCGAGATGCCAGATCTTGCCGTGCCGCTCACTCAACGGGACGTAGTCGATCGAGCGGACCTCAAGGCCCCCAAGTCGCGGCTGGGTAGTTGTCATGAGCAAACTCTGGCGCGACTATGCCGCAATTGGAACCGCTTCGGCCGACATTTCACCACCGCGGTCAGCAACGATTCGGCTCGGCACTGGCCGACCGGCCGGTGCCGAGCCTGGTCGCGGCGCTCAGGCCTTCGCCAGCTCCTGGTAGTCGACGTCGTAGGCGGCCACCACTTCGTAGCGCTCGAAGCGCTCCGGGCCGGTGAGGAGCGCCGGGTCCTCGCCGGGCAGTAGCGGTGTGGCGGCGAGGATGGCCTCGCCGCGGTCCAGGGTCGCGGCGCTATCGGCCAGCCAGATGACGAGCTGAGTGCCGTCGGGCTGGCGCAGCACGAACGTCCCGCGATGCCCGGCGCTGAGTTCCCGGTCGGCCGACACCGCCGGCGTGATCCGGTCTCGTCCGGCACGATCGGATGCGGCGACCACCTCGGGACTACGCGGGCCGTCGAAGTAGGCGATTTGAGCGATCATGGTGTCCTCCCATGTGAACCGATGGCGCTCGATTGCTTCCAACTCTCGTCGTCAGCCGCTGGCCGGACATCGGTACTAGCACTGATCTCCGGTACTGGACTTCGATACTGAGGCGGTGATCGTGGAACACTGACCGCGTGATCGTGGGACGCGCAGGCGAGCTGGCCCAGCTCGCCGCGGCGCTCGGGCAGGCGCAGGCGGGGCGGGGCCGGCTCGTGCTGATCGCCGGAGCGCCAGGCATCGGCAAATCGCGGCTGGCTGAGGCGGCCGCGGAGCGCGCGGGGCAGCTCGGCTTGTCGATCGCTCGTGGCTATGCGGTCGACGAGCCTGGCGCGCCGCCGTTGTGGCCCTGGGCTCGGCTCATGCGGGGCTGGGACAACGCCGACCTGCCGGAAGCCCAGACCTGGGAGGGTGATGCCGCGGCCCGTTTCCAGCTTTTCAGCACGATTACCGCGCTCGTCTGCGGGCACGCCGCCGGCGGCGGCCTGCTGCTGATTCTGGAGGACATGCACTGGGCCGATCGCACGTCGGCCGGGCTGCTGCGGCATCTTGAGGCGGCGATCAGCGATGAACCCATGGCCGTGGTGGTGACCTACCGCCATGGCGTGCCGGGGCCATTCCTGGATGCGCTGCCCGAATTGCTGTCCAGCGAGAGGGTCGTGCCGCTGACCCTCGGCGGCATGTCGGTCGAGGATGTAGTGACCTGGTTGCCGGAGCTGGCCGGCCAGGCTGACGTGCGGCTCGCCGAGCCGCTGTGCCAGCGCACCGGCGGCAACCCGCTGCTCATCCGGCTCATCGCGCGGGACCTGGCGACCCACGGTGATGTCGGGCGGCTGATGGCCGAGCGGCCGGAGGTGCGTCGTCTGGTCGCCGCGCGGGCCAACGAGCTCTCGACCCAGACTCGGGTTGTCGTGGACGCGGCCAGCGTCGCCGGCGAACGTATCAACAGCGCGCTGCTGGCCGCGATGACCGGGCAGGCAGAGCTGGGACGAGCGCTCGACGAGGCGGCGGCCGCGGGCATCCTGCGTGATGACGGCCCGCACGGCGGGCTGAGATTTGAGCACGCCCTCGTCCGCGACGCGGTCTACGCCGAACTTGCCCCGAGCCGCCGGGCCAGCTGGCACCGCCAGGCCGCCCAGCTGCTCACCCTGGCCGGGGAACCGATCCCGGCCGGGATAGTCGCCTCGCACTGGCTTCGCGCAGATGGCCAGGACGCGGTCAGTCAATGCCAGCTCTGGGCCGAGCACGCCGACGCCGAGGCCCGGCGGGCGCTGGCCTATGACGAAGCGGTTCGTTACGCCGAACTCGCACTCGACTGCTCCCGGCGGGCCGGAGACGACGAGGCCGAGCGGGCGCGGCTGCTGGTCCGGCTGGCCGAAGCGCAGTTTCTCGCGAACGCAGTCGAGCGCAGTGTCGCCAGCTGCGCGGCCGCGGCGGACCTCGCCGAATCGGCCGGCCGAGCTGACTTGCTCGCTCAGGCCGGCCTCGTCGTCCACGGCGTCGGCGCGACCCCGTACCGCACCATAACCGGGATCTGCGAGCGCGCCCTGGCCGTACTGTCACCGGACGAGCACGCCTCCCGCGCACGGCTGCGCGTGCAGATCGCCATTGGCCTCGGCGAGCGCGATGGCGGATCAGGTGCGGCCGAGGTAGCCGCGGAGGCTCTGAACGAGGCGGAGCGGTCGGGCGAACCGCAGGTCATCCTCGAAGCCCTGGCGGCGCGGCACCTGGCGGTCTCGATCCCGCAGTCGGTCAGCGAGCGGCTCGAGCTCGGCCGCCGGGCGGTGGCGCTCGGGCGGAGCGCACGGCACCCGGTGGCGGCGCTATGGGGTCACTTGTGGCGCGCGGACGCCGCCATGCAGCTCGGCAACCTCCCTGAGGCCGAGCATGAGCTCGCGGAAATCGACCAGGTCGCGACCGCGCGAGGCTCTGTGCTGGCGCGATGGCATCACCACCGCATACGCGCCGTGCTGGCCGTCCAGTCGGGGGACTTCGCGGCGGCCGGCGCGGCCAACGACGCCGCGCGGCGGCTCGCGATCCAGGCGGGCGACAACGCCATGGTCGGCGTGTCGTTCGCGTTCTTGCTGAACCTGGCCGTGCTCCAAGCTGACCCCGCCGTGCTCGGGCCGGACTGGGAAGATGCGGTACGGTCCGCGCCGCCGATGCCGCTCGTGCGTGTCTCTATCCCGATCGTGCACGCGGTGGCCGGCCGGACCGACCTGGCCCGGGCGGCATTCGAGGAGTTCAGGCACGTGCCGAGAACCTTCCCGCTGGGCGTGCGGTGGTTCGGCACGCTCAATCAGATCGGCGTCGCCGCGATCCTGCTCGGCGACGTGGAGGTCGCGACCGATCTGTATGGGCTGACCGCCCCGATCGCGCACTACTACAGCGGCGACGGGTCGGGCGCCGTATTCAGCCACGGCTCCAACGCACGGCAAGTCGGCGAGCTCGCGCTGACCGCAGGACGGAGCGCCGACGCGGCCCGGCACCTGCACGACGCGATCACCATGAACACGCGCGTCGGGGCTCGGCCATACACCGCGCTCAGCAAGCTGGGACTGGCCAGGGCGCTGCTCGCCACGGGCGTCAGCCTGGGCGAAGCGGCGGGACTTGCGGGCGAGGCAGCCAGCGAGTTCCGCCGCCTGGGAATACCGGCGCGGGCAGCCGAAGCGGCCACGGTGGCCGCCGGCATCGCCGCGCGCCGCCGGCATGCCTCTCCGCTGTCGGCCCGCGAGGACGAGGTCGCCAGCCTGGTCGCGCAGGCGCTCACCAACCGGCAGATCGCCGAACGGCTGGTGCTCTCCGAACGGACGGTCGAGACACACGTACGCAGCATCCTGGCCAAGCTCAATTTCAGCACCCGCACCGAGATAGCGACCTGGGTGCTGCGTACCGGCTCGGCCTCATCCCCGGCCGGCGCCTGAAGAGCTGCCGGCCCCGGCCGCTAGGGCGATGCGCTTTCGTCCGCGTAGGAGAGCAGGCGCTCGGCGGTCACGCAGATCCACTCGCTGACCCAGTCGCTGGTCAGGGCGGCCCGGACATCGGCGGGCACGTCCGGCAGCGGGACGACGTGGGCCGGGCCTTCGGCGATCACGGCAATGTGCACGGGGTGGTCTCCTTCGGCGATCACCAGGGTGAGCCACGGCGTGCCGCGCAGGTTCCGCTCCCGCACCGACCCGGCCATGGTCGGCAGCCAGAAGGCCGCGCCGCAGCGGACGTAGACCGACATCGCCGCGTGCGGGCGGCCGTCGGCGCGGGTGGTGCCGACCACGGCGAAGGCGCGCCGGTCGAGGTAGGATTGGCGGCCAGGCGTCGGCCAGGGGGCCCGGTCCGGACCACAAATCCCGGCGCTGAGCAGGTCATGCTGCCGCTGCTGCAAGCCAGCGGGTATCCCCGGATCGTCAACCTCGCCAGCGGAGCCGGCTCGCACGGCGATGACCGCTACGGGCTGGCGTCACGCCAGGGAGCCGCCGCATCGTACGGCATTTCCAAAGCCTCTCTCCTCGCGCTCACCGCCACTATCGCGACGGAACTCGACGACCCGCCGGTCATCATCAATGCCGCCGACCCTGACCAGACCGCCACCTGGACCGGAGCCGAGGCGATGGGAGCCCGGCCGGTAGCCGACAGCATCGCCGGAATCATCTGGGCCGCCACCCTTCCCGACGACGGCCCGCGCGGCGGCTTACGCCGGTATCTGCGCCGAGGATCCAGCTGCCGGGCGGCGCGGTGAAGCGAGGTCCGGTTGCCTTGCTGGCGGGTGTTATGGCCTGCACCATCCACCGGGCGCTGAGGAGCAGGACGAGGAAACCGCCCATGGTCGCGCCGATGGCGGGAAGCGTGCGCCGTAGCAGCCATGACCAGCGCGAGCTGGTGGTGTCACCGGCGGTGAGCTGGTGCTGCAGCCAGGCGTTGGCCGTCCCGGCGATCAGGCCGGCAACTGCCAGCCCGGTGCCGAGAGCGGCGGTCTTGGTGAGGTACCGGCGGCGCCGTGACACTGACTGGGTCCAGGCGGCCAGGTGAGTGCGCTGCTCGACCTCGCGGGCGACCAGGGGCGCCGATCGGGGCGCCGATGATCGCGAACGCGGCGGGCAGGCCGTCCTGGGAGAGAAGGATCGCGAATGGCGCCGGGTGCTGTGGTACGTCTTCAGCGGCGCCGATTGTCGGCGTGCTCGTCGATGATGGGAAGAGCCCGGAGATGACGGCCAGGGCGGAACCCCTGGGTTGTGGACGGCAAGGAGCGGCACGTGCGTTTGCGGGATGTTGAGCCGGACGACGTCGGGGCCTACGTGCGGATGCGTTGCGACCCGGTCATGATGGCCGAGCTGGGTGGTCCGCTGCCGCGCGAGGGCATCGAGGAGAAGGTTGCCAGCGATGCCCAGGCGGCTGCGGCAGGCGACGCGTGGATCAAAATGATCGTCCCCGACGAGATCGCGCCGGACCTGGTAGCGGGGTCGGTCACGTTGTGGACCCACGAGGAGGATGGCGGTGCGCCGGTTAGCGAGATCGGCTGGATGGTCCTGTCGGAGTTCCAGGGACGCGGGCTCGCGAAGCGGGCCGTCCGGATGCTTCTTGAGCTGGCCCGTGACGACGGCCGCTGGGGACTTGTTCACGCGTTCCCGGCGACGACCAACGGCCCGTCGAACGGTATCTGCCAGTCCCTCGGCTTCAGTTTCGCCGGTGAGCGGGATGTCACCTTCACCGGCCGTGTTCTGCGGAGCAACCACTGGGTCATCAACCCTGCCTCCGACCTGGCCTGAGCGGCGCGAGCATCGTGCCGTCCAGCCGCGCGATGCGGCTACCGCCGGACCGGCTACTGCGGACTGCTGGGCAGTTCCAAAAGATCGGGGCTAGTGCGTAATCTCCCGCTCCGCGACGATAAATCCGCAGGTCAAACACACCGCGATCCGCGAGGGGTCGTGATCGTGATAAAAGTCGGGAGGGCCTGCGCAGGTTGCGGCCGACCGCACGTGGAATACGCCGCTATGAGCGTCCGGCGGCGGGCATCCGGCGGCGGCCAGCTGGCGGACCAGGCGTGATAGGCCGCCAGCCAGTGCTCGGCGCAGAGCCCGAAGCAGCCCTTGTTGCCGTCGGGATCGCGTCCCGCCTCTGTTTCGGCCCAGTCAGCGCTTTTTCCAGTCGTAGTGCTCCGCCAGCGAGGTAAGTCGCCTGATGACTGGCTTGCTGGGCGGCCAGGGTCCCGACACGCCGCCGTTGGCCAGGCTCCCGCGTGGGTTCCAGTAGGTCAGCATCCTGTTGCCGTTGTGACCGGCGAGCCATTGCGCGATCGTGGCGAAGAACTCGGCGCGGTGGGAGTCATACGGGCTGTTCGTCTCGCAGATCCGGACCGCGGGTCTGCGCTGGCCGGATGCTTTCCGCCAGGCGGCTAGGTTCTGGTTGAGCCGGGCAATCACCTTGGTCGCATCGAAGCTGTTGTGCGGGCCGCGCAGCTTGGGCCACTCGTACAGGTCGTCGCCGTACCAGTCCAGGCCCCGCGCGATCCAGTGCGTCTGGCCGATCACCGGGCCGACGGTGATCACGCCGAAGCGAACCTTGGAGCCGGCGCACAGTTTCTTCCCGTACTTCTGCATGCTGATCGCCGCGCGGGCGTTATTCACGTAATGCGGGTAGCGGAGCGGGTTCCCGGTCGTGTTCTCGTGCCAGAAGGTCAGCTCCGAGTTCGGCGGAGCCGAGTCGATGATCGCTTTCAGCCGGCGGTCCAGCTTCCCGGACAGCAAGTCGGCCGGATTCGGCCGCAGCGAAAGCGTCATGTGCGTGCTGGGATGAATGTCCGGCCATGCAGAAGGGAGCTCATTCTCGTCCTTGAGGTACCAGCGGAGCCCGACCGCCAGCGGCGTCGCGCTGTGCAGCCCGTCGTATCCGCTCCTGTCCGCGCCGAAGACGATCTTGGCTGACGGCGCCGATGCCGGCGAGGGTGACGACGCCGCCGACAGAAGCGCCGGAGCGAGGCCGGCCGCACCCGCCACCACCAACCCGGCCGACAAGGCCTCGCGGCGGGACATCGCCGGGTCCGGGATCATCTGGACCGCTTTCGCGGCCTGGCGCGGGGCGAGCGAGTCCATCGCGGGCAGGCTGAACCACCGCGCTCCGCCACCGCTCACCTCAGCCGTCACGATCATGATCCACACCGCCCGCTTCCCTACCCATGCCTCGGTCGTCCCCGTATTCTGCCCCGGGCCCGCCACCAGGCAGGAAGACTCGAACCAAGACACCCCGCGATCATCCCGGGCGGCATACGCGGTCCTGGCCGGGGGGATGGCTCTTGGGCTGGGTACCGTAGTCCCGTAGCGTGGGCTCACTGGGAGCTTTACAGCAGTGACACCGGGAGCAGGCATGACGCAGACCCCGCTATATCAGGTAACCGATCCGGCGACCGGTGAGGTGACCGAGGACTTCCCCTTCGCCACGGACGCGGAGGTGGCGGAGGCGCTCGCGGCCGCGACCGAGGCGTTCGCGGAATGGAAGCTGCGCCCGGTCGCCGAGCGCGCCGCGGTCGTGAAGCGGATTGCCGAGCTGTTCACCGAGCGCGCCACCGACCTGGCCGCGCTGATCACCAAGGAGATGGGCAAACGGCCCGCGCAGGCCGTCGGCGAGGCCGAGTTCTGCACCGACATCTTCAGCTACTACGCCGACAACGGCCCCGGGCTCATCGCCGACAAGCCACTGCCCGGCCGTGACACCGCGCGCGTCGAGTATCGGCCGGTCGGCCCGGTACTCGGCGTGATGCCGTGGAACTACCCGTATTACCAGGTGGCCAGGTTCGCCGCGCCCAACCTGATCGTCGGCAACACCGTCATACTCAAGCACGCTGAAAACTGCCCGACCTCGGCCCTGGCGATCGCGCAGATCATGAAGGACGCAGGCGTGCCGGACGGCGTGTACGTCAACCTCTTCGCGACCCACGAGCAGGTCGCTTCCATGATCGGCGACCCGCGGCTGCGCGGCGTGTCGCTGACTGGCTCCGAGCGGGCCGGCGCGGTGGTCGCCGAGACGGCCGGCCGCAATCTGAAGAAGGTCGTCCTTGAGCTTGGCGGCTCCGACCCGTACATCATCCTCGACACCGACGACCTCGAGGGCGCGGCCAAGACCGCCTGGGTCACCCGGATGGAGAACGTCGGCCAGGCCTGCAACTCCAACAAGCGGATGATCGTCATGGACGACATCTACGACCAGTTCGTGGCCGCCCTGGTCAAGCGGGCCGCCGCGATGTCACCGCGCCAGCCGGGCGACGATTCCCCGCGCTCCTACAGTCCGATGGTCTCCCGGAAGGCAGCGGAAAACCTCCTCGAGCAAGTGCAGGACGCGGTATCGAAGGGCGCGACACTGCATATCGGCGGCACGCTCGATGACGGCCAGGGCGCTTACTTCGCTCCGGCCGTGCTCACCGGCGTGACCCCGGGCATGCGGGCTTACCGCGAGGAGCTGTTCGGCCCGGTCGCCGTCGTCTACAAGGTCAGCACCGACGACCAGGCGGTCCAGCTCGCCAATGTGGTGGACTTCGGCCTTGGCGGCGCCGTCTGGTCGACCGACGAGGAGCGGGCGACCAAAGTCGCCGAGCAGCTGGAGGTCGGCATGGCCAACGTCAACACCCCGGCAGGCGAGGGCGCAGACCTGCCATTCGGCGGCACCAAGCGCTCCGGCTTCGGCCGCGAGCTAGGCCCCCTCGGCATCGACGAATTCGTCAACAAGCGACTCTTCTACGTCGAGAAGTAAGTGGCCAGCAACCAGCCCTAGCTCGCCTCAAGCAACGCGGACCCAGCTAGCTCGGTCACGATTCGGCGCAGCGCGGGCTCGGGCTTCCGGTTGCGCGCCATGGGGCGGAACCTGGGCCGCCCGACCATGAGCGCGAGCGGGCAGATCGAACTGGCCCGCGCTAGCCGACGTCAGGCCGCCGGCCGATGAGGGCCGGATGGAAACGGTGATGGGCCGAACGGCTCGTCCAATTGAGAAAGGACCAGGCGCTATGACTGACTACGACCCGAGGACGGCCACGGGCCTCCCGACCGAGCCAGTGGGATCGCTGCCCCGGCCAGGCTGGCTGCAGCAGGCATATGCACGCTACGACGCGGGCGAGATCACCAAGGAAGAGCTGGAGGCCGAGCAGGACAAGGCGGTCAAGGACTCGATAGAGCACCTGGAGGCGACCGGCGCCCCGATCATCTCCGACGGCGAGCAGCGCTGGTCGAGCTTCGCCACCTACGCGATCACCGACACACTGGCCGGGACCGGGCTGGCCGACCAGCTCTCGGGAACCGGGGGGCAGTACTTCGCGATCTTCGCTGACGGTCACCGGCGGCAGCTGCCCCGGCTGACCGGCGGGCCGTTCCGTTACAAGACCTACGCGGCGGACACCCTGAAGAAGTCGATCGTGATGGCGCACCGGCCGATGAAGCAGGCCGTGATCGCGCCGTCCATGCTGGCGCTGCTGTACCCGCTGGATGAGATGGTGCCCGGGTACACCCGGGAAGAGTTCGAGGAAGACCTGGTCAGCGAGTGCGAGAAGGATATCCGGCAGGCGTTCGCGGCCGGGGCGGTGCGGGTGTCGGTCGACTTCACCGAGGGTCGGCTGGCGACTCGTGCCGACCCGCGCAACCCGTGGACCGGGCGGGGAATGCTGCCGCACTTCATCGAGCTGAATAACCGGGTTATGGAGAGGTTTTCGGCCGAGGAGCGGGCCAAGATCGGCGTTCATACCTGCCCCGGTGGCGACCGAGACTCCGTGCACTCCGCGGACGTCCCGTACAGCGACCTGCTGCCGTCTATGTTCGCCATCAACGCGGGGTACTTCCTGATCCAGCTGGCCAGTGAGCGGGACAAGGACCCCGTCTACCAGCTGATCGGGGAGAACCTGCGTGGCGACGCCAACGGCGTGGCCCAGACGGCCTACGTCGGGGTAATTAACCCGCTGAATCCGCGGGTGGAGAGCCCGGAGGAAGTCCGGGATGCGCTGGTCCGGGCGGCCAGATTTATCCCGGCCGAGCAGCTCGGTTCCACCGATGACTGCGGCTTCTCACCGTTCAGCATCGATGAGAAACCCAGTCACGGCTCACCCGACTTCGCCCGCGAGACCGCATGGCAGAAGATCCGCAACCGGGTGGAGGGGACCAGGCTGGCCGCCGACGAGCTCGGCGTGTCATAGCCCTCGGCGTAGGCGTCGGTCACCTCAGTCGCGTCCCGCTGGCCCGCTTCCCTCCTCGGCTTGAGCGCGGCCAGGTCCCTGGCATCTCCGTGCATGCTTCGCGGCGGACTAGCAGCGGGTCAGAGAGCGGAGGACAGGAGATTCGTCGCCGCGATGGGTTGCCCCAGCACGCTTCCCAACTCTGCTACCCGGTGTCCGCAGGTTCGCCACCGTCCGTGGCCGGCGAGGACGCCAGCGAGTGGCCGCGGCGCTCACCCGTGAGCAGAGAATGGAGCGGGCATCTTGAGCGCGACGTTGTGGCCGCCGATCGTGCCCCTCTCCCTCGCGATCGCCCCCGCCTGGTTTGTACGCCAGGTGATTTCCAGATTGCCTCTCAGCGCGCCTGGCCCGGTCAGGTTCAGCTTTGCTTGTAGTAGCGATGTTGCTCTGTTCCACTTCGCGGTTCCGGAGACGTTCAGGTTGGGCACGAAACGGGCCGATTTGAAGTGCAGTACCAGCGTGCCGTAGGAGTAATAGCCACCGGAGACAGTGAAGGAACCCCCGTACAGGCCGTATCCGGGTCCTGCGCCGAGCAGGTTGAACCAGCGCTCGAGCGCATCGCCGATCGTCTCGGTGGCGACCCAGGCAGCCCGCCTGCCGAGCATTGCCGAGCGATCCGAACGACCCGCGGGTACCGCTTGTGGTGCGGTGCGGAGGCTCGTCGGGAAGGCGGGCACGACGTACTGGGCGGGGACGTGACGAGCGCATGAGGTATTGCCTGCCGACCGCGTGCCGAGGAACTGGCGGACGATCACCGAAACGCAATGGAGGAAGTCGACCTGGGCGGTGATGTGGTTGGAGTTGGCCACGCGGACGAAGGTCGCATCCGGCCAGGCGCGTGCAACCTTGCTGGCGTCGCCGAGCGGAGTGGCCTGGTCCAGGAGGCCGTCGAGAACGAGCACCGGGATGTGCGGGAACCGGGTCCCGGGCGGGAACGGCGCGTCGGCCGCTGGTGGACGTGGCCAGTCGAGACATCCGTAGACGAGTTCGTTCTCGTCGAGAGAGGCCAGCCACACCTTTTTCGAGAACGGGGAGAACACCCCATGCGGGAGCCGTTTGATGGCTCTTCGGAGCTCTGCGGCCCGGCGGGCATCACCAGACCGCCTATCCCAGGCGGTTGGATAGTCGTGACATGACACCGCCTCAAGGTCGCCGGCGGAGTAGGCGCCGGGCGCCCCGCCGCCAGCGTTGAAGTTCACGTCCTCCGCGGCCAGACGCATGAGGGGGGTAAGGTCACCGCGCCTGGCGGCCACGAGGGCGGCGGGAAGGTCGCGGAAGAACGTGTAGCTGTACGTCGCGTCCAAGACGAGTTGTGCGAAAGCGCCGGCCGTGAGGGCGATGTGCTGCGGCTTGCCGTACTCATCGTCTGCCACACCGACGACCGGATGGCGGGCGAGCTTACGGGCAAATGCGCCGATGTCCTTGAGCAGGTTGTCGCCTTTGCACCCGGCGAAAGTCGTGCACATGGTGCCCCAGGCCCGGCGCAGGGCCGTCACTGCTTCCGGTTCGAACGGATTGAATTGCTGGTCGTAGGTGCCGTCGAGCACAAGGTCCCGTACGAAGCGGGGGTATCGGACGGCGAAAACCTGGGCCGCGTAACTGCCGTAGGAATCGCCGTACAGATCGGTCTTCTTCACGTGGAGCGCCTGGAGCACGGCCTTCAGGTCCTCGGCCACAGCAGCGCTGCCAAAGGCGTTCGCCCTGGCGCCGAGCCTCTTCGCGCAGCCCGCCACGACAGCGGGATAGTCCTTCGGCCGGACAAGGCCGTCGTAGGCCTGCACGCCGGGACAACTGATGGCGTCCGAGCCGCCGGTGCCGCGCTGGTCCATCAGGATGAGGTCGTGGCGCTGCCGCAGCGAGCCGATCATGAACAGGTAGCTCGCCGCTGATCCGGTCGACGGGTACCCTGGTCCGCCCTCCATGGCAACGATCGGCTCGAGGGCGGGCAGCGATGAATCGGTGTGGCGATACTCCTTGAAGTGCACGGTGAGGCTGCCCCGCCCCGGAGCGCTCCAATAGAGCGGCACCTTGATGTCGCCGCACAGCACGCCCAAGTGCCCGGGACAGCGTTTCATGACCGTCCCGGACGCTGACGGCGCCGCCAGGCCCGGCGCAGCCCCCGCCCAGCCGGACCCGGCCAGCAGCCACGCGGCGAGCACGATGGCGGCCGCGAAGAGGCCGAGGCGACGGGCACGAGAAGGGCGGCCGAACGTATCCAGGATCATGCGATCACCACGCTGCCGGAACCTCCTTGGCCGCCACGCTATCCTGACCCCTCGACGCGCGTCTCACTGGGCCATGGGCGGTTGCGATGGACGCAACACCGGCCCACCCGCGCCGGATCATGGCAGCTGGCTGAGGTTGCCGCTGAGCACATCCAGTCAGATCTACCGCTCAGACCGGGATCCGGGCCTGCTCGCCCGTCTCCTATGCGGCCGGCTGCTGTTGGGTGGCGCAGTGGATGCCGCCGCCGCCCGCAGCCAGGTTGTCGATGGTGAGCTGGACGATCTCGCGGTGCGGGTAGAGGCCGCGGACGAGGTCGCGGGCGGTCTCGTCGGCGAGCGAGTCGCCAAACCTGGGAATCAGCACGGCGCCGTTGCACACGTACCAGTTGACGTAGACGTTGACGAATAGCCGGGCGTGTTCGTGGGGCGGGATGGTCTTCGATTCCCGGGAGACGCGGCAGCGCAGCGGCCGGCCGGCTGCGTTAGTAGAGTGCCGGAGGATCCGCAGCGCCTGCCGCTCGGAGACCGCCCACGGGCCGCTGGCGTGCCGGTCTGCTGGCTGGTCGACGACGACCTCGGGCGCGCGGACGAACCGGGCCAGGCCGTCGATATGATCGTCGGTGATGTCATGACCGCGCAGCCCGGGCACCCAGATCATCTTGCTGGCGCCGAGGGAGTCGAGGATTTCGCGGGTCAGCTGAGCCTTGGACTGCCCGGGGTTGCGGTTGGGGTTGATGATCGAGCTCTCGGTCGCCATGGCGGTGCCCTGGCCGTCGACTACCAGCGCGCCGCCCTCCGAGACGAACGGGGCGGTGAACCTGCGGACGCCGAGCAGGCGCAGCACCTCGCGGGCGATCCGGGCGTCATGGGCGTGGGCCTGCTTGTTGCCCCAGCCGTTGAAGTTCAGGTCCAGGCCGGCCAGCCCGCCCCGGCCGTTGACCAGGAACACCGGGCCCATGTCGCGCATCCACAGATCGTCGTTGACGAGTTTGACGATCTCCACGCCTGTTCCGCATGCCCGGGCGGCGTCGCGCGCCTGATCGGGGCGGGCGATCATGGCGACTGGCTCGAAGGCGGCGATGGCGCGGGCTACGGTGGCCACGTCGCTGCGGACGCCGGGAAGCGAGGAGCCCCAGATGTCCCGGCGGGCTGGCCATGCCATCCAGGTGCGCTCGTGCGGCACTTCGTCGCCGGGCGCGGACCAGCCTCGGCTGCGCGGGGTTCCGGTTGCAGGATGGCGGCTGGCTGTCGCCGGGTGGCCGGAGGCGCGGTCACTGACGGCGGCGTGCAGCGGCGCGGCGGAGACCGTGGCGGCCAAGCCACCCAGCACGGCCCGGCGAGAGATTCGGCGAGCGGGTTTCATTGGGCTGGTGCCGCCTTTCCGGTTGCCGGCCGCTGGTACCTCGTGTCCGCCTGTGCGGCCCGGGTTTCCCGTGGTCAGTGTCGGGTGGACCGGGCAGCGTGGCCAGGGTGCCGGGCTTGGCTTAGGGCGTTGACCCCTGGCATCAGGGTGCCCAGGGCGCGGGAACCCCGGGACACGCCGTCACCGTTGCCCGGTTCTTGCCGAGCGTGACAATCTCGGCTGCCGCGTCAGTCGCCGGTGACTGCCACGCCGGCTTTCTCTATCATCAGCACCTGCGTAGGTTCTAGCGCCACCGGGCGGTGCCGCATCCCGCGCGGGACCGAGAATGCCACGCCGGGAGCCAACTCCACCGGGTCGCGGTCCTCGAGTTCAATGCGCAGCCGCCCGGCGATGACGTAGAAGAACTCGTCCTGGTCCTGGTGCATGTGCCAGTGATATTCGCCGCCCGCAAAAACGCCCAGGCGAAGCAGGACGCCGCCGACCTCGATCAGAGTCTGGTTGTACCAGGGATGGTCGGCCCGCTCGATCGCCTCGCGTACATCGATGAGCTGAAGCGGCCCGAACGCCGGCTCGTAATTGATCTTGTAGTTTCCCTGCTCCGTCATGTCCCAACTCTACGGACGGGCCAGGTGCGCGCCGCCCGATTAAGCGCGGATGCAAGCGGTCCACGCCGACGCCACCCGTTATACGCCGGCGCATGGGCCAGCCGGCCGCCGGACGCTGGCGGGTGCGGCCACCATGTCCAGCGCCAATGGTGCCAGCAACGTTGCGGCCTCGGTAACAGAGTGGCTGAATAGGCACAGAGGCCGTAATAGGCACACGGCAGCAGCCGTGTTTCGGGGATGGGGTCGGCCGTCGCCTGTCTGCAGCGGATACCCCTCGTTGAGATCAGGAGTAGTCATGTTCAAACACGCAATTGCAGTGGCTGGCCTGGCCACCACTCTGACCTTCGCGCTGGGGGTGCCGGCCGCCAGCGCGGGTTCCGGGCCGCCACCGCCCGTCTCGACTAATGGTCACAAAGTCGAGCTCGTCGCCTCCGGGCTGATGACGCCGACGTCGTTCGCCTTCGGCGGCGGCATGGTGTTCGAGGGCGATGGCGGCAACTCCAAAGGCTCGGCACCACCGAACGGCGGGGTCTACCTGCTGAGGCACCACGCCGCAATCAAGATCGCTAGTCCGCTCAAGTTCGTGGCCGGCCTGGCCTGGCACGATCAAAAGCTCTACATCAGCGGCGCCGTGCTCGCCCACGGCCGCCCGAGCTGGCGCCTGATGTCGTGGAGCGGCTGGAACGGCAGGACGTTCACTGTCCGCAGGACGCTGTTCGTCGCCGGAAAGAAGTTCGACGGTTTCAACGGCCTCGGCTTCGGCGCCGACGGCCGCTTTTATGTGGGCGTGGACGTCGGCCTCACAGACGGCAACGACCACGGCTCGCCCAGCACGTCGCCGCACCTCTATGACATCCTGACGTTCCGCGCCAACGGGACGCACATGCGGGTCTTCGCCAAGGGCATGCGGCAGCCGTGGCAGTTGGCCTTCCGGGCAGGCTCGAACGCGCCGTTCGTGACTGACCTTGGCCAGGACTCTGGCGCCAAGAACCCGCCGGACTTCGTGCTGCACGTGCACGCCGGCGACAACTACGGATTCCCGGCGTGCAACCACACGGTACCGGCGAAGTGTGCGGGCTTCACCAAGCCGTTCCGCAGCTTCATCCCGCACACCGACCTGATGGGCATCGCGGTGCGCGCCGGGATCTTTTACTTGTCCTCGTTCCTGGGTGAGGGCGGCAAGGGACCGGGCGGCGAGGTGTTCATCCTGCGACCGAATGGTCACGTGCTCAGGCCGCTGCTGACGGGCTTCGTCGCGCCGACTGTCGGGCTCGGACTGCACCACGGTTACGTTTACGTGGGCGAACTGACCGGGCAGGTGTTCCGAGTCAAGGTCTGACGCAAGAGGACCGTCGCCCGAGTATCACCCGCTGGGCCCGAACCTGAGGGCCCAGCGGGTGAAACTGCCGGTGACGGATTTCCGCTCGCCAGGTGATTGGCCGGAGGGCGCAGGGTGCTCGTTGACAGGTCTTCCTCGCTCCCCGCCGGCAACCGCCTGGATGTCCGACCCACTGGTTAGCTTGGCCTCATGTCTGCGGAGCCTGGCTGGTGCGGTGTGTGCGGGCTGCCGGTGCCCGCCGGGGAGAGGTTCTGCCGCTGGCCATTCGGCGCCCGGACTGGTGTTCGGCAGCCCGACGACGAGGTGGTGCCGTGGGCGTCGCACAGCCTGGCATTCATGACCGAACTGGTGGGGCAGCAGCACTGGCGCTGCCCGTGGTGCCGGGCATACCTGCCAGACACCCCGCGCGGCACCGCGATCGATCACATCATCCCCAGGGTGTACGGCGGACCGCATCGCCGCTGGAATCTCCAGCTCCTGCACCAGGAGTGCAATTCGGCCAAGGGCAAGAAGATCACCGCCGAGGCGCTGGACCTGGCCGATGCTCACGGCGTGACGATCTGCATGGACATCGGGCATTACCGCGCTGACGTCCGCCGCCGGGCGGCCATCTATGCCGTACGGGCAACTCGCCAGCTTGGCGGCGAAGCCCGCGACCGGGCTCTGGCCGCGGCGAGGAATCTCACCGTGTTCTTCCCGGAGGCAGCGGTTCATGCCGTCATCAGGGCAGCGGCGGAAGCGCCCCGGCTCGCCGCGGCCGCGGCCACCTATGCCGTCGAAGCGGACCGCCCGGAGGCCGTGGTTCATCAGCAGACGGGCGCAGATCATCTTGGTCGGCGCTGATTAACGTCGCTGTCGTGACCGGTGCGCCGGTGGCTGCGATCAGGCTGCCGGACTCGCCGCCGTTCATCCGGTTCGGCCGGGTGGGGTTGTTCGGCGTGTCCTGCAGTGCCGGCCTGCCGCGGCGGGCTAGCCCGCCAGGACGGCCCGGCGAGCACCGCGCGAGGGAGGACCGGCCGGATGGCACGTCAGCTGATGACGGCGGAGCAGATCCTGTCGATCCTGCGTGATACGCCTGGTCGCCTCGGTGGCTTGCCCGGAGATCTGAACGAGGCCGAGCTGCGCGCCGCGCCCGGGCCTGGCGAGTGGTCGGTCACGGAGATTGCCGCTCATCTGCGGTCGTGTGCCGACGTGTGGGGTGCCGCCATCGAGTCGATCGCCGGCACCGATCACCCGGTCATACGGGCCGTCAGCCCGACCACCTGGATCAAGAGCACAGACTATCGCGAGCTAGCGTTCGCTTCGTCGTTGCAGGCATTCAGGAAGCAGCGCGATCCGCTGCTCGCCCTGCTCGGGCGGCTGCCCGTCCACGGCTGGTCGCGGTCTGCCACCGTGCTCGGGGGTGGCAGACCGCTCGAGCTCACCCTCCATTCGTACGCGAACCGCCTGGCCCGGCACGAGCGGACTCATTGGAAGCAGCTGGCGAAGACGGTACGGGCACTGCAGGGACGCCAGTGGAGCAGTCGGCCGTGAAGGTTGGCATGCGGACGGGACTCGAGGTCCGCGTTCGCGCAAATCGGTCGCCAGATCACCCAGAAGAACGCACCGGATGATCCTCGCCGACCTCCCTAATGAGAGCTAACGAGCCGGCCATCGGGCAGACTCGGGTCTGGTAGCCGCCGGCAGGTGAGCACTGCCCCTCCCCGGGCGCCCTTGTGGAGCCCTGAAGACAGATCGTGCCCCTGCCGGCGG
>JBPCKO010000060.1:0-13692 GCA_051004215.1 Streptosporangiaceae bacterium | reverse complement strand
GGCACGCCCTGGCTGGTCAGCACCCCGCTAACGGACAGCTAGAACAGCAACCCGTCGGGCAGCAGGGCCGGCATGTCCACCGCGTTGTGCCGCGCGTAGGTGCCGGGGCCGGGCAGCGGGGTCGGGCGGCCGCTGGCCACCCGGCGCCTGGACAGGGTCCGCTGGGTCGGCCGCGGGCTGGTCCGCTCCCGGTGCGCGAGCACCATCGCGCCGAGCGCCGCGGTGATCAGCAGCGCGCTGGTGACCTCGAAAGGGAACACGTAGGTGGTGAAGATCAGCCTGGCCAGCCCGGGCACGTTGGCCGAGCTGTTCCGGGCCCCGGAAGGAGCGGCAGGCCCGATCGAGGCGTGCCCGACGACCAGGATCAGCAGCACCAGCAGCGCTATCCCGGCCAGCCCGGCGAACAGCCGCTGCCCCTTGATCGTCTCGACGACGGAGTCGGTGGCGGTGATGCCGACGATCATCATGACGAACAGGAACAGCATCAGGACCGCGCCGGTGTACACGATCACCTGGACGAACGCGAGGAAAGGCGCTCCTTGCATCGCGTACATCCCGGCCAGGATCAGCATGACGACGGCGAGCAGCATGGCGCAGTGCACCGCCCGCCTGGTCGCGATCATGCCGGTCGCGGCCGCGACCGCCACGATGGCGAGCACCCAGAACGTGACGACCTCGGTGTTGCTGGCCGCGGTGCCCGCGAGGATGAGCGGGTGAGCCATCACGCGCCTCCCTGGCCGGTCCCGGCCGCCTCGCCTGGCTCGCCTGGCTCGGCGTCCTCAGCATCGGTCCCGGGGGAGCCTCCGCCGGCCGGCGGATCCCCCCGATCCTCCGACGGCCCGGAACCCTCCGCGCCCCGGCTGCGCGCCAGCATGCTGAGCAGGTCGGCGGGCTGCGCGGTGGCGAACGACGGGCCCTGCCGGTAGTAGTCAATCTCGGAGTCGCCGAGCCGCATCGGGTGCGGTGGCGCTTCCATCCCGGACTGGAGCGGCGCGAGCAGCTCCTCCTTGGTCCAGATCAGGCTCTCCCGGTTGTCGTCGGCCAATTCGTATTCATTGGTCATGGTCAGGGCCCTGGTCGGGCAGGCCTCGACGCACAGGCCGCACAGGATGCAGCGCAGGTAGTTGATCTGGTAGACCGCACCGTACCGCTCGCCGGGGGAATACCGCTCGGACTCGGTGTTGCTGGCGCCTTCCACGTAGATCGCGTCGGCCGGGCAGGCCCAGGCGCACAGCTCGCACCCGATGCACTTCTCGAGCCCGTCCGGCCACCGGTTGAGCTGATGCCGGCCGTGGAACCTGGGTGCGGTCGGCCGCATGACCTCCGGGTACTCGACCGTGTCGACCTTGCGGAACATCTGCCGGAAGGTGACCGCGAAACCCTTGACCGGGTTGAGGAATTCAAGCACCGGTGACCTCCTTGATCCCGGCGTCCTGAGCCGCGCCGGTCAGCCCGGGGGCATCGGCCGGCAAGCCGTGATAGTGCGGCAGGTCCATGGGCGGCACCGGGAACGCACCCGCGTCCGGTTCTTCCGCCTCGTCCTCCATCGCGGCTCGCTGGTCGGCGGCCCGCTCGGCGGCGAAGTCCCAGGCGAACGCCAGCGCCAGCAGTACCACGACGATCGCCCCGCCGACCAGGTAGACGCCGGTGCTGCCGCCCTGGCGGCGCCAGACGCGGAGCGTGGCGATCAGCAGCGTCCAGGCCAGTGCGGCCGGGATGAGGACCTTCCAGCCGAGCGCCATCAGCTGGTCGTAGCGGACCCGCGGCAGCGACCCGCGCAGCCAGATGAACGCGAACAGCAAGATGACCAGCTTGGCCAGGAACCACAGCACGGGCCACCAGCCGCTGTTCGCGCCCGACCAGAGCGAGATGGGCCAGACCGCGTGCCAGCCGCCCAGGAACAGCGTCGTGGCCAGCGCCGAGACGGTGATCATGCTCACGTACTCGGCCAGGTAGAACAGCGCGAACTTCAGCGAGGAGTACTCGGTGTGGAAGCCGCCGACCAGCTCGCCCTCGCCCTCGGGCAGGTCGAACGGCAGCCGGTTGGTCTCGCCCACCATCGTGACCAGGTAAATCACGAACGAAGGCAGCAGCAGGATCGCGAACCAGGACGGGTAGTGCAGCACCGCGCCGAACAGGTGGAACGGCGCGCCGTGGGCCTGGGCCGCGACGATCTGGGCCGTGGACAGCGACCCCGCGTACAAGAAGACCGGCACGAACGAGATGCCCATCGCGATCTCGTAGCTGATCACCTGGGCCGATGACCGCAGGCCGCCGAGCAGCGAGTACGGCGAGACCGACGACCAGCCGGCCAGCACGATGCCGTACACGCCCATCGAGCTCATCGCCAGCACGAGCAGCACCGCGACCGGCAGGTTGGCCAGTTGCAGTGGCGTGCGGTGGCCGAAGATCGAGACCACCGGGCCGAACGGGATGATCGCGAAGCTGATGAAGGCCGGGATAGCGGCGATCGCCGGCGCCAGCACGAACAGGATCTTGTCGACCCCGCGCGGGATGATGTCTTCCTTCAGCGGCAGCTTGATGCCGTCCATCAGCGATTGCAGCAGGCCGAACTTACCCGCCCGGTTCGGCCCTGGCCGCTGCTGCATGCGGCCGATGACCCGGCGCTCGGCCCAGATCATCAGCAGCGTGCTCAGCATCAGGAACGCGAACACAATCAGGACCTTCAGGCCGGTGAGCCACCACGGGTCGTGGTCGACCAGCGCGGAGGTCGCCCCGCTGCCCGCGGCCAGGTGCGCCAGGTGCGGCACCGAGCTCATTTCGCGCTCCTCCCCGCGGGGGTACCGCGATCATCGCCTGACCCCGACACGGTCACCAAGCTGCCGTGGCCGGCCCCGAGTGCGAGCCGGACCGGGCAGCCCGCGGAATTGGCGGGCAGCCAGACGACGCCGTCCGGCATCGCCGTGATCTGCGCCGGCACGGTAATCGAGCCGTAGCTGGTCGCCACCGTCACCTTGGTGCCGTCGGCCGCGCCGGCCTGGGCCGCGGTCGCGGCGGACATTCGCGCCACCGCTGTCCGCGCTGTCTGGGCCAGGTTCGGCTCGCCGTCTTGCATCCGGCCGGCGTCGAGCAGATTATGCCAGGTCGCCAGTGATACCTCGGTACCGCCGGAGATCTGGCCGCGGCGGCCGCCGGCCCGGCCGCCGGACTCCGCGGCCCGGGCGGCGGGCCTGGCCACGCCCTCGTCCCGGCCGGTGCCGAGCGCGGCCAGTTCCCGGCGGGCCGCGCCCGCGTCGGGCAGGTCGAGGTGAATGTCCATCGCGTCCGCGATATCGGTCAGCACCTGCAGGTCGCTCCGGATGCCGGGCACCGGCAGGGCGGCGCCGAACTCGCCGGGCCGGCCCTCCCAGTTCACGAACGTGCCCGCCTTCTCCGGCACCGCGGCGACCGGCAGCACCACGTCGGCCCGGTCGGTGACCGTGCTCGCCCGCAGCTCGAGGCTGACCACGAACTCGGCCCGCTCGATCGCGGCCAGCGCGGCCCGCGGGTCGGGCAGGTCGGACGGATCGACCCCGCCGACCAGCAGCGCCTCGAGTTCGCCGCCGGCCAGGGCGGCCAGGATCTGGCCGGTGTCACGGCCGGGTGCGGCGGGCAGCGAGCCCGCCCCCCAGTCCCTGGCGACCTCGGCCCGGGCGCCGACGTCGGCGACTAGCCGTCCGCCGGGCAGCAGCGCGGGCAGCGCGCCGGCCTCGACCGCGCCGCGTTCGCCGGCCCGGCGCGGGATCCAGGCCAGCGTGGCCCCGGTCAGTTCGGCCAGCCCGGCCGCGGCCGTCAGCGCCCCTGGCACCTCGGCCAGCCGCTCGCCAGCCAGGATCACCGCGCCCGGCTGAGCGAGGGCCTGCGCGGCCTGGGCGAGCACATCGTCCGCGGCCGCCAGGGCCAGCCCGGCCGGGTCGCCAAGCTGGCTGAGCACGTCCGCCTCGGCGCCGGGCACCGTCGGCAGCAGCGTTCCGGACATCCGTTCCAGCCCGGGACTGGCCAGCGCCGCGACCGAGAACACGGCCGTCCGGCCCGTCCTGGCCGCTTTGCGCAGCCGCAGGAATACGATCGGCGACTCGTCCTGCGGCTCGAAGCCCGCCAGCAGCACCGCCGGCGCCGCCTGCAGGTCCGCGTACGACAGGTCGATCCCTCGGCCGGCGACCGCGCTGGCCAGGAAGTCCAGCTCCTCTGGGCTGTGCGGCCTGGCCCGCATGTCGATGTCGTTGGTGGCCAGCGCGACCCGGGCGAACTTGGAGTACGCGTAGGCGTCCTCGAGCGTGAGCCGTCCGCCGGTCAGCACCCCGGCCCGGCCCCTGGCCGCCCACAGGCCGCGGGCGGCCGCGTCCAGCGCCTCCGGCCAGGAGGCCGGCCGCAGCACGCCCTCCTCGTCGCGGACCAGCGGCACGGTCAGCCGGTCCGGCATGGTGGCGTAGCTGAACGCCCACCGGCCCTTATCGCAGTTCCACTCCTCGTTCACGGCCGGGTCGTGGCCGGCCAGGCGCCTGGTGACCGCCCCGCGCCGGTGGTCGGTCCGCTGGCGGCAGCCGGAGGCGCAGTGCTCGCAGATGCTCGGCGTCGAGACGGTGTCGAACGGCCGGGCCCGGAACCGGTAGGAGGTTCCGGTCAGCGCCCCGACCGGGCAGATTTGCACGGTGTTGCCGGAGAAATAGGAGTCGAACGGCACGTCCTGGGCGATGCTGATCTGCTCCTGCGGGCCTCGCTCGACCAGCTCGATCAGCGGGTCGCCGGCGATCTGGTCGGTGAACCTGGTGCACCTGGCGCACTGCACGCAGCGCTCGCGGTCCAGCAGGATCTGGGCCGACAGCGCCACCGGCTTAACGAACGTGCGCTTCTTGCCGGTGAACCTGGTCTCGCCGGCCCCGGCCGTCATGGCCTGGTTCTGCAGCGGGCACTCGCCGCACTTGTCGCACATCGGGCAGTCGAGCGGGTGATTCACCAGCAGCAACTCCATCACGCCGCGCTGTGCCTTGTCGGCCACCGGCGAGGTGAGCTGGGTGTGCACGATCATGCCGTCGGTGCACGCCGTGGTGCACGAGGCGGGCGGCTTGGGCTGGCCCTCGACCTGCACCAGGCACTGGCGGCAGGCGCCGATGGGGGCGAGCAGCGGGTGGTCGCAGAACCGGGGAATCTGGATGCCGAGCTGCTCGGCCGCCCTGATGATCAGCGTGCCCTTGGGCACAGAGATCTGGAAGCCGTCGATGGTCACCCGCACGCCGTCGGCGGGCTTGGCCACCTCGCCGGCGGTGGCCTGGCTGGGCTGAACGGTCATCGCGAGGAAGACCTCCCGAACAGAGTGGATGCCGAGGGGTCGAGCGGGCACCCGCCGCGCTTGAGGTGCTCGAGGTACTCGTCCCTGAAGTACTTGATCGACGAGACGACCGGGCTGATCGCGCCGTCACCGAACGGGCAGAACGCGCGGCCGAGGATGTTGTCGCAGATGTCCAGCAGCTTGTCCAGGTCCGCGTCCGTGCCTTCGCCGTTCTCCAGCGCCTTGAGCAGGCCGACGATCCAGAACGTGCCCTCACGGCACGGCGTGCACTTGCCGCACGACTCGTGCTCGTAGAACTCCATCCAGCGCAAGGTGGCCCGGACGATGCAGGTGGTCTCGTCGAAGATCTGCAGGGCCCTCGTCCCGAGCATGGAACCGGCCTTGCCAACCGACTCGAAATCGAGCGGCACATCCAGGTGCTCGTCGGTGAAGATCGGGGTGGAGGATCCTCCTGGCGTCCAGAACTTGAGCTGATGACCCGCCCTCACGCCGCCCGCAAGGGACAGCAGCTCGCGCAGGGTCACGCCCAGCGGCGCCTCGTACTGGCCTGGTGTGGTGACGTGGCCGGACAGCGAGAAAATGCCGAAGCCCTTGGACTTCTCGGTGCCGAGGGCGGCGAACGAGTCCGCGCCGCTGGCCACGATGTAGGGCACGCTGGCGATCGACTCGACGTTGTTGACCACCGTCGGGCAGGCGTACAGGCCCGCGATGGCCGGGAAGGGCGGCTTCAGCCTGGGCTGCCCGCGGTAGCCCTCGAGCGAGTCGAGCAGCGCGGTCTCCTCGCCGCATTCGTAGGCGCCCGCGCCGGCATGCACGACGATGTCGAGGTCGAACCCCGACCCGAGGATGTCCTGGCCCAGGTAGCCGACCTCGTAGGCCTCGGCCACGGCCTGGTGCAGCCGCCGGATCACGTGCAGGACCTCGCCCCGCACGTAGATGAACGCCCGCTCGGCCCTGATCGCGTAGGCCGCGATGATCGCGCCTTCGATCAGCGAGTGCGGCGTGGCCAGCATGATCGGGATGTCCTTGCAGGTGCCCGGCTCTGACTCGTCCGCGTTAATTACCAGGTAGTGCGGCTTGCCGTCGCCCTGGGGGATGAATCCCCATTTCATCCCGGTCGGGAAGCCGGCCCCGCCCCGGCCGCGCAGGCCGGATTCCTTGACCATGGCGATGATGTCGTCCGGCGGCCGGGCCAGGGCCTTGGGCAGCGCCCGGTAGCCGCCGGCGCGCCGGTACCCGGCCAGCGTGAACGAGTCGGGCTCGTCCCAGTGCGCGGTGAGCTCGGGGGTGAGTACTGAGGTCACTGCGGCCCTCCGTGCCCGGCTGCGCTCCGCTTGGCCGGCGAGTCCTGTCCGGCCGGCCGCGGCGGCCGCCAGCCGTTCTCCTTCGCGATCCTGAGCCCGGCGATCGTCGGCGGCCCGGCCGTCTGGCCGGTGCCGGCCTGGTCGTCGGGGTAACCGGCCAGGATCATGGCCGCCTCCCGCCAGGTGGCCAGCCGCTCCGCGCCCCGCGACGGCGCGATGTCGTCGCCCGCGCGGAGCCCGTCGACCAGCGCCCTGGCCGACTCCGGGGTCTGGTTGTCAAAGAACTCCCAGTTCACCATCACGACCGGGGCGTAGTCGCAGGCGGCGTTGCACTCCACCCGCTCCAGGCTGACCTTGCCGTCAACGGTCGCCTCATTGCCGTCAACGCCGAGGTGGTCGGCCAGGGCGGCGTGGATGTCGTCGCCGCCCATGATCGCGCACAGCGTGTTCGTGCAGACGCCGACGTGATACTCGCCGACCGGCCGCCGCTTGTACATCGTGTAGAACGTGACGACCGCGGTGACCTCGGCCTCGGACAGCCCGAGCTGGGCGGCGCAGAATCCGATCCCGGCGGCCGACACGAAGCCCTCCTGCGCCTGCACCAGGTGCAGCAGCGGCAGCAGGGCTGACCGCGGCCTGGGGTAGCGGGCGATGATCTCGGCCGCCCGGGCGCGTAGCCCGGCCGTCTCCTCCTCGGTGAAGGCCACTACCTGTCCACTCCCCCCATGACCGGGTCGATGCTGGCCACGGCGGCGATCACGTCGGCGAGCATGCCGCCCTCGCACATCGCCGCGACCGACTGCAGGTTGGTGAACGACGGGTCACGCAAGTGCACCCGGTACGGCCGGGTGCTGCCGTCGCTGACGGCATGGCAGCCCAGCTCGCCGCGGGGCGACTCGACCGCCGTGTAGACCTGGCCGGCCGGCACCCGGAAACCCTCGGTGACCAGCTTGAAGTGGTGGATCAGGGCTTCCATGGACTGGCTCATGATGTGCGCGATGTGATCGGCCGAGTTGCCCAGGCCGTCGGAGCCGACCGCGAGCTGCGCGGGCCAGCCGATCTTGGCATTGCCGATCATGACCGGGTCCTCGGCGGGCCTGGGCGCGGCCAGCCGGTCCACGCACTGCCCGATGATCCGCAGCGACTGGTCGATCTCGTCCATCCTGACGATGTACCGGCCGTAGGCGTCACAGGTGTCCCGGGTTGGCACGTCGAAGTCATAAGTCTCGTAACCGCAGTACGGCTGGCTCTTGCGCAGATCCCAGGGCAGGCCGGCCGCCCGCAGGATCGGCCCCGTGACGCCCAGCGCCATGCAGCCGACGAGGTCGAGGAACGCCACGTCCTTCGTGCGCCTGAGGTAGACCGGGCTGGCGTCGAAGAGGGCGCGTATCTCGCTGAGCTGGCGCGGCATGATGGCCAGGAACTCGCCCAGCTTCTCCAGCGCGCCGGACGGCAGGTCCTGCGACACGCCGCCGGGGCGGATGTAGGCGTGGTTCATCCGAAGCCCGCTGATCAGCTCGAACAAGTCGAGCACTTTCTCGCGTTCGCGCATGCCGTAGAGGAAGACGGTGGTTGCTCCGAGCTCAAGTCCCATCGTGCCGACGGCCGTCAGGTGCGAGGCGATCCGGTTCAGCTCCATCATCAGCACCCGGAGAACGGTCGCCCGGGCCGGGACCTGATCGGTGATTCCGAGCAGTCGCTCAACGGCCAGGCAGTACCCGGTTTCGTTGAACAGCGGCGACAGGTAGTCCGCCCTGGTGCAGAACGTGACGCCCTGGGTCCAGGTACGGAACTCCATGTTCTTCTCGATGCCGGTGTGCAGGTACCCGATGACCGGCCTGATCTCGGTGACCGTCTCCCCGTCCAGGGTCAGGATCAGCCGGAGCACACCGTGCGTAGAGGGGTGCTGCGGGCCCATGTTGACGACGAGGTGCTCCTCGCGGTCGCTCCCAGCGGCTTCCTGGCCAGCGGCGACGATGTCATCCCAGTCCTGCCCGGCGACGTTGTAGACGCGGCCTTCTGCTTCGGCGTCGGTGCTCACGCGTACGACCTCCGCTCGTCCGGCGGCGGGACGGTGGCGCCGCGGTACTCCACCGGAATGCCACCCAGCGGGTAGTCCTTCCGCTGCGGGTGGCCCTTCCAGTCGTCCGGCATCTCGATCCTGGTCAGGGCCGGGTGTCCGTCGAAGATGATGCCGAAGAAGTCCCAGGTCTCCCGCTCGTGCCAGTCGTTGGTCGGGTAAACGTCGATCAGGGACGGCACGTGCGGGTCGGCGTCCGGCGCGGTGACCTCCACCCGCAGCCGCCGGTTCTTGGTGATCGACAGCAGGTGGTAGACGGCGTGCAGCTCCCGGCCGCTGTCGGCCGGGTAGTGCGTGCCGGACACGCCGAGGCAGAGCTCGAAGGCCAGGGCCGGGTCGTCCCGCAGCCGCCGGGCCACCTCGACCAGGTGCTCGCGCCTGACGTAGAAGGTCAGCTCGCCGTTGGCCGCCACGACCCGCTCGACCGCGTCGCCGAAGCCCAGCCCTGAGGGGTCGAGCGCGCTGCCGAGCGCGTCCGCAACCTCGTCGAAGTAGGAGCCGTAGGGGCGCTCGCTGGCCAGCCCGGGCTGCTTGCGCACCCGCAGGCCGCCGTAGCCCGAGGTGTCGCCGGTCGTGCTGGTGCCGAACGCGCCGGTGCGGATGACCTGTTCGCCGAGCCGGTCCCGGCCGGCGATCGCGGCGGCGTCGTCGCCGGGCGGCTGGCTGTCGCCGGGGCCGGTCAACTGTCCTCCCCGGCCTGCCTGGCCGCCTGCAGGTGCGGCAGCAGCGGCAGGCGGCGCAGCCTGGCCTGCTCCAGCTCGGTGATCTCCTGCTCCCGGTTCGCCCCGAGCTTGGAGTTCTGGATCTTGTCGTGCAGCTTCACGATCGCGTCCAGCAGCATCTCGGGCCTGGGCGGGCAGCCCGGCAGGTAAATGTCGACCGGCACGATGTGGTCCACGCCCTGCACGATCGCGTAGTTGTTGAACATCCCGCCGCTGGACGCGCAGACCCCCATCGAGATGACCCACTTGGGCTCGGACATCTGGTCGTAGATCTGCCGGAGTACGGGCGCCATCTTCTGGCTGACCCGCCCGGCCACGATCATCAGGTCGGCCTGACGCGGCGTGTTGGACGCCCGCTCCATTCCGAACCTGGCCAGGTCATGGCGGGGCCCGCCGGTCGCCATCAGTTCTATCGCGCAGCAGGCCAGGCCGAACGTGGCCGGCCAGACCGAGGACTTGCGCGCGTAACCGGCCAGCTTCTCGACCGTGGTCAGCAGTACGCCGCTCGGCAGCTTCTCTTCTATGCCCATGGTGCTTGCTCACTCACCGGCTAGTCCCACTCCAGGCCGCCGCGCCGCCAGACATAGGCGTAGGCGACGAGAACGGTTGCGACGAACGTGACCATCTCGACGAGGCCGAACACTCCGAGATGGTCGAAGGCGACCGCCCAGGGATACAGGAAGATGATCTCGATGTCGAAGACGATGAACAGCATCGCCGTCAGGTAATACTTCACGGGGAACCTGATCCCGGCAGGCTGCCTGGTCGGTTCGATGCCGCATTCGTAGGCCTCGAGTTTAGCCCGGTTCCATCGCTTCGGCCCGGCCAGCGATCCCATGATCAGTGAGAAAGTGGCGAAGACAGCGGCCAGGGCCGCGAGCACAACGATCGGCACGTAGTAGCTCATCGACTCCGTCACCCCCTTGTCTTGCCGCTCAGCCTGCTGGCTGGACGGTCCTGCGTCCTAGGTTCAGCCATACCGCGCCTGCTTCGGGCGCCGCCTGGCCGCCAGGCGGGACTAAGCCGCCGGCGACATCTTAGACAGCGCGTTGACGACCCGGTCGACGGCGTCGCCGCCGCTCGGCTCGGTCAGGTTGCCCAGCAGTTTCATGGTCATCCGCATCACCGCCGGCCGCTTGACGCCGTGCCGGGTCGCGAATTTCATGACGGCCGGGTTACCGATGAGCTTCACGAACGTCCGGCCGAGAGTGTAGTAGCCGCCGTAACTCTGCTTGAGCGCGACCGGGTATCCCTGCAGCACCAGGTCCGCCCCGGCGGCCGTGGACCTGGCCAGCGCCTGGGCGATGGTACGGGCCGCGAGCTCGCCCGATTCCATCGCATAGGCGATGCCCTCGCCGTTGAAGGGGTTGACCATTCCGCCCGCGTCACCGACCAGCACCAGGCCGTCGGCGTAGTGCGGGGTCCGGTTGAACCCCATCGGCAGCGCGGCTCCCCGGACCGGGGCAGTCCGGTTCTCCTCGACCAATCCCCACTCCGCGGGCATGGCCGCGAGCCAGCGCTGCAGCAGCACCTTGTAGTCGATGTTGCCGAACGCGTCCGAGGTATTCAGCAGGCCGAGGCCGACGTTGCTGGTGCCGTCGCCCATGCCGAAGATCCAGCCGTACCCGGGCAGCAGCTGCTGGCCGTCCCACAGGTCAAGCCAGGCCTCGAGGTAGTCGTCGTCGTGCCTGGGTGAGGTGTAATAGGTCCGCACGGCCACGCCGAGCGGCCGGTCGTCCCGCTTGCGCACGCCCATCGAGACCGAGAGCCGGGACGAGTTGCCGTCCGCGGCGACGACGAGCCGGCTCGTGAAGACGCGCGGCTCGCCGCCGGCTCGCTTGGACCCGCGGCCGGCCGCATCGGGAGCCGGCCCGCCCTCGGTGCCCTGGGCCCCGGCTTCGCGGGCGGTCACGCCGGTGACCCGGCCCGTCCGCTCGTCGGTGACCGCCCCGGTGACCGTGACGTTCTCCAGCAGCCGGACCCCCGCCTTCTGTGCGTGCCGGGCCAGCATCTGGTCGAAGTCGGTGCGGGTCCGCACCGCGCCGTAGCCGGGAAACGAGGACAGCTCGGGCCAGGCGAGCTCGATCCGCCCCCCGCCGCCGATGATGCGCAGGCCTTTATTGATCAGCCAGCCGTCCTCCGCCCGCACCGGCAGGCCCATCGCGGTCAGCGCCTTGACCGCGCGCGGGGTGAGGCCGTCGCCGCATACTTTTTCCCGCGGGAAACTGGTCTTCTCCAGCAGCAATACGTCCAGCCCCGCGGTGGCCAGGTGGTATGCCGCGGTAGAGCCCGCCGGCCCGGCGCCGACCACGATGACGTCGGCGCTATCCGGGTGGCTGGCCCGGGTCACCCGGGGGTCCTGCTCACTCACTGACCCGTCCCGCCAATCTTGTGAACACCTTCACAAGTACAGATGCCGACAGTCTAGCCCGTAGCCTCCGTCCGGCCGACCCGCCCCGGATGGCGGCGCGAGCGGGTCGCGGCGGCTGTGCCACGCTGGTGAGCATGACCCGAGCCCAGCTGGACAAGCGGCCGGCCGACGTCGCCGCGATGTTCGATGCCGTCGCCGAGCGCTACGACCGGCTCAACGACGTCTTGTCGCTCGGCCAGGACCGGTACTGGCGGTCGGCGGTGGCCAGGATCGCCGGTGCCCGGGCCGGCCAGGTCGTGCTGGACCTGGCGGCCGGCACCGGGACCTCTACCCGGGCGTTCACCACGGCCGGCGCGCACTGCGTCGCCTGCGATTTCTCCGAGGGCATGCTCCGCGTCGGGGCCGCCCGCCCGGCTCCGGCGGCGGGCCGCGCCGGTTTCGTGGCCGGCGACGCGCTGGACCTCCCGTTCGCCGACGCGACGTTCGATGTGATCACGATTTCGTTCGGGCTCCGCAATGTGGCCGATCCGGACGCCGCGCTGGCCGAGATGCTGCGCGTGGCCAAGCCCGGCGGCCGCCTGGTGATCTGCGAGTTCAGCCATCTGCCGGCCCGCCCGCTCGACCTGGCCTACCAGCGGTACCTGGCCGCCGCGCTGCCCGCGGTGGCCAAGCGGCTCTCCTCTAATGCCGCCGCCTACGCCTACCTGGCCGAGTCGATCGGTCAGTGGCCGGACCAGGGCCAGCTGGCGGCCAGGATCCGCGCGGCCGGCTGGTCGGCGGTCCGCTGGCGCAACCTCACCTTCGGCGTCGTCGCCATTCACGTCGCGCGCCGCCCGCGTTAACAATTCAGGCGACAGGGTCATAGAGTAATCAATACTTACTCGTATCTTTCTTTCTTAGCTTGTCTGGCAATTTCTGTAAACCAGCGTAGAGGTGCTCGCGTCTTGGTAGACGAAACGCATTTCATGCGCAGCAGAGGTTACTGAGAAAAGGCTCCATTGAAGCGTTCATGCACCATTAACGCCCGTTCTCAGATAACCGAATGCGCGCAGAACGATGCCGGGCCCGGCCCAAGGCGGACGGCCTGGCCAGCTACCAAGGAGATCTCATGCGCACATTCCTCTTCCCCCTCGCTGCCTTGCTGGCACTGCTCACCTTCGGTGCCGCGGCCGCGGAGGCCGCGACCGTCGGCAACGTCCCCCACGCCACCCCGGCCTGCGGGTTCAACTGCTTCAACCTGTCCAGCCTCGAGCTGGGCCCGCACACGATCCAGAACGCCTACATCAAGGGCGACACGGGCACCGGCGGCAAGGCCGGGCAGCGGCTCGACCTCCGGAACGGGAGCAATAGCCACCCGAACGAGGACTTCACCGGGGCCAAGATCGGCACCCTGTCGGACTACTGCGGCTCGCTGATCTCGGCCACGTCGTACGTGTGCGTGAACTACCCGGGCGGCTACCCGGTGTACGAGTCGAACTGGTCGCCGTTCGGCAACGAGTCGGGCCTGTGCGCCGGCCTCAAGCGGCGTGACGTCACCGGCGAGAACGTCACCCTGCGGCCCTGCGGCGTCTCGGCCAGGACGATGTGGGTCGGCGACATCGCCGACGGCACGACCAACGACGGGCACTTCTACACCCCGTGGGTGAACGCCTCGGACCCGAACTACAGCCACCCGCTGGTGCTGACCGTCGACTCGGGCACCTACCTGCCGGAGAACCAGCTCAAGGTGCAGCGGCTCAATCTCCTCACCGGCGGGGTCGTGCGCGACGCGCAGGAGTTCACGCTGACCGTCGGCCCGGTCGCCTGACCGTTCGCGGTCGGCCAGGAACTGAAGCGGACGAGGTTCCCCCTGGCGGGAACCAGCCGCCTCTGTGGGCCGGGGGGGATCCAAGCAGCTCTGGGCGTCGCCACGGCTCTCTGTGCAC
>JBPCKO010000059.1:0-6478 GCA_051004215.1 Streptosporangiaceae bacterium | reverse complement strand
GAGCTAGGCGGCGGGTCTGGTGCTCTCCGGTCGGCGGGTCGGGGTGCTAATCGGCGGCGGGTTAGGTGTTGATCGGCAGCGGGTCGGTGGCCAGGCTGTCCTCGCCTTCGAGCAGAGCCGGGGCTCGCTCCAGAACCTGCGGCCGCCAGGCCGCCAGTACGAGCGCGTAGACGACGCCGACGGCGATCAGCCCGATCGTGAGCCAGGGCAGCGTGTTGTACGGGCTCGGCTGGCCGGGCCGCAGGTCGCCCCAGATCGGTATGGCCAGGACGACGATGCCGACGACCGGCGTGATCACCCACAGCCCGAAGCTCTTGTGAATGCCGCGGCGGCGGAACTTGGCCCACTCCACTATCAGCGCGACATTCGCCATCAGGTACATGATGATCAGCCCGAGGATCCCGAAGGTGCCGAGGAAGCCCGACGCCGTGACCGGATCGGTGAACGCGGTGGACACCACGCCGATCAGGATGCTCGGCGCGACGAACGCGAGCGCGGCGGCGGCCGGCGTCTTGAACCGCGGGCTTACCCCGGCCAGCGACCGGCTCCATAGCCCGCCCCGGGCCCCGGCGAAGATCACCCGGGAGGTCTGCGTGTTCGCGGCGACGTAGGAGCTGGTCACGCTGGACAGGAACACCCAGGTGATCACGGGGGCGAGGAACGGCAGGAACGACTTGGCCGCGGTGTGGAACGGATTCGGGTCGCTGGCCAGCGTGCCCGCGTGGCCGACGCCGAACGAGGTGACCAGCGCGTACGAGCCGACCACGTAGATGATGCCGCTGACCAGGACGGCGCCGAGCACGGCGAGGGGAACGGTGCGGCGCGGATCCCTGGTCTCCTCGGCTAGCGGCGCGGCCGCCTCGAACCCGCCGAAGGCCAGCACCGCGAGGCTGAACGCTACCAGCACGTCGCTGGACTTGCCGCCCGGCCAGGTGAACGGCGTGGCCGACAGGCCGCTCGCCCCGCCCCTGACCAGGATGGTCAGACTGAGCGCGAGCAGCAGCACGACCTCGAACACGTACAGCGCGACGGTGATCCGGACGCCGAACTTCAGCCCGATGATCACCGGGGCGACGACCAGGGCGCCGTAGGCGATCGTGACGATCTGGGTGATGCCCCAGACGTGCGGGTCGCCGAGCACGTTCTGCACGATGTAGCTGCCGACGAAGATGTAGATGCCGCCGAACGCGATGATGTAGCCGAGCACGGTGATCACGCCGATGGCTACCGCCACCTTGGTCCCGATCGCCCGGGTGATGTACGTGATGAACGAGCCCGCGCTCGGGTAGACGCCGGAGAACTGGGCCAGGCTGCTCGCGGTCGCGCCCATGCCGACCATAGAGATCAGGAAGATCAGCGGGGCGGACGCTCCGGCCAGGGAGACCATTACGCCGGTGGTGAAGAACAGGTTGAAGGCGGGCGCGACCTGGGCCAGGCCCGGCATGATGACGCCGAACAGGCCGAGCTGATTGCGCGGCAGGCGTGCTGCGGATCCGGTGACGGCCATGTGCTTAGCCCTTTCCGTGCCGTCGGACGAAGTCGAGATAGGTCTGGTTGAACTCGGCCGGGTGCTCCCACAGGCAGGCGTGGCCGCCCTTGGTCGTCGCCCACTCCGAGCCGGGGATCGCCTCGTGAATCTGACGGGACAGCGCGACCGGGATGAGGATGTCCTCCTCCCCGGCCAGCACCAGGGTGGGCACGGTGATCTCGCCGAGCCGCCCGGTGGTGTCGTGGTTCTGGATGACCGCGAGCTGGGCCAGGTAGGCGTGCACCGGCTGGTCCATGTACCGCATCGCGGTCTCGAACTCGGCCAGGTCGTCACCGCGATCGGTGAAGAACCCCAGCGTGAACGCCCACAGCGTGACGTCCCGCATCACGAAAGGGACGCCAAGCACGGGCGCGAGGTCGGCCCACATCGCGAACATCCGCGAGCAGAACGGGCCCGGCGCCGCGTAGGTGCAGCCGAAGGCGACGCTGCGCAGGTCACCCGGGTAGGCCAGGGCGTACTCCTGGGCGATCATGCCGCCCATGGAGACGCCGACCAGGTGGAAGCCGGTGATGCCGAGCTCGTCGGCCAGCGCCTTGGCGTCGTCGGCGAGCATCCGGCTGGAATACGGGCCGGCCGGCTTGGAGCTTGCACCGATGCCCCTGTTATCGATGCGCAGCACCCGGTAGCCGGCCGAGGTGAACTCGTCTAGCTGGGCGAACCAGGTCTCGACGTCGTCGGCGAGGCCGTTCATCAGGACGATCGTCTCCTCACCGTCGCCGTCGAGCTCGTAATGCAGGTCGATGTCATGAACCCTGGCCATCGGCATAGGGGGTACCTCCGGATCGGACGCGGATACGGGCGTGCAGTTCGGTGAGCATTCCCTCGGTCAGCGAGAAGTGCTCCGCCGCCAGGTCGGCGGCCAGGGCGGCGTCGCCGTCGATCACCGCCCGGGCCAGTTCGGGGTGCTGGCCGACCGCGCGCTGCCTGACCTGCGGCGTATACGGCTCGGCGTCGAAACCCAGGCTGACCTCGCGGCGGATGCTGGCACTCAGCTCGGCGAGCCGGGTGTTGTGGCTGGCCCGGGCGATCGCCTGGTGCAGCGCCGCGTCGGCCAGCCGGGACGCGTCCCGGTCGGCGGCCCGGTCGTAGGCGTCCACCGCGGCCCGGATCGCCGCGATGTCGGCCGCGTCCCGCCGCTGTGCCGCGGCTCTGGCGATCGCCTGTTCGATGAGCTGACGGAAGTCCAGCACCTCGGTCAGCTCGGCCCAGGCCGGAACCAGCGTGCGGCGGATCATGTCGTCGGCATCCGGCCGGTGGTGGGTGCGCACGAAGGTGCCCCCGGCCCGGCCGCGCCGCGTGGTGACGTACCCGGCGGCCTGCAGCCGCTGCAGCGCCTCGCGCACGGTGCTCCGGCTGACCGCCAGCATCGCGGCCAGGTCGCGTTCGGTGGGCAGCCGCTGGTCGGGCACGAATTCGCCGAGCGCGATCGCGGTCACGATCCGCTCGGCGATCTGCTCGCCCGCGGTCTGCATGGCGATAGGCGCCAGGTACTCGGTCATCGCGGCAGCCTGCCCGGTAGTCCCTTGGTCTAGTGGCCTGAACTTTAGACCATTTTGCGGAACTACTCGCCCGGGGTCAATGGGCCGGACCGCTGACTCCCGGACGGGGGGCCCGCGGCCGGGCCTGAGGCCGGCCGGCCGGCAGCCGGCGCCGGCGCGGCCTGCGGCGGCGGCTCGCCCCAATCAAGTTCAGAGGAGATTGGGAGGTTACTATCCCTTCTGTCAGGGAACTTGTGGCCTTGCGAGTCCGTTCACCTGGTTAACCAAGTGGCCCGTTCCCGTGTCGGTTAGGCAGATGACGGGAATCGGAGCGTTGCGGCCGAATGACTGGCTGTGTCGCGCACCGGCTACTCTGCCCCTGGGCGGATCCGCGACTGGTCGCGCCACTTGCTCCGGAGGGGTTCATGATGCGGTTCCGGTCCCGGCGGGCCAAAATCGCCGGCTGGACCTCGATCGCGTTGGCGGCCGTCCTGGTGCTGACGGCGCTCGGCGCCTACGTGGCGCTGCGGCATCAGTTCTCCGGTATCACGCACGTCAGCCGGATCGATACGAAGCAGCGGCCCCCGCGCTACACGAATGCGCTGAACATCCTGCTGCTCGGCTCGGATACCCGCTCGGGCGCCAACGGCGGCATCGGCGGCCGGGTCGGCTGCAACTGCTCCGACACGGTCATGATCGCGCACATCTCGCCCGGGCATAAGAACATCACCGTGGTGAGCATCCCGCGCGACACGGTGGTCCCGCTGTACGCGTGCACGCCGTGGCGGGGGACGCCGGGGCAGCAGGCGGACAAGTACGCGGTCGAGCGGATCAACGCGACGCTGGCGGCCGGGGGCCCCGAGTGCGTGCGGGAGACCGTCGAGCAGCAGACCGGCATCTATATCAACGACGTTATGCAGCTGGATTTCACCGGCTTCGAGCGGGTCATTAACGACGTTGGCGGGGTCAACGTCTGCCTGCCGTTCGCAATTCACAACACGATCACCGCGACCGAAGGTTCTGGCCTGGACCTGAAGGCGGGCCGTCATCACATCGACGGCCGGGTGGCGCTGGAGTTCTGGCGCACGCGGTATAACGTCGCCGACGGCTCGGACATCGCGCGGATCGCCAGGGACCAGTACCTGATGGCCCAGATCGTCAAGGGCGTGCTGCACAGCGGGCTGCTGCACGATCCGGCCAAGATCTACACGGTCATCGGCGACATCGCCCGGTCGATGACCACCGACGCGAGCGACAGCGAGCTGCTGCACATCGCGACCAGCCTGCGCGGGATCTCCAGCCGGGACGTGCAGTTCATCACCGCGCCCTGGCAGTCCTACCCGTACGACCCGAACGAGGTCCAGTTCGCCCAGCCCCAGGCCGACGCCGTCTTCTGGGCGCTGGCCCATGACACCGCGGTGCCGCCGGCCCGCAAGGGTCACAGCCAGGTCCGGATGGACTCGGTGAAGGGGCAGCGCAGCGGCCCGATCGACCTCGGCCCGGCGGGCGACCTGTTCACGCTGATCCCGTCCCAGGTCAAGCTGACGGTACTGAACGGGTCGAGCACGACCGACCGCACCGCCCAGGCGGCCGCGGCCCTGGAAGGCCGCGGGTTCAACGTGCTGAGCACCGGCTACGCGGCCCGGGCCAGCTACCGTAAATCGGTGATCGAGTACGGCAGCATCGCCGCGCTGCCGGCCGCCCGCACGCTCCGCGCGGACCTCCCGGCCGCGACCATGAAGCTGGTGCCCGGGCTCGGCAAGCTGGCCGTCGACCTCGTCCTCGGCTCGAAGTACACCAAGCTGGCCGCGCCCCAGCCGACCTCGCGGGCCTCGATCAAGGCGCTGTCGAGCACCTATGGCGGCATCAATGCCAGCGTGTCCTGCCGCAATAGCGCCTTCTACGACAGCAATGGCACTCCGGAAGCTCAGGGCAACTCCTGCCCGTGCGGCTAGCGGGCTGCGGGCCGCGGCCGGCCGTCGGGTAACGTCCTGAGGACTCCCGATCCGGCCGGAGGTGCCGCAATGAAGTACGTCAACCTTGGCCAGACCGGCCTGCGGGTCTCGCGGATCTGCCTCGGCATGATGAGTTACGGCAACGACAGCGACCGGCCCTGGGTACTGGACGAGGACGGGGCCGAGCCGATCGTCAGGGCGGCCCTCGACGGGGGCATCACGTTCTTCGACACGGCCGACGTCTACTCGAATGGCGCCAGCGAGATCGCGACCGGCCGGCTGCTGGCCAAGCACGTCAGCCGCGAGGACGTCGTGGTCGCGACCAAGGTGCACGGGTCGATGGGTCCCGGCGAGAACGACCGCGGCCTGTCCCGCAAGCACGTCATGGCCGGCATCGACGCCTCGCTTCGCCGCCTGGACATGGATTACGTCGACCTGTACCAGATCCACCGCTGGGACGCCAAGACGCCGATCGAGGAGACCATGGGCGCGCTCGAGGACGTCGTCCGCGCGGGCAAGGCCCGCTACATCGGCGCGAGCTCGATGTTCGCCTGGCAGTTCGCCAAGGCCCAGCACGTCGCGGATGCGCACGGCTGGACCAGGTTCGTGTCCATGCAGAACCACTACAACCTGCTCTACCGCGAGGAGGAGCGGGAGATGATCCCGCAGTGCCGGGACCAGGGCGTCGGCGTGATCCCGTGGAGCCCGCTGGCCAGAGGGGTACTGGCCGGCAACCGGACCAGGTCAGGGGAGCGGAACACCACCCGGGCCGGCTCGGATCCGTTCAGCGACTCGCTCTACGCGTCGGACGCCGACTTCGACGTGGTCGACCGGGTCGTGCAGGTGGCGGACGGCCGGGGGGTGCGCCCGGCCCAGGTCGCGCTGGCCTGGCTGCTGCACAAGCCAGGCGTGACCGCGCCGATCGTCGGCGCGACCAAGCCCGGTCACCTGGAAGACGCGCTGGCGGCCGAGCAACTCGAGCTGACTGAGGACGAGATCGGCGCGCTCGAAGAGCCCTACGTGCCGCACCAGGTACTCGGGCACTAGCCGGGCTCGACCGGGGTCGGCCGCGGACCCGGCCCGCCCGGGGCCCCGTCGCGGTCCGCCTGCGCTCGCCTGCGCTCGGCTTTCCCGCCCGCTTCTGGCAATTCCGGAAAGCGTTTCTTGCGGCCGGGTTATTATGCTGGATTAACGGCTACAGAAAACAGTCTGCATTTCGTGAGAAATGCTTAGTGGCAGTGGCGAATGCGCGCGAGCTGGGCCGACTGGAACTGCGGGGGCAATTCCGGCGCCGCGCGGCCGCCGATGCCGGGGAGCGGGGGGATATGCGAGCGCGGCTGTGGAGCATGCCGGTCGTCGTCGCGGCGCTGGCCGCCGGGACGGCCGGAGGACTCGGTGCCGCCGTCGCGGCGCCCCCCGGGGCGAGTGGCCACGGAAGCCGGTCCTGGGTGCCAGGCGCGGTCCGGTTCGCCGGCGAGCACGGGGCCGGCCAGAAC
>JBPCKO010000058.1:0-17265 GCA_051004215.1 Streptosporangiaceae bacterium | reverse complement strand
CCCCCCCCCCCCCCCCCCCCCCCGGGCCGGCCTCAGGATCGGCGGTCAGCTCAGGATCGGCCAGCGTCACGTGACCTTCGCCGCGTCCGCGAACAGCACGGCCGGGGTGACCGCGCCGATCAGGACCTCGCCCTTGCTGGTGATCAGCACCGACACCAGCCCGGTACGCAGCAGCCGGCCAGAGCCCCAGGCGCCGTGCACCGGCTTGGCCGTCTTCAGCAGCGCGGCCAGGATGCCCAGGCCGTTCCCGGCCGGGCCGGAGATGGCGAGGCTGGACTGGTACGCGGCCGAGCCGCCCTTGGCCGGGACGGCGGTCGGGGGCCCGGGCAAGGACGGGCCGGCGGACGCCATCGCGCCGGCCGACGGAATCGCGACGACCGACAGCCAGCCGGTGCCGAACGTCTGCGGCCTGGCCGCCGGGCCGCTGCCTCCGGCCGGCGGGTACTTGCTCCATCCGGCGTGCCGCGGCAGCGGGCTGGCGACCGGCCGGCCGGCGGGCAGCACCATGGTCTTCACGTGCGCGCCGGGCGGCGGGGTGAAGGTGAAGTTCGACATCGCGGGCCTGGCGAAGCTGAGCGAGGTGAATCCGATCGCGAAGGCCGGGCTGGCTGAACCGCGGGCGAAGACCTGGACGCTGAGCGGCAGGTGCGTCTTCGCATCGATGGCGATCAGGATCCGCCCGACCAGCGACTGGCTGGTCCGCGGCGCGATCGCGAGCTGGTAGGTGCTCCGGCCGGCTACCGACGTGGTGCCCGGGATCGTCACCCGGGTGGTCGGGCCAACCAGCGCGAGCGCCTTCTTGGCCGCTTGCAGGGGCGAGAGCTTGGCCCAGTCAGGTCCTGGGGCCTGGCCAGTCCAGCCCGGCTTGGGCGGCATGCCGGGGCCGGTCGTCATGAAATGGCGGGCCGGATGACCGCTGGCCGGACCGTTCGCGACGATCCTGGTCGCCTTCTGGCCCTGGCTCTCCCAGAGCCAGACCTGGCGGCCGTTCACCCGCAGGTCGGTCTCACCGAAGGAGACCGGCAGGGCGATCCGCAGGTGCCGCGGTCCGGCCGACCAGACACTAATGGTGTGCGAGCCCGACACCAGCGAGGCCGGCGACAGCAGCGAGGATGACAGGCCGCCGATCGAGGGCAGCGAGGGGATGCCCAGGTTCGCGGTCTCGGTCAGCGTCGCCGAGAAGGCGGCGGGCATGCGGGCGTGCCGCAGGGAGGCGATCAGCTGGGCGGGCGTCTGCCTGGGCAGCGCGGGCGCGGCCGCGCTGGCGAGCATGGTTCCGGCCAGCACGCCGCCCGCGACGATCACCGCCCCGGCGGGCAGGGCCCATCGGGGCCTGATGCTGAACCGGCGTCGCCGTACCATCGCGTACCTCCCGCGCAGCGGGCTGTCCAGCCCGGCTGCTCACTTCGCAGCATACCCACCGCCGGCCGCACAGCACCGGACGGCGAATGGCGGCCGGCCTAGCGAACCACGGGCGGCCAGAGGTTATGCCCGGTGGCGATGGGGTCGCCTGGCCATTCGTGTATCGCGGCCAGGTTGTCCTTCGCCGGAAAGCGGTTCGCGGCTGGTCCTTCGGCAAAGGCCCGCAGCACATTCGCCGTTACTTTCCTGGTAAAACGCGCATCCCCCGGAACCAGTTCCCGGCCGAACGGGGTCGCCAGCGACTCCACCCAGCGCATCATGCCGGTGTTGAAGACTCCGGCCCCGCCCGCGTGGGTGTAATACGCGGAGTCGGCGTAGCTGTGCACGCCGCGGCAGGTCAGCGGCGAGTGCGCGAGCACCTCGATCGGGCTGGGCACCGGGTACTCCGGGTTGACCCGGTCGTACTCGTCCCCGACCAGGCCCTTCAGCCTGGTGCCGACTCGCGCGCCGGTCCCCGCGAAGACCCAGGAGTCCGGGGCGATGACGACGTAGTCGGCGGTCACCGGGTTCGACTCATACAGCGTGCCGGTCAGCGACGACTCGGGGTCCCGATGCGGCGGCTCCCGCCAGTCGCTGGTCACCAGGGCGTTGTCCTTGCCGTACATCGGGTCCTGCTGGTAGCTGGTCTTGTAGCAGATCACCTCGCGCCGGGGACCCAGCCTGGTCGGCCCTATCCTGACCCGGCGGAACATCGCGTTGGCGCCGAAGAACGCGACGTTCACCCCGGCATCCCTGGCCGTCGTCACGTGCGCGCGCTCGTCCGGCGACCAGTACTCGTCGTGGCCCATCGAGATCAGCGCAGACGCCTCGTGCAGCAGGTGCGGCTCGCGGTCCAGGTCCATGCTGGTGGCGTAGCCGAGCGGGAGGCCGAGCCGCTCGGCCAGGTTGACCAGCTTGCGCTCGAAGACCAGGAAGAGGTCAGCGCCCTTGCCGTCGTACGGGCGGTCCAGGCTGACCGCGTACGAGCGGTCGTTGTAGCCGTGCGGGCCGGCATACAGGTCGTAGCCGCCCCAGGTGTTGTAGGCCTGCCAGGTGGACACGGCGTTCTTCAGCACGATCTTGCCCGAGTTGCTGAAGGATCGCACGGTCAGCGGGACGTAACGCTGGCCCCCGGAAGAGGCATCGAGCCTGAGCAGGTACGAACCCGCCGGCCAGTCGTCGGTGCGCATGGTCAGCGAGGGCTCCCAGGCACAGCTCACGGTCCTGGTCGCGGCCGACACCGTGTAATGCCGCTGGACATGGCCGCGCACCCACCCCGAATGCCCGACCCGGCGGGCGAGCAGGCCGCCGTACCAGCCCATCCGCAGCACCGTGACCCGGAACTCGCGTGCGGTGGTGGAGACATACAAGGTGACCGGCTCGCCCTGGCGGACGCTGGCCTGGCTGGTGAAGCCCTGCACCTCGCCCGGATGGCCGGTGTGCTTGATCCACCAGTGCCGCTCCCCCGGCAGGGCATTCTCCGCCTTGGTGCCGCGCAGCCGGATCACGCTGGCTTGCGGGGTCGGGCCGGATGCGGCGGACGTGCTGGTGCAGCCCGCGACCGCGCCGGCCGTGGCGGCGCCGGCGGCGCCCGCCGCCGTCCCGAGGAAGCGGCGCCTGCTCAGCGATTCCGGTCCGGCCATGGCAACCAGGATGCCCCAGCGAGCCGAAGCACTGCGCCGCACCGGCGAGTTGCCCTGGTAACCGCGGAAGATCACCAGCGTCCGCAGTTGCGCATGGTCGCGAGGTTCGGGCTCGGCGGTCAGGCGAGCACCGTCTCCAGCGCCAGCCTGAACCGGTCCTCCCAGGCGGCGAGCGACCTGGTCGGCCCGGCCGGGGCCGGTTCGATCCGCTCCAGGCTGGCCAGCGCGGACCTGACCACCTCCATCGGGCGGCTCGACGCCACCGAAGCGTCGCCCAGCTCGAGCTCGTACAGCAGGTCGTCGCGGCCGTGTCCTTGCACCAGGTCAAGCAGCAGCAGGGGCCGCCCGACGGTCCGCGCCTCCATGCAAGTACCGCCTGGCGTGGTGACGATGAGGTCGGCCGCGGCCATCAGCTCCGGCATCCGGTCGGTGAACCCGAAGGTCAGCACGCCCGGCCGCCGATCGGCCACCGCCGCGAGCCTGCGCTCAAGCCGCGGGTTGTGGCCGGCCACGGCCAGCACGGCCAGGCCGGCCCCGGCGAGCGCATCGGCGATCTCGGCCAGCGGCCCGCGGCCCCGGCTGCCCGCGGCCAGGAGCACGCAGCGCCGTTCTCCGGGCACGCCGAGGCCAATCCTGGCGGTGCGCTGCCCGGGTGGCCGGTAGAACTCAGGCCGGACGGAGGGCGGTATGACCAGCACCCTGGCCCCTGGCCTGAACCGGTGCACGGCGGGCTCGGCAGCCGCCGACCTGACCAGGTACAGATCCACGTTCGGCTGGATCCACAGCCGGTGCGGCGAGGCCTCGGTGCAGAACACCACGTGCCGCAGGCCGGGATAGCGCGGGGCAACGCTGCTGACCGCCGACGCGGCGGCCGGGCTCAGCGACAGGGCCAGGTCGGCCGGGTGCCGGTCGAGCTGATCGCGCAACGCGGGCACGAGCCGCATCCTGGTGACGGTGTCGGCGTGCAGCGCGAGCTGGCTGCCGTTGCGCAGCACCGCGTAGTGGAACGCGTCATGCAGGCCGGGGATCGCCAGCACCCGCCGCACGCCGGCTTCGGCCGCCGCGCCCCAGCCGTGCCCGGGCCCGGGCCCATGGCCGTGGCCGTCGATCCAGGTCGCTTCCAGCGTCCCGGTCGTCCAGCCAAGGGCCTCGAGCGTGGTCGCGCAGGCGATCGCCGCAGCCTGACGGCCCGTGCTGCTCGAGCCGGGCACCAGCAAGGCCCGGCGCCGTGGCCAGCCCACCGACCCTGTCCTCTCGATCCTGGCGCCTGGCAGGCAGGCCCCTTCCCCGCCATCCGCGCATCTGGGTGCACGCGGCGCTAATGCACCATAGCGAATCTTCGTGCGAATTCACTAGCTGCGGATACGTGTTCTTTGGGCTACCGGAAATCCGCGCTAAATGTCACAAATAGCCGCGGCGGGATCTTGGCAGGCGTGACCGGGGCGCATCTCGGGCATCATGCCAGCGGTGGCGGGCCGCCAACGACAGGCGATCCTCAGCGGGCCTTCAGGTAGCGTCCAGGCTGCTGATGCTTACTTGTCTAAAGCGGGCCCGGGCGGAATCGGGCTCGTGACGCAGCGTCGCCCGAGCGACCCGGCATGCCGCGGCCGGGGAGCTCGGGCGCGCTGGCGCAGCGGGCTGGATCGACGCGGGAAGCCGGGCAGTACGCTGGCACCGGGCGAAGGTGGTGGAGATGCAGGACGAGCAGGGCAGCGAGAGCCAGCGGCCCGAGGGCGCCGGCTTCGAGCGGGACAGCGTGGAACGCACGGACGGCCAGGCCGACCACGCGGACGCCGGGCCGGTCCAGCCTGCGTCCGCGCCGTCGCCAGATCCCCAGGCCAGCGACCCAGAAGCCGCCGGTCCCCCCGCATCCAGTGGCCCTGCCTTCAGCCCGCCCGACTCCGGACAGCCCGGGTACGCACCACCACCCGCCTACGGACAGCCCGGGTCCGCGCCGCCCGCCTACGGACAGCCCGAGCACGGTCCGGGAGGTTTCGGTCCCGGCGGTTACGGTCCCGGCCGCCCCGGACCCGTCGGCTACGGCCCCGGCAGCCCCGGACCGGCCGGCTACGGCCCCGGCGGCTACGGGCCCAGTTACGGCCAGGGCGGCTACGGCCAGGGCGGCTACGGCCCGCAGCCCGGCACCCGGGCGAGGCGGCGCCGGACGCTGCTGACCTACCTCACGGTCGCCGTCGTCGCCGCGGCGGTCGGCGCGGGCCTGACCGGCTACGCGCTGCGCGACAGCCCCAGTGCCTCGTCCTCCAGCGGTACGCCATCGGGCCGGTCGGGTAATGCCGGCAACGGCAGCGGGCTGCCCGGCACCAGCGTGCCCGGCGCCGGCACCGGCAACACCGGCGTGAGCGCCGCGACCAAGCGCGCCGTGGTGTCCGCGGTCAAGCCGGGGCTAGTCAACATCTCCAGCAACCTGGGCTACCAGGGCAGCCAGGCCGCCGCCACCGGCATGGTCATCAGCAGCGACGGCCTGGTGCTGACCAACAACCATGTCATCACCGACACCACGCAGCTGTACGCGAAGGTGCTGGCGACCGGCAAGCGCTACCCGGCCAAGTGGCTCGGCTATGACGCCACCGACGATGTCGCCGTGATCAGGCTGGTGGGCGCGCATAACCTGCGGACCGTCCCGCTCGGTAATTCGTCCGGCGTCAAGCTTGGTGACCGGGTGATCGCGATCGGCAACGCCTACGGGGCGGGTACTTTCCCGGCCGTCGCCGGCGCGATCACCGGCCTGAACCGCACGATCACCGCGAGCGACAGCGGCGCGGCGACCAAGGAAACGCTGCACGGCATGTTCCAGACGAACGCCGGCATCGTCCAGGGCGATTCAGGCGGCCCGCTGTCGACTACCACGGGCAAAGTCATCGGCATGGACACCGCCGCGGCGACCGGGAGCTTCGGCAGCGCCACGCAGAGCGTCGGCTTCGCGATCCCGATCAACAAGGCTCTCGGGATTGCCGACCAGATCATCGCGGGCAAGTCGAGCCCGCAGATCCAGATCGGCTCGACCGGATTCATGGGCGTGCTGGTCCCGGCGGGCGCGGCGAGCCAGCTGTCCAGCCCGCAGCAGCAGCGAACCCACCAGCTCAAGGAGGACCGGGGTGCGTCCGGCCTCCCGGTCCAGCCCTCGGTGCCCGCGTGCCTGCAGAACCAGCAGGGCGCCGGGGTGCCGTCCAAGGTGGCCCCGGTCTCGAGCGGCGCGCTCATCATCGGCGAGCTGTGCGGAACGCCGGCCGACCGGCACGGCATCATCGCGGGTGATGTGATCACCTCGGTCGGCGGTCACGCGATCTCCACGCCCAAGCAGCTGACCAGCGTGATGCTTGGCTTCAGGCCGGGCAACACGGTCAAGGTGACCTGGGTGGACGTCTCCGGCCAGACCCACAAGGCAGCGCTGGACCTGGTCCAGGCCCCGCCGCGGTAAGCCTGGGCCGGGGGCCGCCCGGGCCGGGGGCCGCCCGGGCCGGGCCTGACCGCGGCTCAGCCCGCCAGCCAGCCGCGCAGGCGCTGCTCGCACGCCGTGATCTCGTCCAGCGGCACGTGCTCGCCCCGCGAGTGAGCCAGCGAGGGATCGCCAGGGCCGTAGTTGACGGCCGGGATGCCGAGCGCGGCGAACCTGGCTACGTCAGTCCAGCCGAGCTTGGCCCTGGGCGTCCCGCCCACCGCGGCGGCGAACGAGGCGGCAGCGGGGCTGCCCAGGCCTGGCCGGGCCCCGGCGACGGCGTCGGTGATCGTGACGTCCCAGGCCGCGAACACCTCGCGCACGTGCTCGGCGGCCTGACCGGCACTGCGGTCCGGGGCGAACCGGTAGTTAACCGTCACCACGCATTCATCGGGAATCACGTTGCCGGCGACGCCGCCGCTGATCCCGACCGCATTCAGGCCCTCCCGGTAGGTCAGTCCGTCTACCTCAGGCTGCCTGGCCTCATAGCGCCGCAGCACCGCCAGAACGCCGGCCGCGTCGTGGATGGCGTTGCGTCCCATCCAGGACCGGGCGCTGTGGGCCCGCTCGCCGCGGGCGGTGACCTCCGCGCGCAGCGTGCCCTGGCAGCCGCCCTCGACCACGCCGCCGGTCGGCTCCAGCAGGATCGCGAAGTCGGCGCTCAGGTCGGCCGGACGGGTCCGGCTGAGCCGCAGCAGCCCGTTGCGCTCGGACTCCACTTCCTCGCAGTCGTAGAACACGTAGGTCACGTCCACCGACGGGGCGGACACGCCGGCCGCCAGCACCAGCTGCACGGCAACACCGGATTTCATGTCGCAGCTGCCGCAGCCGTACAGCAAGCCTCCGTCGACCCTGGACGGCAGGTTGCCCGCCACCGGAACGGTGTCGATGTGGCCGGCCAGCACCACCCGCTGAGCCCGGCCCAGGCCGGTGCGGGCGACGACCGCATTGCCGTCGCGGGTCACGGTCAGGTGCGGCCGCCCGCGCAGGGCTGACTCGATCGCGCTGGCCAGCGGCGCCTCGTTTCCGCTGACTGACTCGAAGTCCACCAGCTGGGCCGTCAGGGCGGCCGCGCTCTGCGCGAGGTCAAGGCTCACCCGGGCAGCTTAGCCGGGCTGGCCCGGCCAGGACCGCCGCGTGCTATGGCGCGAGGGCGGCGGGCCCGGGCAGCGACGGCGGCGCCGTCCCGGCCGCCTCCAGGCCGTCGCCGGTTGCCTCCAGTACCTCAAGCGCGGCGAGATCCGGCCGCTTGGGCACGATGCCGTCGCCGCTGGAGACCCCGTGCAGCCGGCGGCTGACGTAGGGCCCGGCGTGCTCGCACAGCCACTCCATGTCGGCCCACCGGGCCCCGAGCCAAGCGGCCGTCTGGCCGGCCAGGCCTGGCCTGACCGGGGTCGCGGCGAGCGGCGTCCGCCAGCCCGCCGCCGCGGGCACGCCCGCCGCCTCGCAGGCCAGCAGGGCCACCCGGCGATGCCCGTCCGGGGTGAGGTGCAGCCGGTCCGGCGTCCAGAGCCGCCGGTCGGTGAGCACCCGCATCGCCCACAGGTCGGCCAGCTGGCAGTCGTACCGGCTCGCGATCTCGCGGATGTGCATGGTCAGCACCGCGGACTTGCCCCTGATCAGCCGGAGCACGGGGAAGGCCTTGGGATCGAATCCGGTGAAGACCATGACCTGGGCTCCGGCCGCCCGCAGCGCGCTCACCGCCGTCTCGACGGTGACCGCCAGCTCGTCAGGGTCAGAACGCGGCCGCAGCAGGTCGTTGCCGCCGGCCGCCAGGCTGACCAGGTCAGGCGCCATCGCGATGGCCGCGGGTACCTGCTCGGCCAGCACCTCGCCGAGCAGCTTGCCGCGGATCGCGAGATTCGCGTACCGCAGGTCCGGCCTGGTGACGGCCAGGTGCTCGGCAAAGCGGTCGGCCCAGCCCCGGCAGGTGCCGTCGGCGCGCAGGTCGCCGACGCCCTCGGTGAAGCTGTCGCCGAGCGCGGCGTAGGACCGGACCGGCCGTTTCATCCCGTCTCCCCCATCAGTTGCCCCTGTCACCGGATCCGAGCGTTATTCCCGGCTCCGGCCCGGCTCACCACCCGAATGCGACCAAGTCCGGACCGCCCGGGCGGCGTGAGGAAACCTGGCCCCGGGGTTTGGATCCCGTTGGTTATTCAGCCGGGCCCTGGCCGCTAGCCGGGACGGCGTTGCCCTCGACATCGCATGGACTTCGTTAGGGATTGCCTGAGGTCTGCATGGACGTCGTTAGCAGACCGCAGCACCCACAGAACGGGCTGTTGACTGAGCCGGTATTCCGCCCGCCTGAAGGAGGCGTCATGGGTGACCTGGCCTATATCGGGCTGACCATCGCGGTCTTCGCCGTGCTCTTCCTGCTCGTGCAAGGGGTTGAGCGTCTTGAGCGCTAGCAACTGGCTCGGGCTCATCGTGACGATCGGGCTGACTCTCTACCTGTTCGTCGCCCTCATCGCGCCCGAGAGATTCTGATGTCTGTCGCGACCGCAGGCTGGCTGCAGCTCGCGCTGCTGGTTGCCGCGCTGGGCGCGTGCTATATCCCGGTCGGCCGGTATATGGCGCATGTGTTCACGACGGACAAGCACTGGCGGGTAGAGCGCGGCATGTACCGGCTGATCGGCGTCGATCCGGCGGCTGACCAGAAGTGGTCCGTCTACCTGCGCAGCATGCTCGCGTTCTCCGTGGTCAGCGTGCTGTTCCTGTACGGGCTCGAACGGCTGCAGCACTGCCTGTTCTTCTCGCTCGGCCTGCCCGGGGTTCCGCCGCCGCTGGCCTGGAACACCGCCGCTTCCTTCGTGACCAACACGAACTGGCAGAACTACTCGGGCGAGACCACGATGGGTTACGTCGTGCAGATGTCCGGGCTGGCGGTGCAGAACTTCCTGTCGGCCGCCGTCGGCATCGTGATCGCCATCGCCCTGGTCCGCGGAATCGTGCGGTCCAAGACGGACAAGCTCGGCAATTTCTGGGTCGATATCACCAGGATCACCCTTCGTTACCTGCTGCCCGCTGGCCGTCGTCGGTGCGATCGTCCTGGTCGCCGGGGGCGTGATTGACAACTTCCATGCCAACCAGGTGGTGACCACGCTGGCTCATGGCCACCAGACCATCACCGGCGGCCCGGCGGCTTCCCAGGAAGTCATCAAGGAGGCCGGAAACAACGGCGGCGGCTTCTATAACGCCAACTCCGCGCACCCGTTCGAGAACCCGAACCCGTTCACTAACTGGTTCGAGATCTTCCTGCTGCTGCTGACCGCCTTCTGCCTCCCCCGCACCTTCGGCACTATGGTCAAAGACCACCGGCAGGGCTACGCGATCCTCGCCGTCATGGCCACCATCTGGCTGGCCGCGGTCGGCGGCATCAGTTTCTTCGAGGCGCAGGGCTCGGGCCTTGCCCCCCACCTCGCCCACGCCGCGATGGAAGGCAAGAACGTCGCCTACGGCACCCCGGGTTCCTCGCTGTTCGCGGCGTCGACGACGGTGACCTCGACGGGCGCGGTGAACTCGTTCCACGACTCGTTCACGCCGTTCGGCGGCGGCATCGCGCTGTTTGACATGGCACTCGGCGAGGTGGCGCCCGGAGGCGTGGGCGCGGGACTCTACGGGCTGCTCGTGCTCGCCATCGTGACCGTGTTCGTCGGCGGCCTGATGGTCGGCCGGACCCCGGAATACATCGGCAAGAAGATCCGGCCGGCCGAGATGAAATACGCGGCGCTGTACTTCCTGACCGTCCCGGTCGTCACGCTGGCGGCCGCCGGGCTGTCGATCGCGATGAAAACGCCGCGGGCGTCCATCCTCAACCCCGGCCCGCATGGCCTGACCGAGATCATGTACGCCTTCACCTCGATGGCCAACAACAACGGATCGGCCTTCGCCGGCCTGACCACGAACACCGACTGGTACAACACGGCCGGCGGCATCGTGATGCTGATCGGGCGGTTCGCGCCCGAGATCTTCGCGCTCGGCCTGGCTGGGTCGCTGGCCAGGCAGCAACCGGTGCCGGCCAGCGCCGGCACGATGGAGACGCACAAGCCGCTGTTCGTCGGCATGCTCGTCGGCGTCATTCTCGTGCTCGTCGGCCTGACCTACTTCCCCGCCCTGGCGCTCGGACCGTTCGCAGAAGGCCTGCACTGACATGAGCCGCACTGACCTGCTCGACCCGAGGATGCTAGGGAAGTCGCTGCCTGAGGCGGTCAGGAAGCTGGACCCGCGCGGCCAGCTCAAGAACCCGGTCATGTTCGTGGTCGAGATCGGCGCTGCCCTCACCACCTACACCGCCTTCACTGACTCGACGGTCTTCAACTGGACGATCGTGGTGTGGCTGTGGCTGACCGTGGTCTTCGCCAACCTGGCCGAGGCCGTGGCCGAGGGCCGCGGCAAGGCGCAGGCCGAGACGCTGCGCCGGACCAAGCGGGAGACCATGGCCCGCCGCCTGATCGGATGGCAGCCGGGCCAGGCCCAGATCACGGTCACGGACGTACCCGGAAACCAGCTCACTCTCGGCGACCATGTCGTCGTCGAGGCGGGCGAGATCATCCCCGGCGACGGTGACGTCGTCGAAGGCGTGGCCTCGGTGGACGAGTCGGCCATCACCGGCGAGTCGGCCCCGGTCATCCGCGAGTCCGGCGGTGACCGGTCCGCGGTCACCGGGGGTACCAGAGTGCTGTCCGACCGGATCGTCGTGACGATCACGTCCAAGCCGGGCGAGACCTTCATCGACCGGATGATCGCCCTGGTCGAGGGGGCCAAGCGGCAGAAGACGCCGAACGAGATCGCCCTGAACATCCTGCTCGCCTCGCTGACCATCATCTTCATGCTGGCCGTGGCCACGCTGCAGCCGATGGCGTACTACTCCAAGGCGCCGCAGACCCTGGTGATCCTGGTCGCTCTGCTGGTCGCGCTGATCCCGACCACGATCGGCGCGCTGTTGTCCGCGATCGGCATCGCCGGGATGGACCGGCTGGTGCAGCGCAACGTGCTGGCCATGTCCGGCCGGGCCGTCGAGGCCGCGGGCGACGTGAACACGCTGCTGCTGGACAAGACCGGCACGATCACCATCGGCAACCGGCAGGCCAGCGAGTTTCTGCCGGTCGGCGGTGTACCCGAGGCCGAATTGGCCGACGCCGCCCAGCTGTCCTCGATGGCGGACTACACGCCGGAGGGCCGCTCGATCGTGGCCCTGGCCAAGGAGCAGTACGGGCTGCGCGAGCGGCCAGCAGGCGAGCTGGCGAACGCCGAGTTCGTCGAGTTCACCGCGCAGACCAGGATGAGCGGCATCAACCTGGCCGGCGGACGGCAGGTCCGCAAGGGCGCGGCCGCCGCGGTCAGCCAGTGGATCCGTGAGCACGGCGGTGCCGCGCCCGGCGAGCTCGGCGACGTCGTCGACGGCATCTCCGCAGCCGGCGGCACCCCCCTGGTCGTCGCCGAGCTGGCCCGGGGCGGGGCGGGCGGGGCGGGCAGGGCGGGCGGGGCTCAAGCGGCCAGGGCCCTCGGCGTCATCCACCTGAAGGACATCGTCAAGCCCGGGATCAGCGACCGGTTCGCCGAGATGCGCGCGATGGGCATCAGGACCGTCATGATCACCGGCGACAACCCGCTGACGGCGAAGGCCATCGCGGCGGAGTCAGGCGTAGACGATTTCCTCGCCGAGGCGACGCCGGAAGACAAGATGGCGCTGATCAAGAAGGAGCAGGAGGGCGGCAGGCTGGTCGCGATGACCGGGGACGGCACCAATGACGCACCCGCCCTCGCCCAGGCCGATGTCGGCGTGGCCATGAACACCGGGACCTCCGCGGCCAAGGAGGCCGGGAACATGGTGGACCTGGACTCCAACCCGACGAAGCTCATCGAGATCGTGGAGATCGGCAAGCAGCTTCTGATCACCAGGGGCGCGCTCACGACGTTCTCCATCACCAACGACGTGGCGAAGTACTTCGCGATCATTCCGGCCATGTTCGCCAGCGTCATCCCTGGCCTGGCCAAGCTGAACATCCTGCATTTGCATAGCCCGCAATCGGCGATCGCTTCGGCGATCATCTTCAACGCGCTGATCATCATCGCCCTGATCCCGCTCGCCCTGCGCGGCGTCCGCTACCGGCCGTCGTCGGCCGCAGCGATGCTGCGGCGGAACCTGTGGATCTACGGACTCGGCGGGCTCATCATCCCGTTCATCGGGATTAAGGTCCTTGACCTCATTATTTATCACATTCCCGGATTTGGCGGCTGATCGTCATGTCTCGTCTTCCATCCTCCGTGCGCCAGTTGCTGGCCGCGCTCCGCGGCCTGCTGGTCTTCACGGTGATCTGCGGCATCGTCTACCCATTGGCGATATTCGGGATCAGCCAGGTGGCGTTCAGCAAGCAGGCGAACGGCTCCCTGGTCAGCCTCCGCGGCCAGATCGTCGGCTCCAGCCTGCTCTGCCAGGAATTCCTCGGCGCCAGGGGCAAGCCGCTGCCGCAGTACGTCCAGCCGCGGCCGTCCGCGTCGGCCACCTCGGCCACCAGCCAGGCGGGCGGATGCAACCCGCTGGCCAGCGGCGCCTCCAACCTGGGCCCGAACAACCCCGTGCTGGTGCAGGACATCAGGCAGCGGCAGCGGCAAATCGCCAGGTTCGACCATGTGCCGGTCTCGGCGATCCCAGCGGACGCGGTGACGGCGTCGGCATCTGGCCTGGACGCGTTCATCTCCCCGCAGAACGCGGCCATCCAGGTGAACCGCGTCGCTGCGGCCCGGCACATCACCCCGGCCGCGGTCCGCCTGCTCGTCGCCAGGTACGCCTCGGGACGCACCCTGGGCATACTCGGCGAGCCCCGGGTCAACGTGGTGCGGCTGAACTTGGCGCTCGACCAGCGGTACCCCGTACCGTGATGGAGAAGATGACCGAACCAGCCAGCACGCAGGCGAAACGCCCCGTCAGTTCCGGCCCGCCCGGCCACCCCGGCCAGCACCGCGGGCGGCTCAGGATCTACCTGGGGGCCGCGGCCGGGGTTGGCAAGACGTTCGCCATGCTCGGCGAGGGCCACCGCCGTCTGTCCCGCGGGGCCGATGTGGTGGTGGCCTTCGTCGAGACGCACGGCCGCCAGCACACGGCCGAGCAGCTGCTCGGCCTCGACGTGCTGCCGCGGACCCGCCTCTCCTACCGGGACTCCTGGTTCGACGAGATGGACACCGGCGCCGTGCTGGCCCGCCGCCCCCAGATCGCCCTGGTCGACGAGTTCGCCCATACCAACGTGCCGGGCAGCCGGCACGAGAAGCGCTGGGAAGACGTCGAGGAACTGCTGAGCGCGGGCATCGACGTGATCACCACGGTCAACATCCAGCACCTCGAGTCGCTGAACGACGTGGTGCTGAAGATCACCGGGGTCCCGCAGCGCGAGACCGTGCCCGACGCCGTCGTCCGGGCCGCGGACCAGGTCGAGCTGGTCGACATGACCCCGGAGGCGCTGCGCCGCCGGATGGCCCACGGGAACGTCTACCCGGCTGAGAAGATCGACGCCGCCCTGAACCACTACTTCCGGGCCGGCAACCTGTCGGCCCTGCGCGAGCTCGCCCTGCTCTGGCTGGCCGACCGGGTCGACGAGGGCCTGCAGCGGTACCGCGAGGCGCACGATATCCGGCAGACCTGGGAGGCCAGGGAGCGGGTCGTGGTCGCGCTGACCGGCGGCCCGGAAGGCGACACGCTGATCCGCCGGGCCGCCAGGATCGCCGCCCGGTCGGCCGGCGGCGACCTGCTCGCCGTCTATGTGACCAGGTCCGACGGCCTGACCAGCGCCGATCCCGGCGCGCTGGCCGCGCAGCGGCGGCTGACCGAATCGCTCGGCGGCAGTTACCACCAGGTCGTCGGGGATGACGTGCCGGACGCGCTGCTGGCCTTCGCCAGGGCTGAGAACGCCACCCAGCTCGTGCTCGGGGCCAGCCGCCGGAGCTGGCTCGCCGCCCTGCTCACCGGGCCCGGGGTCAGCCTGCGCACGATCCGCGACTCCGGCGACATCGACGTGCATATCGTGACCCACGCGCGGATGGGCCGCGGCCGCGACCTGCCCGAGCGGAGCGGCGGCCTGTCGGCGGCCCGCCACGGGGCCGGGTACCTGCTTGCGCTCGCCCTGGCCCCGCTGCTCTGCCTGCTGCTGGCCACGATGCGCCAGCACCTGAACCTGACCAGCGACATGCTGGTGTTCCTGAGCGGCGTGATCGCGGTCGCGCTGGTCGGCGGCCTGCTGCCGGCCCTGATCGCCGCGATCGCGGCCTCCCTGCTGCTGAACTACTACTTCACGCCGCCGTTCTACACGTTCACTATCAACGAGCCGAACAACGCGCTCGCGCTGGTCGTCTTCCTCATCGTGGCCGTCATCGTGGCCACCATCGTGGACCGGGCCGCCCGGAGGTCGAAACAGGCGGCCCGGGCCGGCGCCGAGTCCGACCTGCTGGTCACCACCGCGGGCAGCATCCTGCGCGGGGAGCAGCCGCTGCAGGCCGTGGTGGACCGCGTCCGCGAGGCGTTCGGCATGGACACGGTCACCCTGCTGGAGCGGGACAGCCCGGGCGAGGCGGGTCTCGCCCCGGCGACCTGGCCCGCGGTCGCGGACTCCGGCGGCGGCCAGCTCGCCAGGCCGGAAGACGGCGACGTGGCGATGCCGGTCAGCGACGACCTCTGCCTGGCCGCCAAGGGGCGGCCCCTCGCCGCGAGCGACCGCCGGGCGCTGAGCGCGTTCGCCGCCTACGCGGCGGCGGCGCTCGAGCAGCAGCGGCTCACCGCCGCAGCGGAGGCGGCCCGCCCGATCGCCGAGGCGGACCGGATGCGGGCCGCGCTGCTCGCGGCGGTCAGCCACGACCTGCGCACGCCGCTGGCCTCGGCCAAGGCTGCCGTCACCAGCCTGCGGGCCGGCGACGTGCAGTGGTCAGAGCAGGATGAGGACGAGCTGGTGGCCACCGCCGACGAGTCGCTGGACAAGCTCACCCGGCTGGTCGAGAACCTGCTCGACATGAGCCGGCTGCAGGCCGGCGCGATGTCGGTCTTCCCCCGCCCGGCCGATCTGGGCGAGGTCGTCGCCCGCTCCCTCGACGATCTCGGCCCGGGCGGCCAGACGGTCCTGGTCGAGATCCCGGCCGAACTGCCCGAGGTGCTGGCCGATCCTGGCATCCTGGAGCGCGTGATCGCGAACCTGGCCGCCAACGCGCTGCGGTACTCACCGCCGGGCTCCCCGCCGCTGCTGACCGCCAGTTCCCTTGGCGACCGGGTCGAGCTGCGGATCGTCGACCGCGGGCCCGGCATCCCGGCCGACCAGGCCAGCCGGATGTTCGTGCCGTTCCAGCGGATGGGCGACACCGACAACACCACCGGAATCGGGCTGGGCCTGGCCCTGTCCCGCGGCCTGACCGAGGCCATGGACGGCACGCTGGAACCGCAGGACACCCCGGGCGGCGGCCTGACGATGGTCTTGTCCCTGCCGGCCGTTCCCGGCGCGGCCAGGACGCTGCCCGGTGAGCGCACTCAGCCGGAGGGCGCGGGCCAGGTCCCGTCGTGACCCGGGTCCTGGTCATCGACGATGAGCCGCAGATCATCAGGGCCCTGCGGATCAACCTGCGGGCCAGGCAGTACGAGGTGTACACCGCCCAGACCGGCGCCCAGGCTCTCGCCGAGGCGGCCCATCACCCGCCTGACCTGGTCATCCTGGACCTCGGCCTGCCCGACCTGGACGGCGTCGAGGTGATCGGCGGGCTGCGCGGCTGGACCGACGCGCCGATCATCGTGCTGTCCGGGCGGGCCGACAGCATGGATAAGGTCGAGGCCCTGGACGCGGGCGCCGACGACTACGTCACCAAGCCGTTCGGCATGGACGAGCTGCTGGCCCGGATGCGCGCCCTGGCCCGGCGCGGCGCCGCCGAGACGGCCCAGCCTCAGGTCCGGCTGGGCGAGCTCACGATCGACCTCGCGGCCAGGCGGGTGCACCAGGGCGGGGCCGACATCCGGCTCACCCCGACCGAGTGGCACCTGCTGGAGGTGCTGCTCCGGCATCCGGGCAAGCTGCTCAGCCAGCGCCAGCTGCTGCACGAGGTGTGGGGCCCGGGATACGCGGACGCGGCCGGCAACCTGCGCCTGTTCATGACCCAGCTCCGGCGCAAGCTGGAGCCGGACCCGGCCAGGCCGCGCTGGCTACTCACCGAGCCCGGCATGGGGTATCGCTTCCAGCCGTCGGACGACAAAGACAGGCCATCACGCCACGACGTCTGACCGCGGCCGTCCGCCACCGCCGCCCGCCTGTGGCGAGCGGCTTGGTAGAGCCGTTTCGGCTCATTCAAGGTTTGAACTTGACTACACAGAGTTATCGGAAACAGCCTCCTGTTTTCGCGTCAATGCATGACCATTGATGGCATGGGTTTTCGAAGCTATGCCGTTGGCCTTGCTGTAGTCGGCGCGATGGCGACCGTTCCGGTGGCTGCGACCTCCGCCCCCGCCTCGAACTCTCGGTGGCACAGCGTGATATATCATGGTGTGAGCCTGCGGGTGCCCGCGTCCTGGCCGGTGATCAGCTTCGCCGCGCACCCGGATGCCTGCCCCCGGCTCGACGTGCACGCGGTCTATCTCGGCCCGCCGGGACCCGACCCCGCCTGCCCGGCCGGCCTGGTCGGCCGGAGCGAGGCGGTCATGATCACCCCGGTCGGCCCGGGCCAGGTCGGCGCGGCCGGGGCGGCCGTGCGGTACGGCGCGCAGGCGGCCGGGACGAGCCTCGCCGCGGCCCGCGTGCTGAC
>JBPCKO010000057.1:0-4678 GCA_051004215.1 Streptosporangiaceae bacterium | reverse complement strand
CAATCAGGCCCACGCCCGGGCAAGGCCGAGGGCTAGCCCACCGGACGGGTGGGCCTGCGCCGCCGGGGCCCTGGAGACCATGGCGGCGCACCCGGCCGGTACCCGCTCAGCAGTGAGACGCCCAGCCGCGGGCACCCGTTGACCTGGAGCCGGGAATCGGTGCTGGCGGGGCTAGTGTCCAGCTATGACGCGACTGCGATATGTGCGCTATGAGGACCTGGATGCCCGGGGCCAGGAAGTGTGGGACAGCGTGACCGGCTCTCGTTCGGCCACGGGCGGCGAGCTGGTGAATGCTCAGGGCGGCCTCGTAGGGCCGTTCAACGCCTTCGTGCGAGCACCCCGAGTCGGCCGGCACCTGAGCGCTCTCGGGGGCCAGCTGCGGTTCCGCACGAGCCTCGAGCGGCGGCTGAGCGAGCTGGTCATCATCACCGTCGGAGCCCGCTGGAAGGCCGAGTTCGAGTGGTGGGCGCACGCCGCGATGGCCCGCGAGCACGGCGTGCCTGGCCCGGTCGTGGAGGCCATCGGCCGCGGCGAGGAGCCGCCGATCACGGCCGACGACGAGCGGGTGGTCTACGCAGCGGTCAGGGAGCTGGTCACCGCCGGGCGGCTGAGCCCGCCGGCCTACGAGGCGGCGCAGCGGCTGCTCGGCGACGAGGGCATGATCGAGCTGGTCTCGCTGTGCGGCTATTACACGCTGATCTCGTACCTGCTGAACGCCTTCGACGTGCCGCTGCCCGGCGGCGCGCAGCCGCAGTGGCCCGACGCGAGCTAGCCCGGTCGCCGGCGAACGGCGCGCTCAGAACAGCCGCAGCGCACCGTCGTCGGTGCCGCGCATGGCCTGGTAGTCCAGCGTGACGCACCGGATGCCGCGGTCCTGGGCCAGCACCCTGGCCTGGGGCCGGATCTCCTGGGCGGCGAAGATGCCCTGCACCGGAGCGAGCAGCGGATCGCGGTTCAGCAGGTTCAGGTACCGGGTGAGCTGCTCCACCCCGTCGATCTCGCCGCGCCGCTTGACCTCGATGGCGACGCTGATGCCGAGGGCGTCGCGGCACATCAGGTCCACCGGCCCGATTGGCGTCGGGAACTCGCGGCGCACCAGCCGCCATCCGTCGCCCAGGACGTGCAGCTGGGCAGCCAGTAGCTCCTGCAGGTGCGATTCGACCCCGTCCTTGACCAGGCCAGGATCCTCGCCGAGCGCGAACGAGGTGTCGCTGAGCACCTCGTCCAGGTGCACGGTCAGCGTTTCGCCCGACTTGCCGGTCACCACCCACTCGGCCGGCGTCTCGGCCAGCCGGCAGGGCGGCGACATCCAGTTCAGCGGCTTATACGAGCCGCCGTCGCTGTGCACGAGCACCGAACCGTCCGCCTTGACGATCAGCAGCCGCAGGGCCGGGGCCAGGTGCGCGGACAGCCGTCCCGCGTAATCGACGCTGCACCGGGCGATGACGAGCCGCATGGCAGGCCACTGTAGCGGCCCGTCCGCCCGGTGCGCGTCCGGAGCGGCCGTCGCTCCCGGCGCGTCCGGCGTGGCCCGGCTGTCAGGCCGGGGTGAGGAGCTTGTCCTTTTCCCGCTGGAACTCATCCGGCGTGATGACGCCGCGATCGCGCAGGCTGGCCAGCTTCTCCAGCTGGTCCGCGGTATTAGCCGGCGACTCGCTGGCCGACTGCTGGATATAGCGGCGCAACGCCTCGTCCTGGTGCTGTGCCTGCTTCGCCGCGCGCTCGTGCATGGAACCGCCCCGGGCGATCAGGTACACCAGCACCCCGACCAGCGGGATGAACAGCACGAACAAGAACCACAGCGCCTTGGCCCCGCCGGACAGGTCATGGCTGCGGAAGATGTCGACGAATACCGTGATCAGGATCCAGATCCAGATCACCCACAGGAAGATCTCCAGGATCGTCCAGAACGCATCCAGCAGCGGATACGACGACGACGCCGCAAGGTGTGTCATGTCCCCTCCGTCGGGCGACGAACTGCCCGGCGGCGGTGTGCCGGACCGGGTGCAGATCAGCCTTTCCGCGACCGGGGGCCGCGGCATCACCCGGGGCGGGTGAGGTCGGGCGTCGTGAGCTCAGCCGCTCATCGAGCCCAGGTAGGCGGAGGGCGCGGCCGGGATGGTGGGGTTTCCGCACGGGTGGCTCCCCGGCAGGCCGATGCCGTCGCTGGTCACGTCGTCCCTGGTGCACGCGTTCCAGTGCCAACGGTAGGCGTCCTGGCCCACGGTGAACGAGAAGCTGATGCTCACCTGATACTCGCCGCGGCTCAGGGTGACCGGCGGTGAGGCAGCCAGGCTCCGCAGCTTGAGCGTGACCGGGTCGCTTGGCTCAGGACCGGCCGGGGCCAGGTGGATGGCCCAGTAGAAGTAGATCCGCTTGGACCCCTCGGCGTGCAGCGCGGCCGGCGCCACCGGCACAGTCAGCCTGAGCGTGACGTGGCACGCCGGCCGCGGGCAGCTGTTCTGTGCGTAGACGTGATGCGCGACCAGCGCGACGTACACCGTACGGGCGGCCGAGGTGGCGAGCGGGGTGCTGGCGTCGGACGGCAGCACCTCGATCCGGTACCTGGTCTCTAGCGACGGCGTCACCAGGAATGACAGGTCCTGATTGCGGCCCGCCAGCGGCGTGCGGGCGAGCACGTGCGGCGCGGCGGTGAAGGGGAACGGCTGCGCGGTCAGTGCCGCGACCTCGCCCCTGGCCCCGTGCGATACCGTTCCGGCGATCGTCGCGCGGGCCAGGCCGGGGTCCTGGTAGTACACGAACACGTTCCCGGCGGCTGGCGCAATGCTCGACGACGCGGCCGCGGTGATCATCGGCGCCGGCCCCGAGGTCTTGGGCACCAGGACGACGACGAGCACGGCGATCACGACGAGAGCAACTCCCGCCGCCGCGATGATCAGGGGCGTGCGGCGTCTTCGCGCAGGTCCCTGGCCGGTGAAGCCGGCTGGCCAGGCAGGCCCGGGCGGCCCGTACCCGGGCTGGCCGAACCCGGGCTGGGCCGTTGCGGGCTCGCTGCGAGACGGGAACGGGAGGGCGGCCGGAATCGTAGCGGTGTCCATGCCGAGCGCGCCGGCCAGTTCGGTGGCCGCCCACTGGCAGGCCTCGGGCGTGAACGCGGTCGCCCGGCCGAAGCTGGCGGCGACCAGCCGCACGGCTACCCCGGCGTCCATCCCTTCCTGCTCGACCCGCTCGCTCAGGCTGGTCGCGAGCCCGTGCTCGGCCGCCGCGACCAGGATCGCCGCGTCCCTGGGCCGGTCCGGCAGCAGGTCCTTGAGCAGGCTCTCCATCGTGCGCCTGCTGGTCAGAGCCCCGGCTCCGTAGTCCGGGTCGGCGACGATCGAGGCCAGCGCCGCGCGCACCTCGCCGGTGTCGTCTGGAGTGCCGCCGTGCACCGTCATGCGGATCCCCAAACGTCTCGCCTGACCACCGCGTTTAGTTGCCGGGAGCGAGCCTGCCGCGCCCGGGCTGATTATCTCAAGCGCGGGCGGGGCCGGGCAGACCTCCGGCGATAGTGTCGCCGCATGAATATTCGCGAGGTGGGCGTCGTCGGATTGGGCACTATGGGGGCCGGTATCGCCGAGGTCTTCGCCCGCGGCGGGCTGGCCGTCACCGCGATCGAGGCCGACGCGGCCGCGCTGGCCCGCGGGCTCACGGTGCTGGACGCCTCGCTGGACCGGGCCGTGGCCCGGGGCAGGCTGAGCCCTGACGATCGCGCGGCCGTCAGGGGCCGGGTTACCTCCGCCTCGTCGGTCGCCAGCTTGTCCGGCGCCGACCTGGTGATCGAGGTGGTGCCGGAGCAGCTCGCGATCAAGCGGCCGGTGCTGGCCGCCCTGGACGACGTGCTCAGGCCGGACGCCATCATCGTGACCAACACCTCCTCGCTGTCCGTCACCGCGATCGCGGCCGCGTCGGCGCACCCTGGCCGGCTGGCCGGGATGCACTTCTTCAACCCGGCGCCGGTCATGCGCCTGGTCGAGGTGGTGACGACGGTGCTCACCGATCAGGCCACCGCGGACGCGGTCACCGCGCTGGCGCGGCGGCTCGGCAAGACGCCTGTCCTGGTCACTGACCGGGCCGGGTTCGTCGCGAACGCTCTGCTGCTGCCGTACCTGAACCACGCCGTCCGGCTGCTGGAGACGGGCTATGCGACCCGCGAGGACATCGACCTGGCGGTGACCGCGGGGACCGGCCTGCCCATGGGCCCGCTCGCGCTGCTCGACCTGATCGGCCTGGACACGTCGCTGGCCATCCTGGAGGTGCTCGACCGGGAGTTCGGGGGCACCAGGTACATCCCTGCTCCGCTGCTGCGCCGGCTGACCGACGCGGGCCGCACCGGCCGCAAGGCCGGGCGCGGCATCTACGGCTACCGCGACACCACGCCGGGCCCGCCGCCGGACGAGCCCGCCGGGCCCCTGCCCGGCACGGTGACGCTGCTGGACGGGAGCCCGGGCGGCGCGGATCACCAGGACCTGGTGGCCGAGCTGGCCAGCCGGATCGCCGCCGCCGGCGTCAGCGTCACGCGCAACCCAGCGCACCCTAGTGACCTGGTGATCGTCGCGGCGGACCCGCGGGGTGGCGTGCTCGCGTCGGCCGCCGCAGCGGGCCGGGCGGCCGACGCGGCCGGACTCCCCCTGACCGGGCCGGACCCGGCCAAGACGGATCTGGCCGAGCTGGTGGT
>JBPCKO010000056.1:0-39204 GCA_051004215.1 Streptosporangiaceae bacterium | reverse complement strand
TCCTCGGACCAGTTCCCCGGCACTTAAAATGGTTCGGTTGCGAGGGGGGGCCGCGTGGGGTTCGGGCGCGTTGGGCCCTGGCCGGGGGGGTCTGGGACCGGTCCAGGTCGGGTCCTGGCTGCTCACGGCTCGCCGCGAGCTCGTGCGTGATGCTGCCGAGCAGCTCACGCAGCCGCGGATGCTGCTCGGGCTGCCAGCCATCGAGCAGCAGCGCGATCCTGGCCTCCCGGGCCGCGAAGATGCGCTGGTAGGCCGTCCGGCCGGCGTCGGTGAGCGCTTCGGCCTGGTCTGGCGCGGCCTGGCTGTCGGGCCTGACGTAGCCGGCCAGGACCAGGTCGCTCATCCGGTCGCCAAGATCGGCCACGCTGATCCCCAGGCAGTGCGCCAGCCCGGCCCTGGTCTCGCCGTCGTGCTCACCAACCCGCAGCAGCAGCCAGCCGGCCCGCGGCGAGACGCCGATGCCGGACTTGGCAACCAGGTCCGAGTAGACCTCGTGCCGCACCTCGTGCCGCAGCAGCGAGCTGAGCGCCCGCCGCATCTCCTCGTCCGAGGTCCTGACCGTCGGGCGGGCGGTCGGCGCGAGCCGGTCGGCCGGGTCCACCGCCCGCGCGGTCCGGCGCAGCGGCAGTTCCTTGAGCGTGAACGTGAGAACGAAGGCGAGCGCGCCGACCGGCACGGCGGCCAGGAACACGGTCCGGATGGAGGCGGCGTAGCCCGATACCAGGGCTGCGTGCAGGGGGAGGGCAGCCTGTCCAGGGCGGCCGGGCTGGCGCCGCTGGTGATGCCGATCCCGGGCGGCAGCTTCAGGCCGTGCAGCGCGGAGGAGATGTTGCCGGGCAGCACGTGGTCGAAGATTGCCCCGAACACGGCGGTGCCGAACGAGCCGCCGATGGACCGGAAGAACGTGGCCCCCGAGGTAGCCGCGCCCAGGTCGGCGTAGTCCACCGCATTCTGCACCGCGATGACCAGCACCTGCATGGTCGCGCCGATGCCGGCGCCGAGCACGAGCATGGACAGCGACGCGGTGAGCGTGCTGGTAGTCGGGGACAGGTGCGAAAGCAGGTACAGCCCGATGGTCATGACCGCGGTGCCGGCGACCGGGAAGATCTTGTACCGGCCCCACCGCGAGATCAGCTGTCCGGTGCCGATCGAGGTGATGAGCAGCCCGGCCATCATCGGCAGCAGCCGCAGCCCGGACCCGGTCGGGCTGATCCCCCGCACGACCTGCTGGTACTGCGGCAGGTAGGTCAGCGCGCCGAACATCGCGAAGCCGACCGCGAAGCCGATCGCCCCGGCGGCGGAGAACACCCGCCGCCGGAACAGGTGCAGCGGCAGCACCGGCTCGGCCGCCCGGCGCTCGGCCACGATGAAGGCAATCGTGAACGCCACGGCCAGGACGCCGAGCGTGATGATCGTGCCTGAGCCCCACGGGTAGGTCACGCCGCCGAGCGAGGTCAGCAGCACCAGGCTGGTGGCGGCGCCGCCGATCATGATCGTGCCGAGGTAATCGACCTTGTGCTGCCCGGCGCCGCGCCGGGACGGCAGGACCGCGGCCACCACGATCAGCGCGATCGCCCCGATCGGCAGGTTCATGTAGAACACCCAGCGCCAGGACAGGGTGTCGACGAAGAAACCGCCGATCAGCGGGCCGATCACGCTGGTCACGCCGAACACGGCGCCGAAGAAACCCTGGTACCGGCCCCGGTCCCTGGGTGGCACTACATCCCCGACGATGGTCTGGGCGCCGACCATCAGGCCGCCGCCGCCGATGCCCTGCAGGGCGCGGAACAAGATCAGCTCGGTCATCGTCTGGGACAGCCCGGCCAGCACCGAGCCGACCAGGAAGATCACGATCGCGGCCTGGAAGAAAACCTTCCGGCCGTACAGGTCGCCCAGCTTGCCCCACAGCGGCGTGCTGACGGTCGAGGCGAGCAGGTAGGCGGTGACCACCCAGGACAGCCTGGACAGGCCGTGCAGGTCGCCCGCGATCGTGGGCAGCGCCGTCGCCACGATGGTCTGGTCGAGTGCGGCGAGCAGCATGCCGAGCAGCAGGCCGGACATCACGATCAGGATCTGACGCTGGCTGAGCTGACCTTGCGCGCTGAACTGGGTAGCCACGCACCGCATCGTACGCAGCCCCGGTGCCGTGGTCAGGCCGGCGGCTCCTCGCGCAGCCCGGTGACCGGGGGTGCCGCCGCGAGCGGTGGTGCGCCGAGCGGGGCCGGGGCGAGCGGCAGGCCGGCCGGCTCCGGGACCGTGATCGCCACCGGCTCGACCGTCTCGGCCTGCGCGGTCGAGGTCGCCAGGCGGGCGATCCCCCAGGTCGCGGCCAGCACCGCCGCGGCCTCGGCCGCGATCTGGACCGGGCTGTCGCCCAGGTGCTCGTGGTAAAGGAACAGGCCGAGTATGGATCCGACCGCCGGGTCGAGCACCGAGAACACCGGCAGGAACACGGCCAGGCTGGCCGCCCGGTAGCCGTTCTGCTGCAGCGTGTACGTCATCAGGCCGATCACGACCAGCAGGTACAGCCGGGGGTCGGCGAACGCGCCGAACTGGCGGCCGCCGACCAGGACGGCGACCGTCTTGGTCAGGGCGTCGGTGACCCCGGCGGCGATGCCGCCGCCGATGCCCAGGGTGAGCGCGCGGCGCAGCGGCGACCGCCGGGCTGACACCGCGACGGCCGCGATGGCGATCACCACGGCCGCGGCGGCGGCCAGGCCAAGCTGCAGCGGCGGGGCGGTGGAAGTCCCCCCGGACGGCCGGGCGACGGACAGGAACACGACCAGGCCCGCGAACGTCGCGAGCGCGGCCAGCCATTCCACCGGGCGCATCCGGCGCCGGTCGACCCGGGCCGACAAGGCCAGCGCGAACAGCAGGCTGCTGGCCAGGACCGGCTCGATCACCACCAGCCGGCCCAGGCCGAGCGCCGTCGCCTGCAGGGACAGGCTGAGGATGACCAGGCCAAGACCGGCCAGCCAGAGCGGCTGGCGGAGGAGCCTGAGCAGCACGGCCGAGTCAAACGCCGGGTCCGTCCGCAGCCTGGCGGCCACGCGCTGCTGCACGACATTGGCAACCGCGAACGTCGCCGCAGCGGTGATCGCCAGCCCGATCGCGAGCGGCTGGAGTGATGTGCCGGTCACGCGTCGGATGCCGGGAAATTCAAGTCCATGTCCGACATCATGACGTTCAACGCGCCAGAGAGCTACGGTTACCTGGGCAATCGCCGGACTAGCCAGTGATCAGGTGGCTATGTCTGGGTACGGGAGCGACCAGTGGCTCAGCCGGGCGGCGAACTCCCGCTGAAAGGCCAGCGGTTCGGCGTAGTCCCGCTCGAAGAGCGCGATGAACAGGGTGAGCAGCAGGAAGTTGTGGCAGCCGAGCTCGAACAGCGCGACGTAGTCGTGCGTGGCCAGCGCCTCCCGCTCGGCGCCGGTGAACCGCAGCCAGGTGCTGGCCTCCATCTCCGGGCAGTTCAGGATGACGTTCGCCCGCTCGGTTTCCCACCACCGCACGGTGCCCACCGGGTTCTCCCGGTACCGCTCGACCAGCGCGGGATCGCGGTCGACCGAATACAGGAACTTGTTCAGCAGGTACTTGCTCATGCCGTGCCTCCGGCCCCACCCGGATACCAGGTGAAGTACGCCTCCATCGTGTGGAACAGGTCGAGCGAGTCCGTGTAGTCAGCCCGGGCGTTCTCCCCGGCCACGCCCATCATCAGCATGAAGTCCATGAAGCCGTGGGTGGCGTTGCCGGGCCGCCACAAGCTGTCCAGGGTGACCTCGGCCAGGGCCGAGTCGAGGTCACCGGAGGCGATCCACTGCACCGCCTTGCGGTCGAACTCCGGGTCGGGACCGTGCGGCCCGAACTGGCGCGGGCCGCCGAGCTCCAGCGACAGGTGCCCGGTGCCGATGATCGCCACCCGCTGGTCCGACGGCCACGCCTCGACGAGCTGGCGGATCGTCCGGCCGAGCTCGACGAACCGGCGCGGGCGCGGCAGCGGCGGGGCGAAGATGTTGGTGTACACCGGCACGATCGGCAGGTCAGCCTGCGGGCGCAGCGTGATCAGCGGGCAGGTGATGCTGTGATCGATCCGCAGCTCGTTGCTGAAGGCCAGGTCGAAGCCGGCGTCCAGGCCCTCCCGCAACAGGTAGGCGGACAGGTCTTCCTGGCCGCGGACGAACATCCTGGGCAGCCCGAACTCCCGTTCCTCATTGTAAAAGTTCGCGTCGTAGCACGGTGCCTTGCCGATCAGGAACTGGGGCATGTTGTCCAGCCAGAGCTGGTGGAAATGGTCGCTGCCGACCATCACCAGCACGTCGGGACGGGCTCTGGTCAGCGTGTCCCTGAACGCCTCGATCTTGGCCACCCACTCGTCGGCGAACGGGGGCCGGTCCTCGCCGGCGGCGGTGCTGGCGCGGTAGTAGAAGGGGTGATGAGTCGATGCGATCACCGCGACGACGGTGGCCATGGCGGCTTCCTCATTCCGGGGGCAGGTAACGGGTGTTGTGCTCGACGGTCAGGTACAGGTCCATGCCGATCGGCCGCCACTGTTCCTCGGCCAGCTGACCGAGCAGGCCGGCGGTGCGGGCGAGGAGGGCGAACCCGCGCAGCAGGCCGGCCGGCAGGCCGAGGTCGGCGAGGGCGGCGCCGCAGGTGCCCGCGCCGTTCAGCGGCAGGGTGCGGCCGAGCACCTGGGGGTGCACCCGGCCGATGGCCTCGAACAGGCGCAGGTGCGGGCCGCGCAGGCCTTCCTGCTCGGCGATGTCGAGCAGCCGCGGCGTGCGCGGGTCGGTGACCTTGTGCACCGGGTGGCCGAGTCCTGGCACGAGCGCGTGCTGTTCGCGGGCCGCCCGGACGACGCGCAGGGCGAGGTCGTCGTAGCCGGCGTCGTCCGCCGGGACCGGGCCGGACGCCAGGGCCTGGGCGAGGAACCGGTCGGCGTCCTCGGTCACGCCGAGGAACCGGGACCCGCCGCCGAGCAGGCCGGCCGCGATCGCGCCCTGCACCGAGTCCGGCGCGCTCAGGTAGGTCAGCCTGGCGGCGATGGCGGTCGGGGTGAAGCCGTGATCGGCCAGCGCGACCAGCACCGCCTCGAACACCCTGACCGCGGACGGCGTCGGGCGCCGCTGGGTGACCAGCCACATCGCCAGCTCGCCGAAGCCGACCTGGCCCATCAGGTCCCCGGCCAGGTCCTGGCCGAGCAGCGTGATCGTGTCGGCCGTCGAACTTCCGAGCGAGGTCGGGAAGTCCGGTGCGTTCGCGCTCATGAGTGCCCTCCTCCGGCCGGGCCGGCCAGCCAGGCCCTGATCTCGTCGCCGTGCTCGTCCAGTGCGGGCGGCGGGCGGTCGTACCTGGGCGGCGTGGCCGAGTAGGCGACCGGGTGCCGGATGCCGGGCCTGGCCCCCGGCCCCTCGCCGGCGGTCACGACCGGGTCGAGGCCGATCTCGGTGGCGAAGGCGATGCCCTGGTCGACGGTGTTGATCGGGCCGCACGGCACGCCGGCGGCGATCAGCGCGCCGAACCAGCCGGCCGCGGACCTGGCCGCCAGCCGGTCCACCAGCAGCGCGCGCAGCTCAGCCCGGTTGGCCGTGCGGTCCTCGTTGCGGGCGAACCGCGGGTCCTGCGCGAGCTCGGGCGCGCCGAGTACCTCGCACAATTTGCGGAACTGGGCGTCGTTGCCCGCGATCAGGATCAGCTCGCCGTCCGCGGTCGGCAGCGGCTCGTAGGGGAACAGGCTGGGATGGGCGTTGCCCATGCGGAACGGCACGATCCCGGCCGTCGTGTAGGCGCCGGTCTGGTTCACCATCCCGGACAGCGCCGAGGCCAGCAGGCTGGCCTGCACGTGCTGGCCGGCCCCGGTGGCGGCGCGGTGGCGCAGCGCGGCCAGGATCGCGATCGTCGTGTGCAGGCCGGCCATCACGTCGAAGACCGCGACCCCGGCCCGGTACGGCGGGCCGTCGGGGTCGCCGGTCAGGCTCATCAGGCCGGACATCGCCTGCACCATCAGGTCGTAGCCGGGCAGGTGGGCACCGCCACCTGAACCGAACCCGGTCACCGAGGCGTAGATGATGGCCTCGCTGAGCGCCCGCGCCCCCGGGTAGTCCAGGCCGAACCTGGCCAGGCCGCCCGGCTTGAAGTTCTCCACCAGGATGTCGGCCCGCCTGACCAGCTCCCGGGCCGTGGCCAGGTCCGCTTCCTGGCTCAGGTCAAGCGCGACCGAGCGCTTGTTCCTGTTCACCGACAGGTAGTAGGTCGACACGCCGTCCTCGGTGACCGGCGGCTGCCAGCGGCGGGTGTCGTCGCCGCCCGGGCTCTCCACCTTGATCAAGTCCGCGCCCAGGTCGGCGAGCAGCATCGTGCAGTACGGCCCGGCCAGCACCCGGGAGAAGTCGGCGACCAGCAGCCCGGCGAGGGGTCCGGAAACGGGTTGGCTCATGAAGGAAGGGATGCCTTTCTGCGTCGTGCGCCGGCGGGCGCATCCACCGATGGTGCGGCCTGGCAGGCCGCCAGGTCCGCGCTGATCGCGCTCGCCGCCAGCAGCAGCAGCGGCAGGTACTCGCCGGTCAGGATCTCGACCGGAGTCTCGGCCGCGTGCACGGTGACGTTCAGGGCCGCGACCACGCGGGTCTCGCCGTCGCGCAGCGGCGCCGCCACCGACCGGATGCCCGGGGCCAGTTCCTGATCGGTCAGCGCCCAGCCCCGGTCGTGTACCTCGCGCAGGGCGGCCGCGCGCTCGGCCTGGTCAGGCTGCCAGCTCGCGACGATGCCCGACCTGGTCGGCTCGGCCAGCACGCGCTCCGCCTCGCCGGGCGGGAGGCCGGCCAGCAGCACCTTGCCGAGCGAGGTCTGCATCGCGGGGAACCGGGTGCCGATCGTGACCGCGAGCGTGATGATCTTCGGCACCGCGACCCTGGCCACGTACACGATGTCCGGGCCGTCCAGCCGGGCGATCGACGACGACTCGCCGGTCTGGGCGACCAGGGCCCGCATGTGCGGACGGGCGATGTCCCACAGATCGCGGGACAGCACATACGACATCCCGAGCTCCAGCACCCGCGGGGTCAGCCTTCGGCCTGGCGCACGTAGCCCAGCTCGGCCAGGGTGAGCAGGATGCGGCGGGCGGTCGGCCTGGCCAGCCCGGTGACCGCGGCGACCGCGGCGAGGGACATGACCGGCTGGCGCGGCTGGAAGGCCCGGATCACGTCAAGGCCGCGGGCCAGCGCCTCGATGAAATCGGGGCCGGCCTCGCGGCGTGCCATCTGCTCTCCCCTCGGGCACCGCAGGCAGGGCCTGCTGAGGGCACTGTAGCGTGCTTTCGGCCAGCTGTCCGCAGGGCGGACACCGAGGCCGGGAACCCTTGACAGCACTCCGCAAACCGGCCACGCTTCCGCTCAGGCTGAGTGCCGGATACAGGCTGTCGCGCATGACTCCGCGCAGAATGGAGTACCGACATGACCGCGCCCGCACCGTCCGGCCAGGCCCCCTCGTCCGGCCGGCCCGCCGCCGCCGACCTGACGCCCGGCCGGCCGCTGGTCTTCCGCCACGCGACCGTGCTGACCATGGACGACGCCCACCGGGTCGAGCACGATGCGGACGTGCTGATCACGGGCGACCGGATCGGCGCGGTCGGCCGGGACCTGCCGGTGCCGGACGGCACGGCCGAGATCGACGCGACCGGCGGCATCGTGATGCCCGGCATGATCGACACGCACCGGCACATGTGGCAGACCGCGATGCGCGGCTACGGGGCCGACTGGACCCTGACCCAGTACTTCGTCTGGAACTACCTGCAGTGGGGCAAATCGTTCCGGCCGCAGGACATCTATGCGGGCAACCTGCTGAGCGCGATCGAGGCGATCGACGCGGGCGTGACGACCGCCGTCGACTGGTCCCACAACCTGCAGACCATCGAGCACGCCGAGGCCGCGACCGACGCCCTGGCCGAGGTACCTGGCCGGTTCGTGCTGGCTTACGGCAACATCCAGGCGGCGCCGTGGGAGTGGACGGCGGCGCCGGAGTTCCGGGAGTTCGTGGCCAGGCGGTTCGGCGGCAACGACGACATGCTGGGGTTCCAGATCGCGTTCGACGTGCCCCCGGCCGGACCCGAGTTCCCCGAGAAGGCCGCGTTCGAGGTGGCCAGGGATCTGGACGTCCCGGTGACCACGCACGCCGGGGTGTGGAAGGTGACCGGCGACGAGGGCATCAGGCTCATGCACGACCACGGCTTCATGAACGAGCGGAGCATCTACGTGCACGCGGCCACCCTGTCCGCGGACTCCTACCACCGGATCGCGGCGACCGGCGGCTCAGCCTCGCTGTCGACCGAGAGCGAGCAGAGCGCCGGGCAGGGCTACCCGCCGACCTGGAAGCTGCGCGAGCACGGCATCGGCGTGTCCCTGTCGATGGACACCAGCGTGTGGTGGAGCGCCGACCTGTTCTCGGCGATGCGAGCCACGCTGAGCGCGGACCGGGCGCGCGAGCACCTGGCGGCGCACCAGCGGGACGAGACCGTAACTCACCACAAGCTGCGGGCCGAGCAGGTAGTGGAGTGGGCCACCAGGGGCGGGTCCAGGGCCCTCGGCCTGGACGCGCTGACCGGCAGCATCGAGCCCGGCAAGAAGGCGGACGTGGTGCTGGTCAAGAACGACGCCTCGCCGGTCATGTTCCCGCTGCTGAACCCGTACGGGCACGTGGTCTTCCAGGCCCAGCGCGGTGACGTGCACACGGTGGTGATCAACGGCCGGGTCGTGAAGTACGACCACCGGCTCACCGGCACCGACCTGGGCGCCGCCCGCCAGGCGATCGAGCAGACGGTCAGCTACCTGCAGGGCGAACTTGGCCCTGAGGCCTGGGACGAGGGCATGCACCCGGAGGTCCCGCAGACCCAGGTGCTGGACAACCCGTACACCTACACCTACACGGAGGAGTAGCAGCGGCAGCCGGAGGTCCGCGATGGCACAGTCCGCGACGGCACAGTCCGCGACGGCACAGTCCGCGACGGCGCAGTCCTGGGATCTGCAGGCCGACGTGGTCGTGGTCGGGTTCGGCGCGGCCGGAGCCTGCGCGGCGCTTGAGGCGGCCGCCGCGGGCGCACGGGTGATCGTGATCGACCGGTTCTCCGGCGGCGGCTCGACCGCCCTGTCCGGCGGGGTCGTGTACGCCGGCGGCGGCACCCGGCAGCAGCTCGAGGCGGGCGTGCGGGATACGCCGGAGGCCATGTTCGGCTACCTGCGGCAGGAGGTCGGCGACGCGGTCTCGGCGGCCACGCTGCGTGACTTCTGCGACGGCAGCGCCGAGATGCTGGCCTGGCTGGCCGGCCAGGGGGTGCGGTTCGAGGGCAGCCTGTGCCCGGACAAGACGTCGTACCCGAGCAACCGGTACTACCTGTATTACTCCGGCAGCGAGCTGTCGTTCGCGGCCGCCGCGCCGCCCGCTCCGCGCGGGCACCGCGCCGTCGGCCGCGGCACCTCGGGCCGGGTGCTGTTCGCCGCCCTGGCCGCCGCCGTGCGGGCGGCCGGGATCACGGTGCTGCCCCAGACGACCGCGGCCGAGCTGGTCACCGGCGCTGACGGGCAGGTCACCGGGGTGACCTGCCGGAGCCTGAGGGCCGGCCCGGCCTGGGCCAGGATCGCGCACCGGGCCGGGCACCGGCTCGGTGCGAAGGCATTCCTGTACGGGGGCGCCCCGGGCCGCCGGCTGCACGCACCGGTCGCCTGGCTGGAGCGCGGTTACGCGCGCCCGCTGCGGATCGGCGCCCGCACGGGCGTGGTCCTGGCCGCGGGCGGCTTCGTGGCCAACCGGGCGATGCTGCGCGAGCACGCGCCCGCCTACCGGGGCGGCCTTCCGCTGGGCACGGTGGCCGACGACGGCAGCGGCATCCGGCTCGGCACCGGAGCGGGCGGGGCGACCAGGCTGCTCGACCGGGTGTCCTGCTGGCGGTTCATCACTCCCCCGGTGGCGCTGCTCCGCGGGGTGCTGGTCGATCAGGCCGGACGGCGGGTCTGCGACGAGTCCCGTTACGGCGCGGCGATCGGCGAGGCCATGGTGCGCGAGCACGACCGGCGGGCCTGGCTCGTCGCCGACCGTGACCTCGTGTCCCGCGCCTGGCGGCAGCTGGCCGGCCGCACCCAGTGGTTCCAGCTCGTTCAGGCGGTGTACTTGCTGACCAGGGCCCGGGTCAGCGGGCCGACGCTCGCTGCCGCCGCGGCCAGGGCGGGCCTGGATGGCAACGGCGTCACGGCCACGGTCGCGGCCTACAACGCCGCGGTGCGGGAGGGCCGGCCCGATCCGGCCGGCAAACCGGCCGACGCGACCGCGGTGATCGGGCGGCCGCCCTACTCGCTGATCGACCTGTCGATCCGCCCCCGGGCGGCCTACCCGGCGCCGATGCTCACGCTCGGCGGCCTGGCCGTGTCCGAGCAGACCGGTCAGGTGCTGCGGGCGGACGGCTCGGCGGTCCCCGGCTTGTACGCGGCCGGGCGCAGCGCGGTCGGGCTGTGCTCGAACTCCTACGTCAGCGGGCTGTCACTGGCCGACTGCGTGTACTCAGGACGCCGGGCCGGCCGCACCGCGGCAGTGCGCGGCACCACCGCCGGTCACCAGAACTGAGAGGTCGCGGCCGAGTTGTTCGATACCGAACCGGTGAGTTCTGGCTGCTCGAAGACCGATTTGATGGCGACCCGGCCCGGTCCCTGCAATGTCAGCCAGATGGACTTGGCCTGCCAGCGGGCCGAGCTGAACCAGTACTGCCCGCGCGGGTACTCGAAGTGCAGGAACATCCGGACCGACGGGTCCTTCCAGATCAGCCCGCCCGGCTGGACCAGGATCCGCTCGCCGTGGTTCAGGTCGCGGACGAACGAGTTGCCCGGCGCGTGCAGCAGGAGCAGGCCGGGCACGTTGTGCGCGATGAACCGGTCGATGTTCCGGCCGACCGGGTAGTGCCACTCGGTGTCGTCGCCGCTGCCGGTCGTGTACCAGACGTTGGAGTTGTGCCACTCGAAGCCGACGTTGCCGGTCGCGACCAGGAACTGATGCTCGACCACGTCGACGCCCTGGTTCGGTTCCAGCGGGATGGCCAGCACCTCCCCCGGCTGATCGGCGCTGAACGCGATGAACCCGGGGCCCTGCGCCCGCATCATGATCAGCGGCATGCCGGCCATCTTCCTGTTCCAGCCGCCCTTCATGCGCATCGACTCCATTTGCACCTTCGGCTCGGTGTGCAGCAGCACGTGGTGCGAGAAGTACACCCAGTCGTCGTCATGCAGCTGCATCTCGGCGACCGGGACGTAAGCGCCGCTGATCTGGCAGGTAGACCGGTTGAACCGGAGCCTCGCCATGTCGCGGATCGGCGGCTGCTTGCACCAGCCCGCATTGGAGACCCGCAGCCGGATGTCGACCGGGGCCCCGCACCGCGGGCACGTCGGGACGCCATCCTCGTTGTTGGTCATCCGGCAGTACGGGCAGGTGTACGTGGGCGGGCCGTAGCTGGTCATGCCGCTTCCTACTCGGAGCCGTGGTGGACGTACATGGACTGGATGCCGACCCGGCCGGGCCCGGTCATCTCGGCCAGGTACATGCCGCGGCGCATCATTCCGGTCTTAAGGTCCATCTGGGACGTGTTCATCGCGACCGTGGAGTCCTTGTACAAGAAGCCGCCCGGCTCGATCAGCATCTTCTCGCCGGGCGCCAGCGTCTTCTGGAACACGTTTCCGTAGCCATGCAGCAGCAGCAGCCCGGGGTAGTTCTGGGTGATGAAACGGTCCATGTACATGCCGCTGCCGCCGTGCAGCACGTTGGCCAGGCCCTTTATGCGCACGAACGAGTAGTTGATCGAGTGCGTGCCGATCAGGAACGCGTGCTCCCTGACGTCCATTTCCATGCCCGGGTGCAGCGGGAGCACCACGATCTCGCCGGCCGCGTCCCGCGAGAACGCGATCCGGCCCGGACCCTGGGCGACGCTCAGGATGTGCGGCATGCCGCCGAGCGTGCGCTTCATGCCGCCGCCGGTATTCATCGCCACCATCGGGACCTGCGGTTCCTTCCACAGCATCACGTGATGCTCGAAGAAGACCGCGTCGCCGGGCGCCAGCGCCACCTCGGCGACCGGCACGACCTCGCCCTCCACCTGGCAGGTCGAGCTGGAGAACTGGAACTCGGTCATGTCGCGCAGCCGCGGTGCCTCACTCCAGCCCGAGTCGGAGACCAGGTTCTTCTTGTTCAGCGGCGCGCCGCAGGTGGAACAACTCGTCCTGGCCGGCTCGTTCTGCGCCTTGCACCACTGGCACTCGATCCGATCCATCAGCACAGGCCTTTCTGACGCGGCGGCAAGGACAGACACACCGGTATTACGGGACGGGATCGTATCGGACCGCAGCGCGTGCGGTCAGCCCGTCGGCGTACCGCACTCCGCGCAAAACTTCGACGTCGCGCCCAGCTCGGCGTTGCAGTTGGTGCAGTGCTTGGCCATCGGGTTGCCGCAGGAGTCGCAGAACCGCGCGCCGGCCGGCACGTCGGCCTGGCAGTTGCCGCACTGGACCGTCCCGGCCGGGGCGGCCGGCTGCTGGACCTGCTGCGTGGGCGGGTGCTGCGGGGCCTGCTGTTGCTGCTCCTGTTGCTGTTGCTGCTGCTGTTGTTCCTGCTGCTGGGGCGGCTGCTGCTGGCCGTAGCCAGCGCCGCCGCCAGCGAATCCGGGACCCGGCGGCGGCGGGTAGGCCGGGGCCTGCTGCGGCTGGCCCATCATCTGGCCCATGCCCAGGCCCGCGCCGAGGAATATCGGGCTCACCGCGGCCCCGCCCTGGGCCATGCCCTGTCCGGCGCCCTGCATCATCTCGGCCTGCGCGGCCTGCATGAACCCGCCGGCCAGGCGGCTGTAGGCGGTGTCACCGGCCAGCTTCTTCAGCCGCGCGTTGTCGTCATCGTCCAGGTTGATGTCCAGGTTGCCCAGCCGCGTGATCGCGATGCCGTAGTCCACCAGCTCGGAGTTGGCCGCGTCCCTGGCGCCGGCCTCGATCTCCGGGCTGTGCATGGACAGGCCGAGGATCTGCCAGGCCCCGGACATAAGCTGGCGCGTCACCGTCGTGCGGGTGGCCTTGAGCAGCTGCTGGGTCACCCAGCCGGTCACCGCCTCATTGTTGGTCACGTCCACGGTGCCGACCAGGTTGAGGATCAGCCTGGACGGGTCGATCACGCGCAGCGCGTACTCGCCGAATGAGCGCAGCGTGACGACCAGGCCGGTCTGCGGGTCCTGCACCTCGTCCAGGCGGCCGCCGAACCGGCAGTTCGGGAACTCGCGCGCGCCGACGAAGAAGATCTCGGCCTTGAACGCGTTGCTGTTGGTCGCCCAGTCGACGAACATGCCGAGGAACGGCAGCTCGGCGGCGTCGAGCGTGTGCTGGCCGGGACCGAGGATGCCCATGACCCGGCCCTGGCTGATGAACACCGCGGCCGCATCGGGCTCGACGATGGCACGGGAGAACTTACGGATGTTGTGGTCGGGCCACTTGAAGACGATCTGGCCCTTCGAGGTGTCCGGTGCCGCGATGAATTCACGGCGGCCCTCGTTGAGAATGCCCATCGGGTCGCTCCCCTGCCCCAGGTACAGCCCTCGCCAGCGGCAACGCACGCTACTCGGCGGTTCCTACGTCGGCGGGGCGATCGATGCGTTCCACGAAGAGGATGACATATGCGCGTGGCAGCGGCAACGCCGCCGGCTGTGCGGTGGCGGTGCATCAACCTGGCCTTCGCCGGCGTAGATGCAGTGTGACGACTCCGCGGCAGCGCCCGGCGGCGAGCGCGCTTGCCGGGGCCGGACGGGCGTCATACGCTCGCGTCGCCCGGAGCATTTCCGGCTGGCAATGAGGTGAGGCATGGCCCTGGACGACGCGACGAGCGCGTGGCTGGCTCAGATTGCCGAGAGCGGGATCAAGCCGTTGCCCGAGCTGACACCGGACGAGGCGCGGGGACTCGGGGGCGTGCTCGCGGAGCTGTACGGGCCGGGCCCCGACGTGGGCTCGGTCACGACCGAGCCGGTGGCGTCCGAGGGCGGCAGCTTCCCGGTGCGGATCTACCGGCCCGCAGCGACGCCCCGCGCGCTCATCGTCTACTACCACGGCGGCGGCTGGGTGATCGGCGCCCTGGCGGAGTTTGATGCCCTGGCCCGCCAGCTGGTGGACCGCACCGGGGCCACCGTGGTGCTGGCGGACTACCGGCTCGCGCCCGAGTACCGCTACCCGGTCGCCGCCCGGGACGCCTACGCCGCGCTGTCGTGGGCGGCTGGCCGCCTGGCCGACCTTGCCGCACCCGGCGTCCCCCTGATCGTCGCCGGTGACAGCGCGGGCGGCAACCTGTCGGCGATCGTGGCCCAGCGCGCGGTGGCCGAGGGCGGCCCGGCGATCGCGCTCCAGGTGCTGATCTACCCGGTCACCGACGCCGACCTGGACAACGCGAGCTACCTGGACGACGCGAACCAGCTGCGGTTGACCCGCGACTCGATGATCTGGTTCTGGGACCACTACGCGCCCGATGCAGCGGACAGGAAGAACCCGGACGCCTCCCCGCTCCAGGCGCCTGATTTGTCTGGGCTGCCGCCCGCCGTGGTGCTGACCGCCGAGCACGACGTGCTCCGCGATGAGGGCGAGGCCTACGCGGAACGGCTCCGCGCGGCGGGCGTCCCGGTCGAGCACCGCAGGTTCCCCGGCCAGATGCACGGCTTCTTCACGATGGTGAACGTGCTGCCGGGCGCGGCCGACGGCATGGACTACGTCGTCGGTCACGTAGAGCGCGTTCTCTAGGCCCGTGGCCGGAAGCTGGGTAACTGGTGCGCCCGGGGTGCTGGCGCTGCCATCCGGGCGGCTGGTCAGGGGCCGCGGCCTGCGTCGGCCAGAACCGGGTGGTCCCGATCCTGAGTTCGGCCTCTACCTGCTCGGCCGGCCGCCGCCCGAGCTGGGGTGGCCGTCCCGGTGGATCCGGTGGCCGGACTTCCGGCTGCCGGCGGATCCCGGTGACCTGCGGGCTGCGCTGGCCGAGGCACTGGACCGGGCGGCCGGCGAACGCGTCGAAGTCGCGTGCGCGGGCGGCAGCGGCCGCACCGGCACCGCGCTGGCCTGCCTGGCCGTGCTGGACGGGGTTCCGGCCGCCGAGGCGGTCGGCTTCGTCCGGGCGCATTACGACCCGCGTGCGGTCGAGACGGCAGGCCAGCGCCGGTTCGTTGCCCGTTTCGCAGGATAGGTCCTGGCTGCGGCGGCCAGGGCCGCTGCGAAGCCATCCCGTCAGTCCGGCCTGGTGGTAGCGTCGGGCGCTTGATGAGGTACTCACGACGAGCCCTGATCGGAGCCGCGGGATCGGCGATCGCACTGATCCTGGTGGCAGGAGTGGTGTTCGCGCTGGCCGGGCGGACGCCCCCGGCCAAGCCGCGGTCGGCCTCGCACACCTCGTCGGCCGCGCCTTCGCCTACCCCGTCGCACACCAGGAAACCGCCTCTGACCTCGCCGTTTACCGGTATGCGGATCAAGCACCGGCGGCGTGTCCTGATCTTCAAGATCGATAACGTGCCTCAGGCCAGACCACCGACAGGCCTGGGCAAGGCGGACATTGTCTACCTGCTGCCGGTCGAGGGCGGCCTGAGCCGGATCATGGCCGTGTTCTCATCGCACGTCCCGCCGGTAGTCGGCCCGGTGCGGAGTTCGAGAGAAGAAGACATCAAGCTGCTCCGGCAGTTCGGGCGTCCCGCCTTCGCGTTCTCCGGCGCCCAGCCGGCGCTCCTGCCGGTGGTGGAACACGCCAGGATCGCCGACCTGTACGCGGGGAAGGTCGGCGGCTACTACCGCGACTACGCCAGGGTCGAGCCGTACAACCTGTACGCCGACACCAAGACCCTGCTGCGCGAGGCGCCGCACGCCAGCCTGGCCCGCGACATCGGCTTCCGGTTCGGGGCGCTCCCGCCGGGCGGCCAGAAGATGCACGCCTACCGGGTCGGCTACCAGGCCGCGCATTTCATCTTCTGGTGGTCGCCCAAACGGCACCGCTACCTGGTCTCGATGGACGGCACGCTCGGCCGGGGCGCCAACGGGCGCCCCCTGGGCGGCCGGACCGTGGTGGTGCAGTACGCCAAGGTGCGCACGTCAGTGTTCCGTGAGCTCGGCATCCGGCCCCCGTACGCGGAGACGGTCGGGCACGGCCGGGCGGTCGTGCTGCGCAACGGGCGGGCCTTTCCGGTGCGCTGGTCCCGGCCCGGTAAGAACGGCGGCACGAAGTTCACCCGGCCGGACGGGCGCCGGATGCCGTTCGCCCGCGGCCAGGTCTGGGTTGCCTACGGCCTGGCTCCCGGCTCGACCGGCTGAGCGGCCGCGGCCGCGGGCTCGACACGGCGAAGATCATGGCCGCGAGAACGAGGTTCCGCGACCGGGGCGCCGATGCGGCTGCGGCTGTCATGGCGGCTCCTTCGTACGGGCACGGTCCGAAGCGCTAGTGCCAAGCAGGTCCAGCTGCGGTGCTTGGTCGTGCCTTACCCACCCGGCGACCGGCCCGAACGCTCGCCGGACCCGGCCGGGACCTCGGGCCGCCCGCCGAGGAAGTCGCGCACCCGGTCGTGCCGGCGCTGGTAGGCCGGGCCGTACCGGCGTTCGGCCCTGGCCAGGTGGCCGCCGGCGTACCAGCGCCTGGCCCAGGGCGAACCCGGCTTGGCCAGGCGGATGGCGCCAACCAGGGCGATCAGCGGAACCACCGCCCCGATGATCCCGGTCGCGAGCTTGCCCTTGACGATGCAGACCAGGGCCAGGCCGAGGTCGAAGGCGACCGTGACGACGTACCCGGTGATCTCCGCGACGGCGCGCCCGCTCGTTGTTGTGCGCCCGGGCGTGGCCTGGACCAGCAGCACCGCGCCGAGCGCTCCGGCGACGAGGATCGCGTCGATCGACTTGCGGCCGCTCTCGCTCCAGTACACGTCGTCGAGGGTGAACCAGAGCGCGAACTCGTCCAGGGTCAGAGCCGCCCCGACGCCGAACAACCCGGCCAGCACCTCCTCCCAGGGTGACCGCGGGCTGTACCGGAACTCCAGCAGGGCGCTGGCCAGCACCAGCAAGATGCCCCACACCTGGTGGTGGACGTGCACGCCGCCGATGTAGATATCGCCGAGACCGCCGCCTTTGCCCGGCTCGGCGCCCTCCTGGTCGCTCATCGTTGCCTTGGCCCGGATACGCCGGGTCACGGTGCGGGTGACCGCGAACGTGACCAGGAAGGCGACCAGCATCCAGACCGCCGGCGCCCGGCCGGTGTCCTCGAGCACGCGCTGATACCACCCCACGGCCGGGCCCCCCGTCTGGCCGGCTCCCCCAAGCCGCGCCCCCGCGGTCAGCCTATCCCGGGGTGGTCCGCGGGCTCGCGTACCCAGGCCAGGCCGCGGCGGCAGCGGCGATCAAGGCTCGCTTAGCTCGCGGCCGTGCCCGCGCCGAACAGGCGGCCGAGTATGGTCAGCAGCTCGACGGGCCAGCGCCACCACACCAGCGGATCGCAGGCGAGCTGGTAGTAGTTCAGGAAGAAACTGTTCGCGGCGCCGTCCGCCCAGACCGCTTCGGCGCCGACGCCGAGGATCGGCCAGCCCGATGGCAGCACGACGAACGCGGTGCGGACATGCGTGCCGGTCGCGCTGAAGGACCCCGTGCCGACGGTCGTCGTCGGTCCCTGGTACCTGCCGTCCAGGCTGTTCAGGTTGGCGCCGATCGTCACCGTCGCGGCCACGCCAGGACGGTGCGAGGTCACCACGACGGCGACCTCGTCCGGCGTGAGGTTCGGCTGCGGGAGCGCGATCTGGCACTGCTGCGTGACCTCGACCGTGATGCCGGGACCGGGCGACTGGGTCTGCGAACCGGCCGCCGGCGGCGCGGACGAGCCGCCCCGCGTCTCGCGCCAGGCACCGGCCAGGTCCATGGGCACCTCCTGGCGCGAGCCTACGCCTTATGGTCACCGCACCGGAAACGCGACGTCGAAGACGTCGTCATCGTCGGCGGCAGCATGGAAATCGGTCCAGTAGGTCTCGCGCGGCGCGGCGGCGATCTGCAGATTCTGCTCGCCGGTCCAGCGTTCGACGGTCGCGTAGGCCTCGCCGATCCGGCCTGAGGTCACCACGTTCTTGGGCACGCGCACGTACGCCTCGCGATGGGCCGGGATCGTGCGCGCGGCCGCTCCGTCCGGATCGGCCGCCCCGGCCTGCAGCGGTGCGCAGACCTCGACGGCTGTCGGGCCCTCGTTCGGGTTGCCCTCGTAGATCACGATGAACACCGGCTCCTCGGCCACCTGATCGCGCAGCAGCCATTGCTGCTGGCCGGACCGGGCGCCTGCCGCGCCGGCGGCCTCGTGGACCCGGCTCATCGCGCCGGGCAGCCACGCCTCCAGGGCCTGCTGGTCGACCAGCCTCTGCTCGGTCACCGCCCGCTGCTCGGGGACATCGCGGAGTAGCACATCCATGGCCGCGCCTCTCGTTTGTCGCTCCGGCCGCCACCTGAACCCGAGAAATGCTGCCCTCGGCCCGGCGCCGAGTCAATGGCGGGCCTCCTTCGGCCCCCGCCGAGCCGGGCGAGTACAGTCCGGCCGACCGGAGGTTCCCGACCGATTGAGGCAGTCATGACCACCTCGCGGCGCCTGCTCGCGCCTTTGCGCCCTGCCGCTCGCGTCCTGACCGGATCGACCTACGTGCTGCTCGGCTACGACGCGCTCCGCGAGCCGGGCGGCCGGGTTGACCTGGCGAGCCCGGTGCTGGCTTCGATTAGGTCCAGGGTCCCGCTGCCTGAGGACGACGAGCTGCTCGTCAGGGCCAACGCGGCCGTGCAGGTCGCGGCGGGCGCAATCCTGGCGCTAGGGCGGGCTCAGCGGCTGTCGGCGCTGACCCTGGCCGCGTCGCTGGTCCCGACCACGCTGGCCGGGCATGCGTACTGGCGGATCGAGGACCCGGTCGATCGCAAGGTGCAGCGGATCCAGTTCCATAAGAACATGGCCCTGATCGGCGGCCTGCTCTTCGCCGTCCTTGACCCGCAGTAGCACCGGATCGGCGCCCAGGAGAGGGGTTCGGCATGGCGGACGAGAGCGGCCGGGAACATCCGTGGCTGCTGCACACGGTGCTGGACACGACCGAAGTCCGGGCGCTGGCCGAGTTCTACCGGGAACTGCTCGGGCTGTCGTACCGGCCCGGTGACGAGCCGCCGGCCCAGGGCGCGCCGGACACCGCCGACTGGCTGGTGCTGTCCGACGCCGGGGGCGGCCGGGCGCTGGCCTTCCAGCTGGTCGACGAGCAGGCCAGGACGACCTGGCCGGATCAGGACGTCCCGCAGCAAATGCACCTGGACATGACCGTGCCCGACCGGGCCGCGCTGGAGCGGCAGCGGGACCGGGCGGTCGCGCTCGGCGCCGAGGTGCGGCTGGACCGCACCGATGATCCGGAGGAGCCGCTGTACGCACTGGCCGATCCGGACGGCCACATGTTCTGCATCTTCGTGGCCTAGCGCCCCGGCTTGCGGTCGTGGTCTAGCCGGCCGGGCTCAGCGTCGGCAGCACTCGCCACCTGAGCCCGTTCCAGGCCTCGACCAGGGTGACCAGGGCCCCGGACGAGTGCACGGCTCCCCCGGTTGCGATGCAGGCCGTCCGCCGCCAGCAGGCCACGCCTTCGAGCGAACTCCCTGGCCCGCCCGGTGCGACGGCCAGGTGCGGCCGCCAGGCCAGGCCGCGGAGGGCCAGGGCCGCGGCACCCCGGCAGCTGGCGGTCAGGTTGCAGTCCCCGACGGCCAGGCACCCGGTGGCCGACCCGCAGGACACGCTGGCGGCCAGCGGCGTTGCGGCCGGACTGGGCAGCTCCGTCCAGCCGGTGCCGTCCCACCGGAGGGAGAAGAAGCAGCGCTGGCCCAGCGGCTGCGGCGGCTGGTGGCAGTGGCCGCGCCATCCGACCGCGACGCAACTGGGCCTGGTGCGGCCGGCCAGGCGAGACGACCGCCCGGAGCCTGCCGGGCGGGAACAGGACACCCCGGCCAGCGCCGCGAAGCGGCCGGCGCTTGGCGGCCGGGTGGCCCGCCAGGTCCTGCCGTTCCAGGCCAGCGCCCGGCTCCGCGAGACCGTGCCCTCGTGACTGGCCTGCGACCCCACAGCGAGGCAGAACGACCGGGTCAGGCAGGCGACCGAGGTGAATCCGAGGGCCGGGCGGGGCAGCGGCACCGGCCGCCAGGAGACGCCGTTCCATACCTGAGCGGCCCAGGGGCCGACGGCCAGGCAGTACGTGCGGGTCGCGCAGGACACGGCCAGGACGTCCGACTCGGCGCCCCGGGGGGTCTTGACCGCCCACCATCTCGTGCCGTCCCACAACTGCGCGGAGCGGTTGCCGACGGCCATGCAGAACGAGGTGCTCGGGCACGATACCGAACTCAGCCGCGTCGTCACGCCAGAACCGTCCATCACCCGCCACGTCCGGCCGTTCCAGCGCTCGGCCAGGGAACGCCCGGTGCCGAAGTTCGAGCCCGCCGCGACGCAGAACGTGCCGCCGACACAGGACGCGGCGGACAGGTAGTCGCGGACCGGGTCCGGGCTGGACGACGCGACGGTCGTGGCGGTCGTCCGGGACTGGCTGGCGGCGCCCGGCGGCCTGGCCCGGGGCGCGGGCCTGGCCGGGCTGGCGTGCGCGGCCGGGCTGGAGTGCGCGGCAGCCGGCGCGGCGCAGCCCGTCACCGTCGCGATGGCGGCGATGAACGTGGCCGCCGCGGTTCGCCGGGCCAGCCGTTTCGTCGCTGCCATGGGTCACCTCATCGGACGGGCGCTTGCATGCTAATGGTCCCGGCCTACCCGATGAGACAGGCGAGCACCGCCGCCGGGCCAGGGCGTCACGGGCCGGCCGGATGCGCACCGTCGAGCCACTCGATCCACTGGCCGGACGGGTGGGCCCGCGCGAGCAGGCGCTGCTGGTCGTCGCCGCGGTCGAACGTGCGCGCACCGAGTACGGCGAACACGCCCTTGCGCTGGTAGTCGCCGATCAGCGGCGCGGGCAGCGCCAGTTCCTGCACGCTGTCGCGGCCGGACGGGCCGAGCGGGACCAGCGGGTCAAGCGACAGCCAGGTCACCGGGCGGGTACGGCCGGCCTGTTCGAGGATGGCGATCAGGTCGGCGCGGCGCTCTGGCGGCAGGAACACCGCCAGGTACGCATCGGTCACGACGACCGGGTGCGGCCCGGGGACCTGGCCCAGGACGCCCGGCAACTCCCCGACCACGTCGCCGGCGATGATCTCAGCCGGATTCGCCCTGGTCACCTCGATCGCCCCGGCGAGCCGGGTCAGCGCCGAGGCTTCCGGGGGCGCGCAGGCGAGCAGCCACGCCCTGGCCGCCGCGTCGCGCAGGTCGACCGGGGCCACCTCGATCCCGGCCCGGTCCGCGATCGGCGGCAGCCGGACCGCGGGCGGCCTGGCCTCGCCGCGGGCCTGGCAGTGCAGGGTCATCCCCGGCGGGCCGGCCGGCGCGGCGTCGCCGACCTGGTAGCGGTACCGGTCCAGCTGCAGGCCGAGCCCGGCGCCGGTGCCGAGGTCGGCCAGCGCGACCGGCTCCTGGCCCGAGCCGGCCACCGCCGCGAGGCCGAGCGCGATCTGGGTGCACCGGCCCACCTCGTTCATCTGGTACCGGTGCCGGCCGCACTCGGTCAGGACGTCGTCCAGCCGGCCGCTGATGAACGCCCTCACGGCGGACTCGAATCCGGCCCCGAACGGTGGCTGCGGCCTGCGCGGCTCCGGGAAGTAGGCGGCCAGCGGCTGCGGCCGGTCCCGCCGGACCAGGAATGAGATCGCCGCGCTGGCCAGCAGGGCGGGCAGCCGGTCGGACGGCAGCCGGGCCAGCCTGGTCAGCAGATCGTCGTGCCCGGCGATGGTGGCGAACAGCCCGGCGGTGAGCCTTCAGGAGCCAGGCGCGTCGTCGGGCGACCATCCGGCCGCCACCTCGAGCGCCTGCGCGCGTACCTCGTCAACCGACGGCACCCAGCTCACGTACCCCCGGGAGGATCGCGTCTACCGTGCTCGCCGTCGAGGTACTCGACTACCTCGGTCTGGCTGCCGTGCTGAGCCCATCCTCTCGGTGTCGAGCCGAACTCCTCGTCGACGATGGCCGGATCGGCACCGAGGTCCAGGAGCGGGACGACCAAAGGGAGGTCGCCGCGGAGTGCGGCCTCGTGCAGGGCGGTCGTGCGGCGCCGGGTGTTGATGTCGAAGCCAAGGTCAGCAAGGAGCCGTACGGCGTCTGGGCGGCCCAGTTCAACGGCCCGGGCGACCAGGTCCGGCCGTTCGGCCCTGGCCCGCTCCGGCAGGCCGCTGTCGGCTGCAACGGTCGCATTCACGCCGACGTGATCGGCGGCCAGGCAGAGCCCGATGAACGGGGTCAGCGGTTCGGCCACCGTGGTGTCGGCGCCGGCGGCGGCGAGCAGGCCGGCTATCTCCAGGTTGCCGTGCCGGACGGCGCCTTCGTAGGGGCTGCGCCCCTGGTAACCGGCGTGGGTGCCCTTTCCGTTGGGATCCGCGCCCCGGGCGACAAGCAGGCGGGCCCGGTTGACCAGGCAGGCCTCGGCGGCGTGCTGAAGGGCTTCGCCGACGATCTCGGCCGGCGTTTGATGCTCGCGGAGAAGCCGGCGGCGCCACGGGCCGCCGTCACCGTGACCGAGGCCGAAGTCGAGGAGGAGCGCGAGGAAGTCGGTGTCATCGCGGGCGATGTCGCCCGCACCCCGGTTGTAGATGGTCTGGCTGTCGTTGGCCTCGGCACCAGCGTCGAGCAGCAGGCGGGCCAGGGCCAGCTCGTCTCGATGCGCGGGTGCTCCCTGCTCGCCATGCCCGAAGACGCCGGTGAGAGCGGTGAATGGTGAAGGGAGACCATCCCACAGGTAACCAGCGTTCGGATCGGCGCCTGCTTCGAGGAGGAGGCGGGCGACGGCCACCGGATCGGCGCCTGCGCGGTCCAGGCGGGAGTAGGTGAGGTAGACGAGGGGCTCCCAGGCGAAGGGACCGCCCTCCCTGGACACGGCCGCCGCGTCGGCCGCGAGTATCTCGGCGGCAGCGCCCAGGTCCCCGACGGCAGCCGCCGTGTAAATCGAGAAGCTGGCCAGACCCGGGTGCGCATCGAGGAGCTGCGCCGCCTCCGGCCAGCGACTGGGACTGTCGGCGCCGTAATTGAGGCAGGCCAGCCGGAGAAGCTCGTCGGCCCGAGCGGCGTCGTCGGCCAAAGGGCGGCCGACCGGCTGCTGGTGAGGGGACCGGGAGAGACGGTTGACCAGCTCGACGTGCCGGCGCAGGGCTGGCCAGGAAGGGTATCCGTAGTGGCGGGCCAGGACGAGCTGCGCGTCAGAGAGTTTGAAGCTGGCCGCCGCGGGTGACCCCGCGACCAGGTCTGTCAGCCTCGGGTGGTGCTCACCGACCAGCGGGACAGGACCATCGAAACCGCCCCTGACAAGGTCGCGCAGGGACTTGGCGTTGCCTTTCAGTTGCTCGATGTCGGGATTATCAGGAAGGGATTCAGCAGGCACGACGGCCTCCTCTCCGTGAGGCCCGGCGTCCGCAGGACGGGCAGGAAAGGAGACAGCATCTCGGCTTACAACCAAAACCAGGTGGGCTTCGCCCTTCCCGCAGACCGGCGGCGTTCCTGAATCGCCACCGCTACCGTATCGCGGCCTCGGCCGGGCCAGGATCCGATCGCCTGAGCAGGAAGTCGCGTTCGCGCTCGTTCCTGGTGAGCCGGGCCGCGGCCTGGAAGGCCTGCCGGGCCTCGGCCGCCCGCCCGAGCCGGGCCAGCAGGTCGCCGCGGATGGCATGGAACAGGTGATAGCCGTCCAGCCCCAGGCGGTCGACCAGTCCCAGCGCCGCGGCCGGGCCGTCGACCTCGGCGACCGCGACTGCGCGGTTGAGGGCCACGACCGGGCCCGGGTCGAGCCGGGTGAGCTGGTCGTAGAGCGCGAGGACCTGGCGCCAGTCGGTGACCGGGTCTGCATGCACCGCGTTGATCGCGGCCAGCAGCTGATAGCGGCCCGGGCGATCGCGGCGCAGACAGGCTAGGACGGTGGCCCGGCCCTCCGCGACCAGGGTGGCGTCCCAGCGTGAGCGGTCCTGGTCGGCCAGCCGGACGAACGCGCCGCTGGCGTCGGTGCGGGCTGGCCGCCGGGCCTCGGTCAGCAGCATCAGGGCGAGCAGGCCCGACCCTTCCGGCTCGTCGGGCATGAGCTCAGTCATGAGCCGGGCGAGGCGGATCGCCTCGGCGCACAGGCCGGCCCGCGCCAGCTCGGCGCCCGACGTGGCGAGGTAGCCCTCGTTGAAGATCAGGTAGAGCACGGCGAGTACTGCGTCGAGGCGTTCTGGCAGGTCGCTGCCGGCCGGCACCCGGTAGGGAATGCGCGCGTCGCGGATCTTCGCCTTGGCCCGGGCGATCCGCTGCGCCATCGTCGCCTCAGGAACGAGGAAGGCACGGGCGATCTCCGGCGTGCTCAGGCCGCCGAACAGGCGCAGGGTGAGCGCCACTTGCGCGGGCCGGCCAAGAGCCGGGTGGCAGCAGGTGAACATGAGCCGCAGCTGGTCGTCGGGCACGGCACCTTCCTCGGCGGGCTCGACCGGGCCGTGCACGATCGCGGCGTCGGCCTGCTTGCGCACCCGGGCTGATTCGCGGCGCAGCTGGTCCACGGCCCGGTTGCGCGCGGTGGTGATGATCCAGCCGGCCGGGCTTGGCGGCTGGCCGTCGCCTGGCCACCGCGCCACGGCCGTCGCGAACGCGTCCGCGACCGCGTCCTCGGCCAGGTCGATGTTGCCCAGCATCCGGACCAGGACCGCGACGGCGCGGCCGTATTCGGCCCGGAAGACCGCCGCGATGTCCTCCGGTGTCATGTCGTCACAAGGGCGGCACGTCGCGGAACGGGCGGATCTCGATCGGCAGGGTGGTCGCGGCGGCCGCCTTGCGCCCCCACGACAGCGCCGCGTCCAGGTCGGGCGCGGTGATCACGTAGATCCCGCCGATGTGCTCCTTCCCCTCGACATAGGGGCCGTCGGTGGTCATGCCGTCGGCCGCGACGACGGTGGACGGGCCGTGCAGGCCACCGGTGAACACCCACGAGCCGCTCTCGCGCGATTCCTCGTTGAGCCGGTGCAGGTCGGCCGTGATCCTGGCCATGAGGTCGGGGCCTGGCACGCCGCTGTCGGGCTGGTAGATCGACAGCAGGTAGTGCGGCACGGCCTCTCTCCTTACCGGCGGATGTACTGCGCGATGATCGCGCCCTTGGTCGTCGTCACGCTACCGGTGAGCTCGAACTCGGTCAGCGGGGCGGGCCCCTCGAACAACCGCGCGCCGCTGCCCAGGGTCAGCGGGCAGATCACCAGCACGTAGCGGTCGATCAGGGCGGCCGCGTGCAGGCTCCGCACGAGCGCCGCGCTGCCGACGATACCCAGATCTCCGCCCGGCTGGGCTTTCAGCTCAGCCACCGTGCTGGCCGCGTCGCCGCGCAGCAGCTTCGAGTTCGGCCAGGCATGCGCATCGGCGAGTGTCCTCGACACGACGTACTTGTCCGACGCGTTCATCCGGGCCGTGAACGGGTTGCCATCGTCCTGGCCGCCCCAGGCGGTGATGAAGTCCTGCCAGGTGCGACGGCCGAACAGCATGGCCCCTGGCCTGGCCATGGCCTGACCCATCTCGCGGTTCAGGACCTCGTCGTCATACCGCCGGCCCCAGCCGCCGTGGGTGAAGCCGCCGCGGGTGTCCTCGTCCGGCCGGCCCAGGCCCTGCGCGACGCCATCGAGGCTGACCCACATCGTTGCCGTGATTGAGCGCATGCCGGTGCTCCTATCGGTGCTGCGGGCCGCCCGTCGCGGCCCGGTTCATCTCCTACACGAACGGCCGGCCGCGCAATCGACACCGGGACCGGTCTACTTGCGGTCCCACCAGGCATCGCCGAAGTAGCGGCGCGGGACCGGCGGCTGGTCAGGAACGTCCAGGCCGTGCCGCCGCAGGTAGCCGGAGAACCAGGCCGGATCGGCGAGGATCTGCTGGTACTGCCAGGAGTAGCCGTTGTGCCTGGTCAGCTCGGCCGCCGCGCCCGGCTGGCCGATCAGCTGGCTGAGGCTCAGGTACTCCAGCGCGCACGTGCAGCCAGGTCGACGGCCTGATGTGGCCGCCGGCCGGAGGCGGCGGCGGATCTGGCCATCGCTCGCGGGCCTCGGCGCTCGCGCCGTCCGTGCCCGGACCTTCGATCCAGTGCAGCTGCTCGTGCAGGAATGTGGTCAGGGCCAGGGCGGACCGCTGGACGAGCGGCGGCGGCCAGGCAGCGCTGGCACCGCGGGAGATGGGGCAGGTACCGGCTGTCCCAGGCCCGCGCCACCGGTGTCAGCGGCTCGGCTCGACCCCGCTCGCCGAGGCCCGGTCAGCTCGTCCAGCCCATGCAGCAGGACCCGGCCGGTGGTCGCGTCCAGCGGCCGGCCCTCGAAGCTCTCGGTCTTGGCGATCAGGTCGATGCGCTGCTCGCCAATCGTGGGGCCGCCGGCCTGAGCGGAGGTGATCGCGGGCTCGCTAGTAGGCGCGGGCGAAAATCAGCCGCTCTCCGTAGGCCGACGGCTTGCCACACCGGATGCACGGGCCCTGCTCAGGTTCGCCGGCCAGCGGAATGCAGCGGGGCGTGGCCGCGGTCTCGGCCTTGATGTCGTCTTCGCACGAGGCCTCGCCGCACTGCAGGGCCAGCGCCCAGCCGGTCGCCACGGCGGCGGCGAACTCGGGCCAGGAACTGACGATGGCCGTGTGCTCGTCGCGGAAGTCGGCGGCCCGCCGGGCCAGCATGGCCTGGAACGCCGCGAGCTCGCCCGCCACCCGCGCCGGCGCCGACTCCAGCGGGATGGCTTCCTTGGCCGCGTCCGGCTCCGGGTAGCTCAGCCGCCGCGACATCAGCGCGGTCCCGGCGGCGAGGTCCCGCGGGCCGAGCTCGAGCCGGAGCGGCACGCCGCGCATTTCCCAGTCGTTGAACTTGAAGCCGGGCGACAGCTGCGGCCGGTCGTCCACGTGGGTCCTCAGGCCCGCGCGCTGCAGCGCGTCCGCCAGCCCGGCGGCTGCCGCCCTGGTCGCCGCGGCCTGGTCGCCGTGGCCGATCGGGACGATCACCACCTGCCAGGGAGCCAGGGCAGGCGGCAGCACGAGGCCCTTGTCGTCGCCGTGGGTCATGATCAGCGCGCCGATCATCCGGGTCGTCATGCCCCACGACGTGGTGTGGCACAGCTCGGCCGAGCCGCTCTCCCCGGTGTAGGTGATCCCGAAGGCGGCGGCGAAGTTCGTCCCCATGAAATGCGAGGTCCCGGCCTGCAGGGCGCGCCCGTCCCGCATCATGGCCTCGATCGTGAACGTCCGCTCGGCCCCGGCGAACCGCTCCCCCGGCGTCTTCTCCCCTGGCACCGCCGCGAGGGCCGCCGGCCCGGCGGCAAGGTCCTGGTAGAAGTCCAGCGCCAGCATCGTCTCGGCGATCGCGCCGGCCGCGGTGGCGTGCGCGGTGTGGCCCTCCTGCCACAGGAACTCGGTCGTGCGCAGGAACATCCGCGGCCGCATCTCCCACCGGAGCACGTTGGCCCACTGGTTCAGCAGCAACGGCAGGTCGCGGTGCGAGCTGATCCACCTGGCCATCATTTCCCCGATGACCGTTTCCGAGGTCGGCCGGATGACCAGCGGTTCGTCGAGTTCCTTGCCGCCCGCGTGAGTAACCGTGAAGACTTCGGGCGCGAACCCCTCGACGTGCTCGGCCTCGCGCTGCAGGTAACTCTGCGGGATCAGCAACGGGAAGTAGGCGTTCTGGTGGCCGGTCGCCTTGATCCGGCCGTCCAGATCGGCCTGCAGCAGCTCCCAGATGCGGTAACCGTACGGCCGGATCACCATGCTGCCGCGGACCGGCCCCCGGTCCACCAGTTCGGCGCGGAACACCACGTCGTTGTACCAGGCGGAAAAGTCCTCGCTCTGCGGCGTCACGCCGCGGTCGTCGCGGGCCATGGCCGTCAGGGTACCGAGGCCCATCGCCATCGCCGAGTCAATTTTGCCGCCGCCCTGGTCCCTTTCCGGTGACCCGCTCCGGCTTTAGGGTCGGTCACGTGGTGAATCTGCCCGGCCAGGTCTGGAAGCTGCCTGAGGGCGAGGACGATGAGGCGGCCGAGCAGGGTACCGGCCGGATACTGGCGCTCTCCGATGGAGTCTTCGCGATCGCGCTCCGTCATCATGTGGGTTTCCGGCTGGTGGCCCGCTACGACTCGACGCTCGTCTGGCTGAATCTCCTGCTGCTCCTGTTCGTGGCGTTCCTGCCGTTCCCCACCGGCGTCCTCGGCCACCACATCGGCTCGCCCGCCGCGGCCGTCCTCTACGCCGCTTCGATGGTCCTGCTGTCCGGGGCCTTGGCCGGGTGCTGGTGGTATGCGTCAGGGCGCGACCGGCTGCTGGTGCCGAACGTCAGCGGGAACAAGGTCAGGGGCGTGCGGGCGCGCACGTTGTCTGCTCCGCTGCTGTTCGCGGCGACGGTGCCGATCGCGATGGCGGCGCCGTACGTCGCGGAGGTCATGTGGTTCTTGACGTTCCCGGCCGGCCGGATGGCCTACGTCTGGTTCTCCGCTAGCCGGCGCGAGCCGGCTGCGCCACCGCCGGGCGGCCTGTAAGGGCGGGCCGCCCGCCTCAGCCGAGCTGGGACAGCCCCTTCTGCAGGTCGTCGGCGTTCATGGCTGGCGCTAGCAGCACCTCGGCGTTGAGTTCAGCGAAGAACGGCTCGGCGAACGGTGGCACGTCGCTGGCGTCAGGAAGGTCGAAGACCATGAACGCGGTGCGGCGGCCATCCAGGGTCGTGAAGTACATGCCTTCTGGCCGCCACCGTTCCGCGGCCTGGCGCATGACGGTCGGGAGCCTGCCATCCTTGATTGCCTCGTTGCCGGACTCTGGCGGCATGCTGATCCGGGCCATCATTCGCATGACTGGCTCCCATCGGGACTCATCGGTGACTGGATGGTGCTGGCTGCCAGCCCAGCCCGGTCGCATCCAGACGGCATGTCCCTCAGGTGAAGGCCCGGTGAAGGCCCGGCAGGCTCGCTCCCGGGCGGCGACGGCCGCGGCTCAGCCGCCGAAACCGGTGGCGACGCTGACTTTCTCCCACGCGTCGATCTCGGCCCGGCGGGCGTCGAGGATGCGGCGGTACGCATCGACGGCATCGCTGCGAGCAGCAGGAAGGCCGGCGGGTGAGGCGAGTCGACCGCGCTGATCAGCGCCTGGGCCGCCTTGGCCGGATCACCTTGCTGGGTACCGTGCCCGGTGCCGGCCTCGATGCGCCGCCGGCCCGCGGTCGGCGCGTAGTCGTCGATAACCGCGGCCGACTGGGCCAGGGAGCGGCCCGCGAAGTCGGTGCGGAACGCGCCGGGCTCGACCGCGGTGACGGAGATGCCCAGCGGCGCGAGTTCCTTGCGCAGCGAGCCGGTCATGCCCTCCAGCGCCGCCTTGCTGGCGGCGTAGTAGCCGGAGCCCTCCGGATTGATCGTCGCGCCGATGGAGGAGATGTTGACGATCGAGCCGGAGCGCCGGGCTCGCATCCCGGGCAGCACGGCTTTGATCATCGCGACGGCGCCGAAGAAGTTGGTCGCGAACAGCCGCTGGATATCGTCGTCGCCGCCTTCCTCGACGGCGGCCCGGTACCCGTAGCCGGCGTTGTTGACCAGGACGTCAATGCCGCCGAACCGGATGCCATGTGTGATCCTTTCGTCGCCGCGCCGGGAGGCAGCCTGTCCGCGCCCTCCGGCTTCGGCCTGGTCAGTACCTGGCTTGATCAGCGGTCGATCAGCCGGTCGAGCGCCTCGGGGTAGCGGTTCCCCTCGATCGTGATCTCAGCGGCCGCCTTGTCGAGCCCGGCCAGGTCCTCTGGGGTGAGCTGGAGGTCCGCGGCGGCGAGGTTCTCGTCCAGGCGCTCGAGGCGCCGCGTGCCGGGGATCGGCACGATCCACGGCCGCTGCGCCAGCAGCCAGGCCAGAGCGACCTGAGCGGGAGTTGCGCCATTCGCGGCGGCGATGCCCGTGATGAGGTCGACCAGAGCCTGGTTCGCTACCCGGGCTTCCGGTGCGAACCGCGGGATTCCGCTGCGGACGTCGCCGCTCTCGAAGGTCGTCGCGTCGCTGATGCGGCCGGTCAGGAAGCCCTTGCCCAGCGGGCTGAACGGCACCAGCCCGATGCCGAGTTCGCCGAGGGTCGGGATGATCTCCGCCTCGAGTTCGCGCCACCACAGCGAGTACTCGCTCTGCAGGGCCGCGACCGGGTGCACCGCGTGCGCGCGCCGGATCGTGCGGGCGCTGGCCTCGGACAGGCCGAAGTGCCTGACCTTCCCGGCCGCGACGAGGTCGCCGACGGCGCCCGCCACGTCCTCGATCGGGACCTCAGGGTCGACGCGGTGCTGGTACAGCAGGTCGATCTGGCCGGTGCCCAGGCGCCGCAGTGACCCGTCGACCGCGCGCACGATGTCCTGCGGCCGGCTCGACAGGCCGCTCTGGCGGCCTGCTTCGTCGAAGGCGAACCCGAACTTGGTCGCGATGACGACCTGGTCGCGAACCGGGGCCAGCGCCTCGCCGACGAGCTCTTCGTTGACGAACGGGCCGTACACCTCGGCGGTATCGAAGAACATCACGCCCCGTTCGACGGCCGCGCGCAGCAGCCGATCATCTCCTCGCGGCTGCCGGGATTCGGTCCGTGGCTCTGGCTCATGCCCATGCAGCCGAAGCCGATAGCCGATACCTCAAGCCCGTTGCTGCCCAGGGTTCGCGCGGGCATGGAAGTGCGCGTCGCCGGGATGTCCTGTGCGTCGTTGCGGTTGTCCATGGGTTCCACCGTACGAGCGCCAGCCCGCGGCCTGGGAGGGCCTGTCAGTACCTGGAAGCCCAGAACCTCCCACCAGCGGGCGCCGGTGTCTCCTCGGGTCGTCAGCGGATGTGCGCATGATGGGTGCCATGGCGTTGCATACCGCGTTCACGGACTCCTTCGCGCTGCAGCATCCGATCGCCCTGGCGCCCATGGGCGGTGTATCGGGCGGCGCCCTCGCGGCCGCCGTCTCCAACGGCGGCGGCCTGGGCATCGTCGGCGCGGGCCGGGAGGATCCGGACTGGCTGGACCGCGAGCTTGAGGTCGTCGTCCGGACGACCAGCAGGCCCTGGGGCGTGGGGTTCCAGAGCTGGGCGACAGACGCGGTCACGGTCGAGCGGGCTCTGGCCCGTCATCCGCGAGCCGTCATGTTGTCCTTCGGCGATCCCGGGCCGTTGATTCCGCCTGTCCGGGCGGCCGGAGCCGCGCTGATCCTCAGGTGACCGACCTCGACGAGGCCGGGCAAGCCGCTGATGCCGGCGCCGACGTGATCGTGGCCCAGGGAACAGAAGCGGGCGGCCACGGCGGGAAGCGTTCGACGCTGCCGTTCGTCCCGGTCGTCGCGGACCTGGGGGCGCCCATCCCGGTGCTTGCCGCCGGCGGGATCGCCGACGGGCGCGGGCCGGCGGCCGCCCTGGCCCTGGGCGCGGCCGGGGCTCTGATGGGGACCCGCTTCCTGGTCACGCTCGAGGCGCTCGTAACGCCATCGGTCATCAAGGCCATCATCGAGGCGAGCGGCGAGGATACCGAGGGCAGCCGGGTATCGGACATCGCCCGGGGAGCGCCATGGCCGTCCAGGTACTCGGCGCGCACGCTCCGCCATCCGTTCTTCGACCGGGCGCTCGCCGCTGAGGCCGAGGAGCAGCTAGCCAGGGCAGCCGGACGCTGACTGACGGCTTGATGTCGGTGGCGGCGCCTACGGTGGCGGCATGAATACTCGCGAAGCAGCGCAGCGGTGGGCAGATGTGTGGGAGCGGGGATGGATTGAGCACGACACGGCCGCCATTACTGCTCTTTATGCCGAAGGCGCGCTCTGGAAGCAGCACCCGTTCCGCGATCCCGACCCTGGTTACCTGGTCCGCGTGTTCGCCGAGGAGGAGTCCGCTCAGTGCCGGTTCGGGCCGCCGATCGTCGACGCTGATCAGGTGGCCGTGCCCTGGAGCGCGCAGACACGGCTGACCGACGGCGGGACCGAGAACCTGGCGGGGGTGTCGCTGCTGCGCTTCAGCGACGACGGCCTTGTCACCGAAGAGCGTGACTTCTGGAACCAGAGCTGACGTTCACTTCCGCTCGGTGCCAAAGATCTCGGTGACGACGGTGCCATCCGGGCCATCGGGGGTCAACTCGAACGACCACCGCTGCCCCCACCGAGCCGGGCGCTCAGCGCCCGGCTCAGCGTGGGGTGCCCGGCCCGCTTCTGGCTCCCGGCCGATCCGGCAGGCGCCGATGTCCCGGCGCCGGTACCAATTCGTCAACGATCAGGCTTCGGGCTGCGTATCCGCGGCCAAGGCTATGTGGTGCGGGAAACGGTGCACCTCCTGCGGCCAGCCGACCGCGACCGCGATTCTTCCGGCCCAGTACCGCGCCCCGGCATCGTCGGGCACATCGACGACCGCGAATCCGCCGAGGTGCTCCTTGGTCTCGACGTACGGACCGTCGGTGAAGAGGGGCGAGCCGCTGCTCGGGTCGACGCTGCACACAGCGGTCGATGCGTCGAGACCGCCATCGCTGAAGACGAAGACACCGGCGTTCGTCATCTCCCCGATCACTTCCCTGGCGGATGCACCCCTCTCGTGCAGCTCCTCCAGTGTGAGTTCGGGCACCCACTCGTCGTTGAAGGCGATCAGGTAAAGGGCCATCTCCAGCTCCTCTGCTCACGGGCAGCCCGGACGACTGCCGCTCACCTATTCCACGAACGCGCTCGTGTCGATCCGACACCCCAGCCCAAGATTCTTTCCGGGCGGTTCAGTCGGTCCTGGAAGCCCAGAACCTCCTGGGCACGAACCAGTCAGGCGGCCGGTCCCGGCTCGACGCAGAACTCGTTGCCTTCGGGATCGCGCATCGTCGTGATCGCGGTGCCGCGCCGCTCTACCTTCGCGCCAAGTGACTCGAGCCGTGCGATCTCCTCCGCCATTCCGGCCGGCGCGCGGAGATCGAGGTGCAGGCGGTTCTTGGCGGTCTTCGGCTCGGGTACCTGGTTGAACCACATGTTGGGGGCACCCCAGCCGGCGGCCTCGACATACGCCTTGGCGGGTGTCGAGTCCTCATCAACGTCCGACCCGAGCGCGGCCGCCCAGAAGCGCGCGAGAACGAGCGCATCGGAACAGTCCCAGGTGACGGTTGTGATGATCGACGGCATGGCCGGATGTTAGCGGACCGCGGTCGCGATGGCGAGAATTCTGGCTGGCCGCGGTGCGGGCCAGCAGCAATTGCGTTGCGGTGGAGTTCCGGATCGTCTTAGCGTTGCGTTCCGCGCGACCGGAACGCCCGGCCGGCGGCCGCGAGCGAGCGGACAGGAGATGCGGATGACGTCTGACCTCTTCGCGCTCTGCATTGATGCGAACGACCCGCTCCGCCTGGCGCGCTTCTGGGCCGGCGTCCTGGACTGGGAGATGGCCGGCGACCGCCCCGATGACGGCGTCGCCCTGGTTCCGGGCGACGACACCGGGTTCCGGATCCGGTTTCTTCCGAGCCAGGAGCGCAAGGCCGGCCAGAACCTGATGCACTTCGACCTGACGAGCACGTCCTTGCAGGCCCAGGAGGCTACGGTGGCGCGATCGCTCCGGCTCGGCGGGCAGCACATCGATATCGGCCAGCGCCCGGAGGAGGGTCATGTCGTGCTCGCTGACCCCGAAGGCAACGAGTTCTGCGTCATCGAGCCGGGCAACAACTTCCTCGCCGAGTGCGGATTCATCGGAGCGCTGGCGTGTGAGGGCTCGCAGGAGGTCGGCTACTTCTGGAGCGCGGCGCTGGGCTGGCCGCTGGTCTGGGATCAGGACCAGGAGACCGCGATCCGCGCGCCCTATGGAGGTCCGAAGATCACCTGGGGCGGCCCGCCGCTGACGCCGAGGACGGGTAGGAACCGGCTGCATTTCGACCTGGCTCCGCCGGCCGGCGATAACCATCAAGATGAGGTGGACCGGCTCGTCTCGCTAGGGGCAACGCGCATCGACCTCGGCCAAGCCGTGGCGGGCCGGGTGCTGCTGGCCGATCCCGATGGCAACGAGTTCTGCGTGCTGTCCCCCGCCTAGCGTGACCGGGTGGGAAACTCAGTTGGGCTCGGCCGGCCATCTGGGTAGTGTCGGGCGGTGCCCGAGCTGCAGCGGCTGCATGCTGACCATGCCCCGGCGGTCCTGGCCTTCGAGCTGGCGAACCGCTCCTACTTCGCTGCCTCTATCTCCGACCGCGGCGACGACTTCTTCGACCAGTTCGCCGAGCGGCACCGCGCCCTGCTGGCCGAGCAGGAGGCCGGCGTCGGCGCCTACTACGTGTTCGTCGCGAGGATGGCTCGGTCCTGGGCCGGTTCAACCTGTTCTTCGCCGAGGACGGGACGGCGAATCTCGGCTACCGGGTCGCGCAGCACGTCGCCGGCCGCGGCGTGGCGACCGCGACGGTCCGGGAGCTGTGCCAGCTGGCCGCGGCGCGGCACGGGCTGCGCACAGTCAGGGCGGCCGCCGCCCACCAGAATGCCGCGTCCCAGAGGGTGCTGGCCAAAGCCGGGTTCGTTCCGGCTGGCCCGGCTGGCCCGGCCGACCTCGGCGGTGAGTCAGGTACCTGGTACCAGCGCGACCTGGCCGTCGGCTGACCCGGATCAGCCCTGGCGACGCAACGGCAGGCTAGCCCGCGGTTTCTTCCTCGTTCGTGTCTGAATCGGGCTCGGGCGGGCGGGCGCCTCGCTGAATCAGGAACTGCACGAATTCGTCGTTGCCCTCGGCCCAGTCCACGATGGCGATTCGATGCGGGAATCCGGACGGCTTCGCGTTGACATCGGCGCCGTGATCGACCAGGAATGCGCCGGTCTCTACCTGACCGCTGATCGCGGCGTAAACGAGCGCCTGGTCCAGCAGCTCGTTGCCGGCGACCGGCACGGGCGCGACCGGCGGGTGGTGCGTTCCGGCCGACGGCAGCAGATTCCCGCCGGCACCGAAGAAGGCCGGCATCAGATCCATCCGGCCCAGCCCGGCCGCGAATTCCAGGTCGATCCTCGCGCCGTGGTCAGCCAGCACCTTAGCGGCGATGGGTGAGGTGTAGAAGAGCGCCTCCGCCATCGGCCGCCGGTCATCACCCACCCCGTCCGGCGACGCGCCCGCCTCGACGAGCAGCTCGGTGAGCGCGAAATCGTAGCAGCTCACCGCCTCCGTCAAGACGGTCTCGCCGTACTCGTCACCGCCCCGGTAGTCGATGTCCGCCCCCGCGGCAATCAGCAGCGCCGCGGACTCGAGCCGCCGCGGCCAGCGGCCCGGCCAGTTCGCCAGATGCTGGAACAGCGGCCGCCCCCCGATCTGCCGGAGATGTCGCGGAGCGTATACGTACAGCAGCTCCGGGTGCCCGGAAACCACCTGGGCCAGCCCGCGGACGTCCCCCGTCCTGATGGCTTCGCTGCCGGCCGCATAATACAGCGCCTCTTCGTCGGTGAATTCCCTCGGTGTCTGGTCCACGAAAATCGCTATTCCCTTGGATGATCAGGCGGTGTGTCCAAGGCCGGCGGGTTACAGCAGGCCGAGACGCTGCGGGTCACCGGTCTGGGCCATGGCCCGGCTCACTTGCATGAAGGGCGGAAATTCACCGTGATTCTGCTGCCCGGCTGCACACTAACGTTCCGCGCTGGCAGACCGGATTCTGGGGCATCGATCACATAGGTCGCTGGCGACAGCACGAACCGGTAGGGGTTGCCTTGTGCTCTTGTGAAGGAGAGCCGCCTGGACTCTACAATCCGGCCGTTACGCTTCGCGGAGACAGTGACAGACGACAGGCCTGGCTTCGTAATACCGACGCACGGCGCCGCGACGCCGGACACGACGCCGATATTCCGGGCGGGTGCGGGGCTGCTGCAAGCAGACAGCACCGCGGTCAGTGATCCGGCGGCTGCGATCAGCGCAAGAGCGGTGCCAGCGTGGCTGTCGGACGATCGGGCAATCATGGCCATCTCCTCTGCCCGGAAGCGTATCGCTTCCTGGTTCCTGCTCACCGCTCCGATGATCATCTTGCCGGCGCTTGCATCCAGGAAGATCCAGGTCCTGTTCTTGAGGTGCCGGTGCGGGAAGGCTAGCCAGATGTACCCGTACGCCAGTTCGTTCAGCGCGTTGTACGCGATCCCGACTGCCAGTACGGCGAGTCCATGTGCGCCGGTGCTGATCAGCGGTCCGCGCGGTCGCATGTGCTTCCCCTCGCCGCTGCCGGGCAGCAATGGTGTAAGGCTGCGCCAGGATGTTTCCCTCGTCCACCCCGGGTCCGAGGTCGCCGTTTGACCATGGCGGCGATGCCCTGCGGAAAGGCTCTTCATTCGGCTCAGTTTCCCACGCACGCGGCCGTCGTTCGCGCTCTGCGGGGTGCGGGAGATAAGCTCTGCCACCTCACTTCCGTGTCCGGGACGTGATCAGTCGCCGCTCAGCGGCTGTCAGCGCCCGCGCCTAGGCTCGGGGCATGGCGTTGTCTGTAGGCGACCGCGAGTTGTTCCTGGCCGAGCCGCATATCGCGGCCCTGTCGGTGTCGGCCGGGCAGGGCCGCGGCCCGTTGACCGTGCCAGTCTGGTATCAGTACACACCGGGCGGAGAGGCATGGGTGCTGACGCCGGCCGGGTCGAGGAAGGCTGACCTAATTCAGGAAGCCGGGCGCTTTACCCTGATGGTCGAACGGCTTGTCCCGACCGTCCGGTACGTCTCGGTGGAGGGGCCCGTCACGCGCACGGGCCCTGGGACTGACGAGCTGCTGTTGGAGATCACTGCGCGTTACCTGCCACCGGAGACAGTTCCGGCGTACATCGAGTTCGCGAAGGCCGAGCTGGGCCAGCAGATCGCGATTTACCTGCGTCCGCAGCGATGGCTCTCAGCAGATTTCGGGCAGTGGTGAACTGAGTGCCTGGCAAAAGATCCAGGAGCACAGGGGCTGACCTGCCGGTGTGAGTGGCGCACGCGACCGGTGTTGCCCGCTCATCGCCGCGGTGATGGGCACGTTAATGGCACGTCGGTCACATGCCGAGGAGGTCGGTGACGTCTGTTCGGCGGAGCTGGCTGACGCACCAGGCAAAGTGGCCATCGCTGCCATCTGAGGTGAAGGCGTTGCTTGTCGCCACCGCGTAGGCGGCCTGGTAGATGAGCAGTACGTCTGCCGGGTAGCCGAGATCGGTGGCGAGCTGCGCCGTGAGGGCGTCGGTGATGGCGGGCGCATGCGGGCCGTACATGTTCATGACGCTGGCGGCGATGGCGGCATCCAGCCTCGGGTCACCCGCCGTGGTGAGAAAGCCGAAGTCCAGGACAGCCAGCGGCCGGGCCCGGGCGTCGACCAGGATGTTGTCGGTCACCAGGTCGCCGTGGATCACCGTGTCCGGGCGGCCGGGCATCGCTGCGATGCGCTCTTGCAGCCTGGCGTAGCGCCTATCGAAGTCCGGCAGGTGCCTGCGGATGACCAGCCCGAAGCGAGCAACGCGGCGGCGTAGCAGGCTGAGCAGCGCGTCCTGGAAGGTAGCCGCTCCGGCCCACAGCGGCCGGTCCTCGTCCAGGACAGCCAGCTGCCGCATGGCCGTGTTGGCCGAGACGGTGGCCAGAGCACGGAGTACCTCGGTTACACAGCGGGCGGCAGCCGGGTCCAGGCCAGAGTCATCCTCGCTCAGCCGTCGCTTCAGCGGCTCGCCCGGTAGCTTGCGCTCGTAGGTCACGGACGTGCCCTCGATCTGCTCAACCGCCGTGATTTCCGGGGTGCCGAAGGGCAGGCCCGCCGCTGCGACGTCGGCGTAGAACGCCTGCATGCGCCTCAGCTCGGCAGGACGGCGATCGCGCCAGACCTTGCAACAAGACCGTTGCCCAGGTCATAGATGGCACCCTCAGTACCGGCAGCCAGCGGCCGGGGGTCATGCCCCTCGCTCATCAAGTGTTCGATCCACCGCCGCGCGTGGGCCAGCACGAATTCCGGCATAGCGAGATTCCTCCAGCCCGATCACGATGACCCACCCAGTAGGGGACGCCCTTACTGCCCTGCCCCGTGACTGCGAGTAGTGCGTTATGCCTGGTGGGCGCAACTGGGTTCGAACCAGTGACCCCTCGCTTGTAAGGCGAGTGCTCTACCGCTGAGCTATGCACCCTTGCGCAGCAGCGTCACCACCAGGCCGCCGCGCCGAGACCGGCCCCAAGCGTACCGCCTCGGCCGCGACAAGCGCCTGGTGCTAACAATCCACCCTGATCATGGAATCGGGAGGGTGGGCCGGGTCGGGGCGCGGGCGGCGCGGGCTGGAGCGGGGGCGGAGGACGCGGGCCAGGGCCTGCTCGACCTCGTCGGCCAGGCCTGGGGCAGTCAGGCCACCCAGATCGGGCCCGGCGCCGATCTGGGTGGCGGAGCCCACCGCGACCGACTCGCCGACGTGGCCGCACTCGCGGCATTCGGTTTCGCCCAGGCGGCGGACCAGGCGGGCGCTCGCGCACACCGGGCAGCGGTCCAGGTGGGTGATCCATTCACCGGAGCCCTGGCAGCCCGGGCAGATCAGTACCTGCCGTTCGGCCAGGACGCCGCGCAGCCAGGGGCTGCTCCCCCGGTCAGGGTCGGTCTGCCGGGTGCCGCACCGGTAGCAGGGCATGGTCCGCCTAGTCGAGTTCAGCCAGAGCCTTCTGATAGTCGGCGAGCTCGCGGGCCTGCGGGATGGCGTTGACGACCTTCCAGCGCACGACACCGTTCTTGTCGATGATGAACGTGCCGCGCACGGCCAGGCCGCGCTCCTCGTCGAAGACACCGTAAGACCTCGCCACGGCGCCGTGCGGCCAGAAGTCCGACAACATGCCGAACTCGTAACCTTCGATCTCGGCCCAGGTCCTGTGCACATGCACGGAGTCGACCGAGATGGTCAGCAGCTCGACGTCCTCGCGTTCGGCCTCGGGGAAGGAATCCCGCAGCTCGCATAGCTCGCCCGAGCAAACACCGCTAAAGGCGAGGGGATAGAACACCACTACGACGTTCCTGCGGCCGCGGAAGCTCGATAGCCGCACGGCCGTCCCGTGCTGATCCTTGAGTTCGAAGTCCGGCGCCAGGTCGCCGAGCTCAACCGCCATGGGAATCCTTTCCGCCGATCGGGCTGACGACTCGCCTGAGTCTGCCACGCCAGGGCCGCGCGCTAGCGCGGCG
>JBPCKO010000055.1:0-6454 GCA_051004215.1 Streptosporangiaceae bacterium | reverse complement strand
CCTCACCCCTACTCCTGCCCTTCCCCCCCCCCCCCCCCCCCCCCCCCCCCCCCCCCCCCCCCCCCCCCCCCCCCCCCCCCCCCCCCCCCCCCCCCCCCGCGCATGTCCCGATCACCGGGGCGGCCGGCGCTTGCCCGATCGGGCCGCGGGTGGTGTGATCGGACGTCGTGGCGGAGCAGAACCGCGGCCCGGACCGCGTCCATGCCGCGATCGAGACGGTGATCCGGCTGGAGTCGGCCAGGCTGATCGCGGGCCTGGCCAGGTACGCGAGCGGCGACATCGGCCTGGCCGAGGAACTGGCCCAGGACGCGGTCGTGGCGGCGCTCGAGCAATGGCCGGACGGCGGCGTGCCCGCGAACCCCGGTGCGTGGCTGATGACCGTGGCCAAGCGGCGCGCCGTGAACCAGTTCCGCCGCAACCGGGACCTGGAGCGCAGATACGCCGAGATCGGCCGCGACGCCGAGCGGACCGAGGCCGGCGGCACCGCCGAATTCGACCAGGCGGTCGCCGATGACATCGACGATGACCTGCTCCGGCTTATCTTCACCGCGTGCCACCCCGTGCTGCTGATCCGGCGCGGCATGACCGCGCTGGACCGGGCCACCGATCTGACCGCGCAGCGGGGCACCGAGCCGGGACCCTACGTACTGCAGGCCGCGATCGCGTCCTGCCACGCGCGCGCGTTCCGGCCCGAGGAGACCGACTGGGCGCAGATCACCGCGCTGTACGGCGTCCTGGCCAAGGTCATGCCGTCGCCCATCGTCGAGCTGAACCGGGCCGTCGCGGTGTCGATGACCAGCGGCCCGCAGGCCGCCCTCGACCTGGTCGACCGGCTCGCCGCCGAGCCGGTGCTGCGCGGTTATCACCTGCTGCCCAGCGTCCGCGGCGACCTGCTGATGAAGCTGGGCCGGACCGCCGAGGCCAGGGCCGAGTTCGAGCGGGCCAGCGAGCTGACCGCTAACGCGCGCGAACGCGAGCTGTCCGAGCGGCGCGCCCGTGCCGCGGCGGCCGATCCAGATCCCGGTTCAGACCAGAACTGAAGTCACGGACTACAGCCGGCCAGCTAGCCGGCGTTAGACGAATGTGTGTTCTACTGGTGGGGTGAGTCAGGACGCACGCCCGGAGTGGTGGCCGTATCCCGGGCAATGCCCGGCCGGCCATCTCTGGGGTCCTGGCAAGGTCATCGTCAGCTGGTCGCCGTGCGACTGCCCGGGGGCGCTGACCCATCCGGGCAAGGGCCACCAGTGCGTGCGCTGCGGCGTCCGCGGCTGCACGGCGGCCTGGTACCAGCCGCGGCACGGCTGGCCGCCCGGCCAGAAACCGGGCCCTCGGAACCACTAGGCGCCATCCCGGCCCGGCCTGCCAGACTACGGGGATGCAGACTCTGGTTGCCGATCATCCGCTTATCGCGCACAAGCTCACCATGCTCCGCGACGTCGCCACGGGGACAGCGGTGTTCCGCAGCCTGACCGACGAGCTCGTCACGCTGCTCGCTTACGAGGCCACCAGGGACATCAGGGTGGAACGGGTGACCGTCCGCACCCCGCTCGCGGACGCCGGCGGCGTCCGCCTGTCCCGGCCGAAGCCGCTGGTAATCCCGGTACTGCGAGCCGGGATCGGCATGCTGGACGGCATGGCCAGGCTGCTGCCCAAGGCCGATGTCGGCTTCGTCGGGCTGGCCAGGGACGAGCAGACGCTGGTCGCCACGACGTACGCGACCCGGCTGCCGGCCGACCTGACCGGGCGGGACACGTTCGTGCTGGACCCGATGCTGGCAACCGGCGGCACGCTGGAGTCGGTGTTCGGCATGCTGGCCGACCGGGGGGCCGCCTCGATGACGGCGATCTGCCTGCTGGCGGCGCCCGAAGGGATCGAGCGGGTAGCGGCCAGGTTCGGCGACGACTTCCCGATCCCGGTCAAGGTCGTCGCGGCCGGCCTGGACGACCGGCTGAACGAGCGCGGCTACATCATGCCGGGCCTCGGCGACGCCGGTGACCGCCTGTTCGGCGAAATCTGACCACTCCCCCATGATCACGGAAGAATTTCCGCGCTGAGTGCAGTCAGGATTCCGTGCTCATGGCCGGTGACTCCGAGCGGCCGAGCAGAGCCAGGACCCGGCCCATCGGGTCGGCGCCGGAGTCCGGTCGCGGATCGAGCCGGGGCGCGAACGCGGCGCCAGGGCCCAGCCGGAATTCGCCGTCCGGCACCGTCTCGGCCACCGGCAGCGCGGCGCCGAGCAGGTCCGGTTCGAGTGCGTAGTCCAGGCCCAGCGACTGGGCCACATCCCAGCCGTGCACGACGTAGTCGATGAAGTGGAAGCCGATCGCCTGCGCAGCCGGGAACGCCAGGCCGGGAGCGATCTCAGGCAGCGTGAACGTGCGCCCGAGGACTCCGGGCTCGCCGAAGGCCGCGATCACCCGGTCCGCGGCCGCCGCGTAATCGCCGGCCGGGTCGATCCCGGGCCGGGCGACCCGCCACGCGGCCAGATCGCCGCCCTGGCCAGCCGCCGCGGCGGCTAACCCGTTGTGCTGCGCGGTCATGTGCGTGAGCAGGTCGCCGAGCGTCCAGCCCGAGCACGGCGTGGGCCGGGTCAGGTCCGCCGTCGTCACCGCCGCGACAACCGCGACGCTCGCCCGGACGGCGCGGGCATCGAGTTCCCGGATATCAGTCATCGCGACAGTCCTCTCGCTCGTATGTATCTGCCTATCGTATATAAATGCTTACGATCTAGCAAGGCATATAGTTTTCCGGTGAGCACTACCCCGCCGGGCAGCCAGCCGCCGGAACCCCGCCAGCCGCCAGAGCACCGCCAGCCGCCGGAACCCCGCCGGCCGGACCTAGCCGCGATGATCGTGCCGCTCGGCCGGGCGCTGACCGCCGCCGAGCTGCCGGTCCTGCGCCGGCACGGGCTGACCATGTGGGGTTACGTCGTCCTGCTGGCGCTGCGCGGGCGGGCCGAGCCGGTGCGTACCCAGGCCGCGCTAGCCGACGCGATCGGCGCGGACAAGACCAGGATCATCGGGGTTCTGGACGAGCTTCAGGGCGCCGGGCTGATCCGGCGCGAACCCGACCCGGCCGACCGCCGGGCCCACCTGCTCGCCATCACGGCAGAAGGAAGGGCACGGCGCGCGGCCGCCCAGGCCGACATCCAGCGCCAGGAGGACCGGCTGCTGGGCGGACTCCCGGCCGCCGACCGGGACGCGTTCCTGCGCGCGCTGCGCACCCTGGCCGCGCTCCCGCCCGGGCAGATCACCGGCCCCTGACCCAGCCCGCCAGCCCGACGGCGGCTCGTTACGGCGGGTTTACCGCCCGGAAACAGCCGTCGGGCAAGCTGAGAACCGGCCCGAAGCACGACCACGAACACCCGGGGGACGGACATCATGCACAGGCGCAAGGAGATCGCTCTCATCGCGCACGACAACAAGAAGGCCGACCTGCTCGAGTGGGCCGGGTACAACAAGACCCTGCTCGCATCCCACGACCTGATCGGCACCGGCACCACCGGCCGGATGATCGCCGACGAACTCGGCCTGGACGTGGCCTGCTTCCTGTCCGGCCCGATCGGCGGCGACCAGCAGATCGGCGCCCGCCTGGCCGAAGGCGGCGTCGACCTGCTCGTGTTCTTCTGGGACCCGCTCCAGCCGCAGCCGCACGACCCGGACGTCAGGGCCCTGCTCCGGCTCGCGGTCGTGTGGAACGTACCGGTCGCCTGCAACCGGTCAAGCGCGGACTTCCTGATCTCATCCCCGCTGCTCGCCGACGGCTACGACCCCATGCAGCCCGAATACGCGATCTCCAGGAACTGACGGCCGGGAAGGCGCTCAGATCCCGACCGGATGCCAGACGGTCTTGGTCTCGGTAAACGCCAGCATCCGCCGCGGCGACGGCGCCGCCGACCAGTCCTCGTCCGCGCAGAACACCCGCTTGACGTTGCCCGCGGCCAGCCGCTCCAGCTCGGCCCGGTCGCCAGCCGGGACCCCGGTCAGGTCGATCGCGTTCACGTCGTAGTGACCGGCCAGCACCGGGGCGAGTTCGGCCGTGCGCCCGGTGAGCAGGTTGACCACGCCGCCCGGCACGTCCGAGGTCGCGAGCACCTCGCCCAGCGTGATCGCGGGCAGCGGGCGTTCCTCGCTGGCCACGACGACCGCGGTGTTCCCGGTCGCGATCACCGGCGCGAGCACGCTGACCAGGCCGAGCAGGCTGGAGTCGGCCGGGGCGATCACGGCCACCACGCCGGTGGGTTCCGGCACGCTGAAGTTGAAGTACGGCCCCGCGACCGGGTTGGCCGCCCCGGCCACCTGCGCCACCTTGTCCGGCCAGCCGGCGTACCAGACCCACCGGTCGATCACGGCACTGACGGTCCGCCGGGCCGCTGGCGCCGAAAGACCTTCATTCAGAACTACTTGCTCAGCGAACTGCCCGGCCCGCCCCTCGATCATTTCGGCGACCCGGTAAAGAACCTGGCCGCGGTTATACGCCGTCGCCCCCGACCACTTGCCGACGGCGCTCCTGGCCGCGACCACGGCGTCCCGCACGTCCTTGCGCGAGGCCTGCGCGGCCCAGGCCAGCAGCTCCCCGCCCTTGACGGCATGCACGGGGTAGGAGCGTCCCGACTCCGAGCGCGGGAACGCCCCGCCGACATACAGCTTGTAGGTCTTGCGGACCCCGACGCGGCCGTCAGGCAGGCCGGCCGCACCCCGGACGGGCTCGTTCCGGATCGAATTAGGCATCAAGGTACGCGGCGAGCCCGGGCCGGCCGCCCTCCCGTCCGAATCCCGACTCCCGGTAGCCGCCGAACGGGCTGGCCGGGTCGAACCGGTTGTAGGTGTTCGCCCAGACCACCCCGGCCCGCAGTTTCTGCGCCATCCACAGGATGCGGCTGCCCTTCTCGGTCCAGACGCCGGCCGACAGCCCGTAGGCGGTGTTGTTCGCCTTGGCGACCGCCTCATCCGGGGTGCGGAACGTCAGCACGGACAGGACGGGCCCGAAGATCTCCTCGCGGGCGATCCGGTGCGACTGGCTGACCCCGGTGAACACGGTCGGCGCGAACCAGAACCCCCTGGCCGGCAGCTGGCACGGCGGCGACCAGCGCTGCGCGCCCTCGGCCTCCCCGGCCGCCGACAACTCGGTGATCTTGTCGAGCTGCTCGCGGGAGTTGATCGCGCCGATGTCGGTGTTCTTGTCCAGCGGGTCACCGAGCCGGAGCGTCTCGAGCCGGCGGCGCAGCCGCTGCACCACGTGCTCGGCGACCGACTCCTGCACGAGCAGCCGCGAGCCCGCGCAGCAGACGTGGCCCTGATTGAAGAAGATCCCGTTGACGATGCCCTCGATTGCCTGCTCCACCGGCGCGTCGTCGAACACCACGTTCGCGGCCTTGCCGCCCAGCTCGAGGGTCAGCTTCTTGCCGGTCCCGGCCACGGCCCGGGCGATCGCCTTGCCCACATCGGTCGACCCGGTAAACGCGACCTTGTCCACCCCGCCATGGGCGACCAGGGCGGCCCCGGTCTCGCCCGCCCCGGTCAGCACGTTCACCACCCCGGGCGGCAGCTCGGCCTGCTGGCACACCTCGGCCAGCAGCAGCGCGGTCAGCGGCGTGGTCTCGGCCGGCTTGAGCACACAGGTGTTCCCGGCGGCCAGCGCGGGAGCTAGCTTCCAGGCCGCCATCAGCAGCGGGAAGTTCCACGGGATCACCTGGCCGGCCACGCCCAGCGGTCGCGGGTCAGGCCCGAAGCCGGCGTACGGGAGCTTGTCGGCCCAGCCCGCGTAGTAGAAGAAGTGCGCCGCGGCCAGCGGGACGTCGACGTCCCTGGTCTCCTTGATCGGCTTGCCGTTGTCGATCGACTCCAGCACCGCGAACTCGCGCGCCCGCTCCTGCAGGATCCGCGCGATCCGGTACAGGTACTTGGCCCGTTCCGCCCCTGGCATCGGGCCCCAGACCTGCTCGTAGGCCGACCGCGCCGCGCTCACGGCCCGGTCGACGTCCTTGGCGCCCGCGCTCGCGACCTTGGCCAGGGTTTCCTCGGTGGCCGGGTTCACGGTCGCGAACGTCTTGCCGCCCTGGGCCGGCCCGAACTCCCCATTCACGAACAGCCCGTATTCCGGCGCGATCGACACGATGTCCCGCGACTCCGGCGCAGGCGCGTACTCCCAGCCGCGCTCGGCCAGGGCCGAGCCCGCCGCCTTGTCCGGTTGTCTGCTTGTCGCCGCCATCAGCCCATAGTCTCGCATCCGGCCGCGCCCGACGCAGCGACCTCAGCGCACGCTGAGCCGCCAGGCAGCACACCGTGCGGCGGGCGGCACTCTCGCCGTCTGCAGGCTCGGCCGAGGCTAGCCCTGAGAATTCATGAGGGTCTTGCCTGACCAGCGCGGCGTTATAAGGAAAGTGCTCCTGACCTGGGAGGATTTGGGTACTGAAGCCTTTATCCGGTCCAGATCGAGGAGCACTTGCTAGGTG
>JBPCKO010000054.1:0-9104 GCA_051004215.1 Streptosporangiaceae bacterium | reverse complement strand
ACCGCACGCAAACACGGCCAGGACGTCCTCACCGTATTGCGCAGCGTCATGACCGGCACCCCGTGGGCACCACCTGTCCCGGCCGCCGCATCACCCTGACGCCCCGCGAAGATCGGAATTACTCCGCACACATGGGGTGAATGCATACCCTCAGAATGTATGGGTGACATCTGGTGTGTTTACCCTTCCTGATGGCAGGCGACTGCGCTGGCATGAGTTCGGTGACCCGGACGGGTCACCGGTGATCTACACGGCGGGAACACCTGTGTCCGGCCTGTACGGCGGCTGCTATGACGAGACCGCCCGGGTGGCAGGGCTGCGGTGGATCTCGCCGGACAAGCCCGGCTACGGCGGCTCCGACTACCAGAGGAACCGCAGCCTGGCCAGCTGGGGTGAGGACCTGGCCGCGCTGGCCGGTCATCTCGGCCTGGCCCGGTTCGCACTGGCGGGCGAGTCGGGCGGCGGCCCGTTCACGCTGGCCGCTGTGCATCAGCTCGCCGGCCGGGTGAGTGTGGTCGCCTTGATTGCGACGGGCGCGCCCACCGGCCCAGGTGAGCTGCCAGACGCAACCCTGCACGTCAGCGACACATCAGCCCACTATGTCGGCCTCGACCACAGCGGCGACATCACCTCCGTGATCGCCTCCTGGGCGAATTAGCGCGCAAGCCATCAAAGCCGAGTAGTTTCTCCCCGCGATGCCGTCAATCACGGCCCCGCCCGAGGGTTCCGCCGGTAGCTTCCACATCCAGACGCGCTCCGCACCACTACAGCGGCGAGGGTGGGCCGAGACCCGCACAGCAACCGCGGCATGAGATTCCAGGCGCACAACTCCGGGAAAGCCGGGGCACCCCCACCGGCGGGTAATGGCGGGTCTTGCGCGGATCGACAGGCGCATCCCCGGGGCGACCGAGGTCAGCAGCGCGGAGAGAAGTAGCTATACTTGTGGCTGTGACGGTGGGTGAGCAGATGCCGCTGGCGGCGGTGAAGAACCGCCTGTCGGAGGTTGTCGAGCGGCTGGAGCGCGAGCACGGGCGTGTGGTGATCACCAAGCATGGCCACGCTGCGGCGGTGGTCATTAGCGTGGAGGATCTGGAGTCTCTGGAGGAGACCCTCGACGTCATGGGTAGCGAGGCGCTGCTGGCCGACATCCGCGAGGCCCTCGCTGAACTCGGCCGCGGCGAGGCGCCGGTGCTTGGCAAGGACGAGGCGCTGCGGATGATCAAGCGCCTGTGAGCGAGCCCGGGTATGCGATCGCCTGGACTGCCCCCGCCCGCAGGGCGCTGTCCCGGCTCCCGGAGAAGGCCGCGACGGCCGCGGTGGAGTTCACCTACGGGTACATGGCCGCAAGGCCGCACAGGGTGGGCAAGCCGCTCAAGCTAGGGCTGGCGGGACTGCACAGCGCCCGCCGCGGCGACCACCGGGTGATCTACCGGATCGACAACGACGAGCGCAGAGTCGACGTCGTGGCTATCGAGCACCGTGCCGACGCCTACCGTCCCCGGTAATGACTGTTCCGGTATGGCGCCGCGTAGTGGTTGCTTGCCGGAGTGAATTCCCGGCTACTTTCTAGAAATGGCTCGCTCGCTTCACTGGCCGCATATCAAGGGAGAAGCTGCACAGCACAGAAGTACCGCAACAGGTGCAGGTAGAGGTGGATCGTGGAGGACGCTCCGCTACGGTGACCTGCGGGGAAGGCTCGCACCAATGGCAGCCTGAGCCACTGCGGACGCCTACTGCGAGAAGCCGGTCAGCATCGGCCCAGCCCTCGTCAACGCGTAGCTATCGACTGTCTGACCCGACGAGCCGCGCGGCTCGCTTGCGCAGTTCTACCCGGTCGACCTTTCCGTTAGGCAACTGCGGCATGGCGGCCAGGAACTCGAACCGCTTCGGGACCTTATAGTTCGCGAGCTGGGACCGCACGTACTCGGTGAAGGACGGCATGGCGAAGTGATCCGTGTTGCCGACGACAAGGAAGGCGACACCGACCGATTCCCACAGCGGGTCGGGCGCGCCGACGACGGCGACCTGCACGACGTCGTCGTAGCTGGCGATGACCTTCTCGATCTCTGGCGGATAGACGTTGTAGCCGCCTGACTTGTACATCTCCTTGATCCGGCCGACCAGGTGAATGTCGCCCGTGGTGTTGACGACCGCGACGTCACCGGTGTGCAGCCATCCGTCGGCGTCGATGCTCTGAGCCGTCGCATCGGGCCGGTTCAGGTAACCAAGGAAGACGGTGGAGTCGCGGACCAGCAACTCTCCGGCCTGTCCAGCCGGGACATCCTGCCCCGTCCTGTCGGCTATCCGCAGCTCGATGCCGGATACCGGCTGCCCGATGGACCCGGCCACGTCCTGCAAGCTGGCCGCGTTGCCGGTGACGGTTACGGCCCCGCCGTGGGCCTCGGTCAGGCCGTAGCTGACGCAGAAGATGGCATCGGACCGCTCGCGGAACTGCCGCAGGATTTCCACCTCGGGAGCCGTCCCGAGTGCGATGCGTCGCAGGCTGCGCAGGTCGCAGGTGTGCCAGTCAGGGCTTTGCATAGCCAGCCTCAGCATCGTCGGGAACGCCACCCACAGGTTGAGGGCGTGCCTTTCGATCAGGCGCAGGGTCGCGCCGCCGTCGAAACGCTCCTTAAAGTACAGCGAGCCGCCGGCGACCAGCCCGGCCACGCACTCGCAGACCAGCCAGCCGACGTGGTTGACCGGATGCTGGACCACGGTTCTGACCGGCTCGATGCCGCCGTACCAGTAGCGCCAGCTCAGCCGGGCGCTCCGGACCGCGCCGTGCTCGTGCAGAAGCGCACCTTTGGGCTGACCAGTCGAGCCGGATGTGTAGACGATGGCGCACGGCCGCCGCAGCGACCTCTCGTCGTTGCCGATCCGGCGGTCAGGCGACGCGCGTTCCACGAGCGTGTCCAGATCTAGATGCGGCGTGGCAAGGTCTGCGCCGCCGCTGGTCACCACGACAGTCGTCGGCGGCAGGTTTGCGGTGAGCTCACCGATGGCCGCCATGACCTCTGGCCCCATCGAAGTGTCGGGCAAGGCGAACAACAGGCCAGGGCGGGCATCGGCACAGACGAACTCCAGCTCTCGCAGCCTGTACTTCGGGTTGAGCCCCAGGTACAGCGCTCCGGTCCGGCAGCAGGCGAGGAAGGCTACGAGGCACTCAGGTCGTGAGTTGCCAAAGACCGCGATGACATCCCCGGGGCCGATCCCCTGATCGGTGATGAGGCTGGCGTAGCGGGCCACCTGATGCTCGAGCTCACCGTAAGTCCAGGCGAACCGGCTGCACCAGACCGCAACGGTCTCCGGTCGCGTCGCTGCGTAGTACGCCAGATGCTGGTCGATGCTCGAGTCGTCGGTGGGCGCAACGGCCGGCGTCATCGTGCGCCGAACTCGGTCCTGATGGCCTCGGCCAGGCGTCCGACGCTCGCCTCGAGGAACCGCTTGCCGGCCTCCTCGGACGCGTCGGTGGGCTTCATCAGTACGCCACTGCGCGGAATGAACTCATCCGGGGCGGGCACGACATCCCAGCTCGGCGCCCTAGCCGCCCGGTCGTCCGCGATCAGGTCGCGACGCACCAGTTCCGGCCGCAGCACGAACATGATCGAGGTCTCCAGGTGCGAGGCATGCTCGAAGTTCCAGCCGGTGAACCCGTTGGGGAACAGCTCCTCCAGTTCCTGCGGTGAGAACTCCGGCATCGGATGCTCCATGACCAGCACCCGGACGTCGTCGCGGACGCCGGCGGCGAGGTCGGCGGCCTCCCACAGGTACGCCGCGTTCTCATAGTGCCAGTTGAACAGGCAGAGGTTCGAGAACCCGCTCTTGGCGAGCCCCAGCAGAGCCTCGCGGATGGTGGCGATCAGGGTGGCGGCCCGGAGTGAGACGGTGCCGGGGAAGCGCTCGCCGCCGCCGATCAGCGGGCGGGACATCGCTCCGTAGTGGATCGCCGGGGCGACCACCATCGGCGTGAGCTGGGCTGCCGCCAGCGCGATCTCGGTCGGGATTACCGCGTCGGTGTTCAACGGCAGATGCGGACCGTGCTGCTCGGTCGAGCCAATCGGGAGCACGGCAGGAAGGCCCGCGGCCGCAGCGTCGCGGACTTCCATCCAGGTCATTTCCTCCATCAAGAACTGGCGAGGTCCTGGCATGAGAGCTCCTTTCACGAGCTAGTCCGGTAAAGCGTCTTGCAATCGGCGGCCAAGGCAGCGACGTTTTCTCCCTCGGCTTCCATCAGATGCCTGGTAGTGACCAGAAAGTCGCCGCGTCGCCGGGCCTGCACGTCGAGAAGCTGTACGTGATCGCGCAGTCTTGTCCCGGCCAGGACGGAGCCGTGCCAGCGGGCTCGGTCGACCCCGTAGTTGAACGCCATCATCGATTCGTCGGTGAGCACGGGCAGCCCGACCAGCGGTGAGAAGTAGGCACGCAGGGCGAGCAGTTGTAGTGGCGGGATGCCCGAATTCCGGAAGGGATGCGCGCGCGCCCGCAGATCGGCGCCGGACCGCGTGCCGTCGTCGCCGGCCAGGAGCGCGAACGCATGCGCTTCGCGATCGCTGATCGATGTCCATGGCGTGCTCCCCAGCCACTGGCCGCGCCGCTCTGCGAGCTTGTCGTAGAACCCACTGTCGTGGTGAAACGAGGGCGCCACCGGAACCCCGCCGGGCACGTCACGCAGCAGAGCGGGAGCTTGGCCGGCCCGATCGCGCAGGGACGGCGGCGGCCCCGCATCCGAGTCATCGTCAGCGGCAGTTACCACGCTGTGGAGTTCCGCAACCATTACTGGATTGGGCATGCCGTCGACGCCGTAGCGATGCGTAGTGGTGAGCGCGAGCACTGATCCGTGGCGGGTGACGTCGGTCACGGTGACCTTGGCGCGGGCGGTCGCGCCGACGGGGAACGGGGACGGGAAGCGAACGCTGCCGAGCCCTGCCGTGCGGACGCGCGCGGCTCCGGCCGCCTCAGCCAGCAGCACGCAGGTCCGCAGGTCGTTCTCGACCCGCGCGAGCGTATGGAACCCCAGCACTATGGGCCCGTCGCCGGCCTTCATTCGCCACGCCGGGTCGTTATGCATCGGATCCCAGTCCCCGATCAGGGCTGCGAACGCGTCTTCGGCGGCCTGGCTAATCCGCAGTTTTCCTGGTATCGCGATCACGGCGCCGCGAGCTTCGCCGAGACGTCCCTCCAGTTCGGCCAGGGCGTCCTTGTCGCTGCCCGGCCTGACCTGATCAGCGAGCATGACGGTAGGCCTCGCCCGACACGCAGAGGTTGAGCATCTCGGCCACGACGTGCGGCTGATCGCCCCGGCGCTGGGTCAGGTAGGTAGTCGTCGTTCGCACCAGTTCGCGGCCTTCCTTCCTGGTCGCGATGTCCGTCACCCGCATCCGGGCCTGGATCCGGTCCCCGATGCGCACCGGTTCGATGAACCTGACCCGGTCGAGCCCGTAATTGATCACGTATTCGTCGTCCGATGCCAGCGTGGGAAAACCGGCCTGCCCGTGAAAATGCGCCAGCAAGGACAGCAAGAAGAACCCGTGCGCGATGGTGCCGCCCCACGGGCCCTTGTCCGCCGCCCACTGCGGGTCGTTGTGCATGTAGTCCCAGTCCCTGGTCAGGACCGAAAACGCGTCGACGTCATCCTGCGTGATCTCGAACCAGTCGGAGACGAATATCTCCGCCCCGACCTGGTCCCTGATCTTGTCGGCAAACCGGCCCATCACGGCTCCTCCCATGCGTTCACGCGGCCGTCCAGCCGCCGTCAACTACGAGCGTGCTGCCGACGACGAAGCTCGACATGTCCGAGGCGAGATACAGGACCGCCATCGCGACCTCGCGCGGCCTGCCGAACCGGCCGAGCGGAGTCTGTTCCTGGATGTCGCGGAAAGTGGCCTGGTCGTCCTTGAGCGGCTCGACGTCCCGTTCGATGTAGCCGGGCACGACGCAGTTGACGCGCACGCCGCGGCCCGCCCACTCGACCGCCAGCGTCTTGGTGAGCGAGACGACGCCGGCCTTTGCGGCGTTGTAGGCGGCCATGCGCGGCAGGCTCTCGACACCGGCGATCGACGAGACGGTCACGATGCACCCTGAACCGCGTTCCAGCATCAGCCGGCCCGCCGCCCGGCAGCAGGCCAAGAGCCCGCGCAGGTCCACGGCCATGACCTGGTCCCACTCGTCAAGCGGCAGGTCTTCTGACGGCATCCACTGCTGGAAGATCCCCGCGTTGGCGACAAGGATGTCGGGCGTTCCGATCGCCTTGGCGCAGTGGCCGATCGCCGACTCGACGGCCGCGACATCTGAGACATCGCAGGGAACCGGCAGGGCAGGTTTGCTGGCGGGCACGGCGGAGATCTCGCGACTGACGGCGTCGAGTGCCCTGGTGTCGCGGCCGACCAGCGCGACGGTCGCTCCTGCTTCGGCCAGGGCAACGGACACCGCGCGGCCGATGCTTCGGCTCGCGCCGGTGACGACGGCCACGGCGCCGGACAGGTTGAGCTCCGGCAAACCAGCGGTAATCGCTGCTCACCTCGTTCTAGCGCCGGCGCTGGCCCGGAACGTTGGCAGTACATGGTCCGCGTACAGCTGCATGTGCTCGTCGTAGTTCTCGGTCTGGGCGTAGAAGTTCAGGTGCGTGACCCCGGCGTCGCGCAGTTCGGCGACGCGCTCGGAGCACCTGTCGATCGAGCCGACGATGCACAGCCGGTCGATGATGTCGTCGGGCACGTAGCCGGCCTGCGCGCGGTCGGTATGGACGTGCTTGTAGTAGTCGTACTCCGGCCGGGCGGTGATGAACGCCTCGAGTTCCGGCGGCAGGCTGTTGGCTCCGGTGTTGCGCAGCGTCTCGGCGACATGGTTGCCGACGACCGCGCCGAACGGTCGCACCCGCTCGCGCGCGGCGGGCAGGTCGTCGGACACGTACGTCGCGGTGCACGACACGACGGCAAAGCCCGTCATGTCGCGGCCAGCCGACTCGCGCCCGCGCCGCACATGCTCAAGTGCCCAGGAGATGTAATGCGGGTCCGCGCACTCGATGATGACACCGTCGGCGGTCCGCCCCGCCGCGGCCAGCATCCTGGCGCCGTACGCCGCCGCGTACACCGGCACGGACGCTCCGCTGACCCACGGCATAGCGACGCTGGTCGCCTCGTCGACGGTCGCCGTCTTGCCGCCCGTGAGGTCCTGGATCAGCCGGATGGCCAGCTCGATCTCGGCGATCCTGGCAGGATGACGCCGCACCACGCGGACCGCGCTGTCGCCTCGCCCGATCCCGCACAGCAGGCGGCCGTCGCCGATGAGGTCGCGCAACGTGGCGAATGCGCTGGCGACCACCAGCGGGTCTCGCGACACCGGGTTGGTCACCATCGTGCCGAACTGCATGTCCGGCTTCTGGCTGCTCGCCGCGAGGTAGCCGAGCAGGCTGTAGCACTCGTTCCAGATGATGTGCGAGTCGCAGACCCAGAACGTGTCGAAGTCAAGCTGCTCGGCCAGCCGGAGCCGGCGCACCGCGTCGGTGACCGGCGGGAAGATGCTGACGATCCCGAACTTCATCCGTGCCTCGCCTACTCAGCGGTCGGCATGTCGGCTGAGTCCGTGATGCCCTCGGGCCCGGCAGCTGGCGCCGTCGCGAGAGCCGCGGCCGTCGGCGGTCCTGCCATGCGAGCGGCGGCCCTCGCCCTGGTGAACATGCGGAGGACGAGGTAGACGGCGCCCGCCACCACGAAGCCGACCTCGTACGCAATGTCGCCGCCGTATAGCGGGCCGGAAGAAACCGGACCCACGAAGATCGTGGCGTCCATGGACGGCACTGCCGCCCCGAAGCCGACGAGTAGCGCGATCAGTCCTTCCCAGCCGGTTTCGAGGTCCCGCAAGTGCAGCAGCTCGCCGACGTTGACCTGTCCCTTGCGCAGCCACCACTCGCTGAGCACGATCGCGACGTACGGGGCGGCCCAGTAGCCGCTGAAGAGCACGATGTTCTCGAAGGTCGACACGACGTTGCCCTCGTACATGTAGAGGGCGAGCGCGAATCCGCCAATGCCGACGATCGCCGCCGAGACGGGGCGGGAGATTCTGATCCCGGTCGACTGCAAGGAGAGCGATCCGGTGTAGTCGTCCATCGCGTCGATCGCCACCGTGCCGACCGCGATACCCAGCATGGCGAGGACGCCGAGGAATCCGCCGCCCATCAGGTGGTAGATTCCCCGGCTGGTCTGATCTCCTGCCAGCTTGCTCGCGACCAGCAGGCCGAGTATCTCCAGCCAGGCTGAGGACAGTGCAAGCCCGGCCAGCGTGCGCCACCCGACGGCCCAGCCCGAGATGTCGGCCTTGTAGTAGCGGGTGTAGTCGGACGCGTAGCCGCTATAGCCGATTGTGAAGCCGGCCACGATGGCCACCATCAGCAGGAAGCCGCCGACGGCTGGCCCGCCATGGGTTTGCTGCGGTACGTGGATATTGCCGATCAGCGCGATCTTCACGGTCAGGATCACGAAGATCCCGCCGAGGACGATGGATGCCCACTTCTCGAACGTGTGGATGAGCTCGAAGCCGAACACCGCGAGTGTGCCCTGGGCAGCGATGATGATCACCAGCCCCAGCCAGAACGGCAGGTGGAAGAGCACCACGAGCGCCTCGGAGCCGAAGAGCGCGTTGATTGCGTCCCAGGCGATCGTGGTGAGCCAGTTCGCGAGGCCGGGAACCACGATCGCGCGGCCGAAGGCGATCCGTGACAGCGGCAGCTGCGGCATGCCGGTCCTCGGCCCCATGATGGCCGTGAAGGACGCCGGAAGCGCACCGATGATGTTGCCGAGAATGATGGCGAGGACTCCCGTCCACAGGCTCAAGCCGATGAAGCTGGCCGTCGCAAGCGTGCCGGTGAACACCGCCGCCGGCACCAGATTCGGCGCGAACCAGACCGTGAAGAGCCGGAACTTCCTTCCGTACCTGCCCTCGGCAGGAATGGGGGCCATGCCCTGCACCTCGAGCTGGGTGTCGCCCTCGTGTGTCGGTCGGCTGAATTGATCGGCATCCCAGTCTTTGTGCACCCGCGGCTGAGCGGTGTCCGGCATGACGGCCTCCTGATTCACGGAGTCAAGTTGTAGTCCCAGGGTCCCCGC
>JBPCKO010000053.1:0-28148 GCA_051004215.1 Streptosporangiaceae bacterium | reverse complement strand
GCTCAGCAGCGCACCCAGCTCGGACCGGTCAAGTCCGGCCTTCAGCCGGGCCAGCCGCTCGGCCCGCAGCCGGCCCATATCCACCCGCTGCTCCCAGTCAACCGCGCTAGTGCCGAAAGTACGAATCACCATGACCTCACCCCTGACTGATCGATAGGCCTAGGTCGTTCAAGATCACCGTGGCGGCGTTGCGGCCAGGGGCACCGGACACCGAGCCGCCCGGATGCGTGGTCGCCCCGGTCTGGTACAGCCCGGGGATCGGCATCCGGTGACTGGCCCAGCCCGGCACCGGGCGCAGCTCACCTGACTGCGCGGGACCGGCGTCACCGCCGTGGCAGGATCCATGCCAGTTGTGCTCGTTCATCCGCTCCAGGTCCAGCGGGCTCTTCACCTGCGCGGCCAGCACCACGTCGTCGGTCAGGTTCGGCGCGTGCCGGCGCAACTCGGCCAGGTTGACCGCGGACACCTCGTCTTTCAGCTCGTCCCAGCGCTCAGGCCCGGCCGCCAGCTCGTAGGGCTGGAATCCCACCACCTTCAGCGTGTGCCGCCCTTCCGGGGCCCGGCTCGGGTCGGCGACCGTCGGGCACAGCACGAGCAGCACGGGCTCGTCGAGCGCGATCCGGCCGGCCCTGAAGTCGGTGCCCAGCCGGAGCATCCGGTCGGCCGAATGCGGCGTTCCCGACGCGACGCAGCGGATCGTCTCGCCGCCCGCGGCGTATTCGGGCGGCGCCGTGGTGGCGTAGTGGCTGACAAACATCGACACGCCAGGCTGCCAGGTTGCGACCCCGTCCAGGAAGTCCTCGCCCCAGGCCTGCGCTGGCGCCATCCGCACCAGGTGCTTGACGTGAATGGTCGACAGGACGGCCTGGCGGGCCAGGTACCGCTCGCCCTTCTCGGTCTCTACCCCGCTGCAGCGGCCGCCTTCGGTGATCAGGCCGCAGACCCGCTCGCCGGTCCTGATCACGCCGCCGTGGCTGGTGATCACGCTGGCCAGGGCGCGCGGCAGGGCCGCCGAGCCGCCCCGCGGCAAGGTCCAGCTATGCCGCTGGCGGCCGTAAGCGAGTGAATACGCGAGCAAGCCGGTGCCTGGCCGCTCCGGCGGCTGCATGGTCATGAACGACATCCACAGCATGAACGCCCTGGTGTGCTCGTCCGCGAACTCGCCGGCGATCACCTCCCAGGCCGACATCGCGTTCCTGCGCCGCCAGCGGGCGGCATCCGGCTGCCGCCCGAGCGCGGTCGCGGTGGTCTCGCCGAAGCCCAGCGGCGTGTACCTAGCCTGGCCGAGCGCGGGGGCGAGACGGCGGTACTCAGCCATCATCCGCCGGTAGGCGTCCGCGTCCCGGTGGTCGAACTTCGCGAACTCCGCGCAGGTGCGATCCTCATCGCGCCACATCGTCAGCCAGGAGCCATCGCCGAACGGCAGGTGCACGACCGGGTCGGGCTGCAGGTACTCCAGCCCGTGCGCGGCGAGTCCGAGCTCGTCCCCGGCCACCATCGGGCTGGCCTGAATCAGGTTGTGCGCGGTCGAGCAGGAGTCGTGCCAGTACCCGGGCCGCGTCAGCTCCTCCGAGCTGGTGTTACCGCCGATCTCGGCCCTGGCCTCGAGAACCAGGCAGGCCAGGCCCGCCCTGGCCAGGTAGGCGGCGGCGACCAGGCTGTTATGCCCGGCCCCGGCGACGACGATGTCGAACCTCTCGCGGCCAGCCCGGCCCGGCTCCCGGCCGCGACCCGCCGTCTCGGTCACGAGGCCCCGCTCCCGAGCAGCCGGCTGGCGTTCCCGCTGAGGATCAGGTCCTGGTGCTCGGGGTTGCCCAGCGCCCTGATTTCGTCGACCGGGTGGCCGGTGCCCATCTCGAAGGGCCGGTCCGAGCCGAGCAGCACCTGGGCCGGCCCGGCGAACTCGACCAGCTCGGCCAGCAGCGCGCGGTCGTGCGTGAGCGAGTCGTAGTAGAAGCGGCGCAGGATCTCGTCCGGGCCGGCCGGGCTGGCCGAGCGGGCCTCAGGCCGGACAGCGAACGCCCGGCGCAGCCGCCCGCGGACGGCCGGCAGCGCGCCACCGCCGTGGGCGAGCAGGATCGCCAGGCCCGGATGCCGGTCAAGCACGCCGGCGAAAGCGAGGTGGGCCGCGGTCACCGCGGTCTCCAGCGGGTTACCGACCGAGTTCCACAGGTAATAGGGCCGCAGCGCGTCCAGGCCGAACCCGGTCGTGGTCGGGTGCACGAAGATCAGCGCCCCGGCGTCCGCCGCCGCCGCCCAGAACGGCTCGAATCGCGGATCGCCCAGGTAGGTGCCTCCGACGCTCGCCGGTATCTCGGCCCCGAGCACGCCGGACGCGGCCATCGCCGCGCGAAGGGTGCTGGCGGCCGCGTCCGGGTCCTGGAGCGGCACCGCCGCGAGCGCGCTGATCCGCCCGGGGTGCGCCGCCGCGAGGCCGGCCAGGGCCTCGTTCTGGATGGCGCAGACCGCGCCGGCCTCGCCCAGCTCGGCGTCCACCGGGACGAGGCTGATCCAGGGCGAGAGCACCAGGTGATCCACGCCCTGGCGCCCGGCCTGTTCGAGCATCACGGCCGGATCGGTGAACTCGCCGACGATCGACCTGATCACCGCGCCGCGCAGGCCGACCTCGGTGCGGCCGTCGTCACCCCGGCGCAGGCGTGGCCGCCAGCGCTCGGGTACGGCGGTGGTCGTCATCTCGGCCGGGACGACGTGGCAGTGCCAGTCGACGATCACCGTCACGGCTCCTGCTGGCCGGGGGGACGACCCCCGGCATCCCCCCGCGGAAGCTGTCCGGCTGGAGCGGGAGCCGCCGCGGCCGGCGACCCGCCCAGGTAGAGCGCGCCGATCTCGGGATGTTCCAGCACCTCGCGGCCGGTGCCGGACAGCCGGATCCGCCCGTTCTCCATCACCACGCCGTGGCTAGACAACCGCAGCCCGGCCCGGGCGTTCTGCTCGACCAGCAGGATCGTCTTGCCGGCCGAGTTCATCAGCCTGATCGCGTCGAACACGGTCTTCAGCACCTTCGGGGCCAGCCCGACCGACGGCTCGTCCAGGATCACCAGCCGCGGGTCCAGCATCAGGCAGCGGGCGAACTCGACCAGCCGCTGCTGGCCGCCGGACAGGCTGCCTGCCTTCTGGCCGGCCCACTGACCCACGGCCGGGAACATCTCCTCCACCGCCGCTCGCCGCCTGGCGACCAGCCGCCGGTCGGCCAGCAGGTAGCCGCCCAGCTCGATGTTCTCGGCCACCGTCATCTCGCGGAACAGGCTGTGGTTCTGCGGCACGTGCACGATCCCGGCCCGCAGGATCTGCCGCGGGCTCCGGCCGGCCAGCGACTCGCCGCGGAACGTGATGCTGCCCAGCCGCGGCCGCAGCAGCCCGCTGATCGTGGCCAGCAGCGTCGACTTGCCGCATCCGTTCGGCCCGACCAGGCAGGTGATGCCGCCGTCGGGCACGGCCAGGCTGACTCCGTGCAGCACGTCGCCGCCGCCGTACCCGGCGGTCAGGCCGTCGACCACCAGCGCCGGTCCGGAGTCGGAGGCGTCCAAGCCGGCGGCCTGGCCGGCAGCGTCCTGGCCGGCATCGTCCTGGCCGGCAGCGTCCTGGCCGCCCCCGGCCGGCTTGATCATCGGCACCCGGTCACCAGCCCCGGTCATTCTTCGTCCTCCGCCGCGCCGAGGTAGGCGTCCAGCACCCGCGGGTCGTCCCTGATCTGGGCGGGCGGCCCGGCCGCGACCACGGTGCCGTAGTCCAGCACCGCGATGTGCTGGCACAGGCCCATCACGAACTCCATGTTGTGCTCGACGATGAGGAACGTCTTGCCGGTCGCGTTCAGCTGCCTGATTCGCTCGGCGAGCTGGTTGACCAGGGACGGGTTCACCCCGCCGGCTGGCTCGTCGAGCAGGACGATGGCCGGGTCGGCGACCAGCACATAGGACAGTTCGAGCAGCTTGCGCTGGCCGTACGACAAGGTCCCGGCCAGCCTGGCCGCGTGACCGGCGATGCCGGTGAATTCCAGCAGCTCCATCGCCCGGTCCCGGTCGGCCTGCCCGCCCGCCCTGGCCAGCGGATTGCGGAAGCGGCCAGCGCGGTCGCCGGTGTGCTGGGCGGCCACGATCATGTTCTCCAGGACCGTCAGGCGCGGGAAGATCCTGGTCAGCTGGAAGGTGCGGCCGATGCCAACGGCGAACACCCGGTGCGGAGCGGTCCCGGTGATCTGGCGATCGCCGAAGTACACCTCGCCCGCATCCGGCCGCTCGTAGCCGGTGATGACGTTGAACAGGGTCGTCTTGCCCGACCCGTTCGGCCCGATCAGCCCGGAGATCGAGCCGGCCTGTACCTGAACCGTGCAGTCCTGCAGCGCCTGCACCCCGCCGAAGGCCTTGCTGATCCCGGCGGTCCGCAGCATGGCGGTGGACGTCATCGGGCGGCTCCCCTGGCCGCGGAACCCTCGGCCGGTTCCGGCGCGGCCGGCTCCTGCGCCCCGGGCACGGACGGGGGCACGCGGTCCCGGCGGCGGGCCAGCCAGTTGCCGCCCTTCTCGGCCAAGGTCGGGATCAGGCCGCGGGGCAGGAACAGCACCACGGCCAGGAACAGCGCGCCGAGCAGGATCTGGCTGAGGTAGCTGTTGCTGAACGAGGTGGTCAGGTACTGCTGGGCCGGCTCGATGATCAGCGCGCCGAGCAGCGGCCCGGCGACGGTGCCCAGGCCGCCGAGGAACGCCATCAGGGCGACGCTGAGGTCGAACAGCGGGTCGAAGCCGGACTGCGGCAGCACCTGGCCGATGAACAGGAACCACAGCGCCCCGGCCACGCCGGTGATGGCCCCGGAGATCACGAACGCGGTGAGCTTGACCGGCATCGCCCGCACGCCCAGGCTCGCCGCCCGGTCCTCGTCGTCCCTGATCGCCCGGAGCTGCAGGCCGAATCGCGATCCCCTGACCAGCCAGGACAGCATGACCGTGGCCACGGCCAGGATCAGCGCGGTGTAGTAGAACCGCTGGTCGAAGCTGACCGGGTCCCAGAGCAGGAACGGCGCGTTCAGGCCGATCGTGCCGTTGGTGAGCGTGGTCACGTTGAAGGCCATCAGCTGGAAGATGAAGAAAATCGCGATCGTGATCACGACGAAGGTGTGCCGCCGCACCCGCAGGGCGACCAGCCCGAACGGCACCGCGATCAGGGCCGCCACCGCACCCGCCAGCGGCAGCAGGGCGAACTCGGCCCCGCCGGTCACCTGCCAGTCCCTGGCCGCGATGCCGGCCACGTAGGCGCCGGAACCGAAGAACACAGCGTGGCCGAGGGACAGGTAGCCGCAGTACCCGGAGAAAATGTTCCAGGCCACCGCCGCGGTCACGAAGATCAGGGTCAGGAACGCGATCGTGGCTACCTGCTGATTGAGGAAGATCAGCGGGAAGACCGCGGCGCCGGCCAGCGCCAGGATGGTGACCGCCCCCCTTGGGGTCGCCGCCCAGCGCAGGCCAGCCAGGCCGAACCGCGCTGCCGCTCGCACCGCCCGGATCAGGCGCCCTCTCATTGGGCCCTCGCCGCCTTGCGGCCGAACAGCCCGGCCGGCCGGATCAGCAAGACCAGCACCAGGGCCGCGTAGAACACCGCGATCGACCAGGTGGGCTGCCAGATGTCCACGACCGACTCGATCGTCAGCATGAACACCGAGGCGACCAGCGCCCCGCCGATGCTGCCGAGCCCGGCCAGGATGATCAGGGCCAGCAGGCGGGAGATCAGGTCGTAGCCGCTGTTGGGATTGAACCCGGCGCCGCTGGCCCCGAAGATCATGCCGCCGACCGCGGTCACGGCCACGCCGATCCCGTAGGTGAGCGCGGCCACCCGGTTGACGTCGACGCCCACCAGCAGCGCCGCGGTCCTGTCCTGCATGGTGGCCCGCACGCTGTGGCCGAATCTGGTCCGGTACAGCAGCAGGTACAACCCGGCGACCAGCAGCACGGCCAGCCCGAACCCGTACAGGTCGATGTAGGGCAGGTGGAATCCGAACACGTACATGCTCTGGCTGACGTACGACGCGTTCAGGGTGACGAAGTTCGGCCCGAAGAACAGGTACAGCAGGCCCTCGATGATGATCGCGATCGCGTAGCTGGCGAGCAGCGACATCGAGGTCCGCTCGCTGCCCCGCAGCGGCCGGATGAAGGCGACCTGGATGACCACGCCGATCACGAACATTGCCGGGACGGTGATCAGCAGGCCGAGGAACAGGTCGAGGTGCAGGTGCACGGAGAGCGCGTAGCTAAGGTAAGCGCCGAGCACCACCATCACGCCCTGGGCGATGTTGATGATGTCCAGCACGCCGAAGATGAGCGTGAGGCCGACCGCCATCAGCGCGTAGACACCGCCGCCGAGGATGCCGTCGATCACGGCCCTGATCAGCTCAGTGCCCATCGCCGGCCTGGCCGCGGGCCGCTCCGCCGTTTGCTACTCCGTGCACCCGCACCGGTCAGCTCTTCCCGGCCGGCTTGGGGACCAGAACCTTGACCGAGCCTGGGGTGCTGGCCGGCAGCACCTGGACGAACTTGCCGTTCTGCCACTGGAAGATATAGGTGGTCGCGGAGGAGTTCCGGCCGAGCGCGTCGAATTTCACCGCGCCCTGCACGGTCTGGATCGTCACGCCGCTGTGCAGGTAGGAGATGATCTTGGCGTTCTCGAAGCCCTTGGTGGCCTTGACCGCGGCCGCGGCGACCTGGCCGACCGAGTAGGCCTCGGCGACGTCGGCGTTAATGCCCGACGGGGTGCCGTGGTACTGCTGGATGTACTCGGCGACCATCTTCTTGCTCTGCGCGTTGGCCGAGCCGCCGTACCAGCCGTTCGGCACCATCATGCCGCTGGCGTTGCCCGCGCCGACCGCGCTGGCGAACGCGGCGCCCTGGTCGGGGCCGGCCGCGGCGATGAAGATCTTCGGCGTGAAGTGCTGCTGCTCGAAGGCCTTCATGAAGGCCGCCACGGTCGGCACGTCGGTGGAGCCGAGCACGACCAGGTCGGGGTGCTTGGCCGCGACGTTGTCGGCGGCTGGCGCGTAATCGGGCACTTCCGCGGGGAAGATCTTGGAGTACACGGTCGTGACCCCGGCCTTGCTCAGCATCGACTGGGTCAGCTGCACCGGCGGGTCGGCGAACGGGTCGTCGGCCATCGGGTACGCCGCGGTCTTGGGCCGCTGGCTGGCCGGCAGCGAGGCGATCCAGTTGGCGAACGGCACCATCTCGTCGGCGATCGGCAGGCTCACGTCGAACACGTTGTGCGCGGCCTGGTTGGGCGGCGCGGCGAACACGCTCGGCGCGCCGCCGGCGCCCTCGATGAACGCGTACCCGTTGCGGGCCGCGACGGCCGAGGCCGGCGTGGTCAGCAGCGAGGAGAAGGGCCCGAAGGTCAGCGAGACGTGATCGCTCGAGATCAGGGTCGTGTAGTTGGTCACGACCTGGCTCGGGTCGCTGCGGTCGTTCAGGTAGACCAGCTGGACCTTGTGGCCGAGCAGGCCGCCCGAGGCGTTCACGTCCTTGACCCAGAGCTGGTAGCCGCGCAGGAACGCCTTGCCATCGGTGGAGAAGTCACCGGTCAGCGACAGCGACGTGCCGATCTTGATGACGCCGGCCGTGGCCGACGGCGAGGAGCTGGGCGAGCTGGTGCCGCCCGAGCCCCCGCCCGAGCAGGCGGCTAGCGCGGCCGCCATGGCGGTCGCGGTGATGCCGATAATCAAGAACCGGGCGCGGTGAGGGATCATCCCCGGTCCTCCTTCCGAGTTGCTTTCCGAGTAAGCGGACAAACCGATCAGTCGCCGGCGGGCTCGAGCCCGTCCGACACCTCCGCGTCCTCGCTGACCAGCTCCAGGCCCGCGGAGCGGGCCTGGAGCATCAGCAAGGTAGCGAAGTCATCCTCGCCGAATCCGTTGCCGACCAGCGACTGCACGAGCTGATGCACCGCCGAGGCGATCGGCATCGGCACCTCCTGCTGCCGCGCCGCCGCGAGCCCGAGGTCGAAGTCCTTGCGCAGGAGCGTCGAGGTGAAGGTCGGGTGGAAATCGAGGTTGACGAAGGCCGGCGTCTTGTAGCCGCTGAACGTCGACCCGAGCACGCTCTTATTCAGGCAGGCCAGCAGCGCCTCCCGGCTGATGCCGCTCTTCTGGGCGAGCACGGTGACCTCGGCCAGGGACTGGGTGACCACTCCGAGCAACAGGTTGTGGCACAGCTTCACGGTCCTGGCCAGTTCGCCTTCGCCAACGTAGGTTGCGCCCGCCCCCAGAATGTCGAGATAGGGCTGCACCCGGTCGTAGGCGGAGCGGGCCCCGGACACGGCGAAGGTCAGCCTACCGACCTCGGCGACCTTCGGATTGCCCATGACCGGCGCCGCCAGCAGTTCGACCCCCCTGGCCGCAAGCTCGGCCCTGACCTGGCCGGACGCATCCGCCGAGACGGTCGTGCAGTCCACCACGACCGACGGCACGCGGTCGCCGGAGACCAGGCCCGACGGTCCGGTCAGCGCGTCGATCAGGTCCTGGGAGGTGCCGACGGTGACGAACACGATGTCGGTGCCGGCGAGCCCGGCCGCCGAACCGGCGATCGCGGCACCCTCGGCGGCCAGCGGCTCGGCCTTGGCCCTGGTCCGGTTGTAGACCGTCACATCGCAGCCCGCGCCGAGCAGGCGCCGGATCAGCGCGATGCCCATCCGGCCGGCCCCCAGCCAGCCGAGCCGGAGCCCGTCGGGATGATCGGCCATGTCGTGTCCACCCTCGATTCCGATGACGCCCCATGTGTCGCGCTGAGGCGGATCTTCGCGTCGCCCAGGGCGACCGCTGCCGGTCGAGCAATCGTTTGCAGCACGAGCGTGATGTATCGGACATCCTCTTGTCAATGGCCAACGCGCCCCGTTTGGTCCCGGTTCCTCAATCGGAGCTGCCGTTCCCGCCTTTAGACGGCTATGGCACCCGGATCAGGAATACCGGCGGTGAACGTGGCATGCTGCGCGGCATGGGAGACGAGCGGGTGGCGGCCGCCATCCAGAACTGGGCCCCGAGGTTCATCGCGAACGGCGTCGACTACAGCGACTTCTCTCGGGTCACGGCCCGGATCGAGAGCTGGGGGGCCTGGTGCGAGCAATGGTGCCTGGCCGGGGCCTGGCACGAGCAGCTCGGCCGGGCGGCGCTCGCCGACGGCCGGGAACGCTCGGCCGGGACGCACCTGTCCCAGGCCGCCGTCTACTACCACTTCGCCAAGTTCCTGTTCGTCGACGACCTGGACCAGATGCGGGCCGCGCACCTGATGGCGGTGCGCTGCGCGAGCGATGCGCTGCCGTACCTGGACCCGCCGGGCGAGCGGGTCGCGATCCCGTTCGACGGTGTCACGCTGGCGGCGGTGCTGCGCCGCCCGGCCGGGTCGGGCCCGCACCCGCTGGTCGTGCTGATCCCCGGGCTCGACTCGGCCAAGGAAGAATTCCGGCCGACCGAGCAGGAGTTCCTGCACCGGGGCCTGGCCACGCTGTCGGTCGACGGGCCCGGCCAGGGCGAGGCCGAGTACGACCTGCCGATCAGGCCCGACTGGGAGGTCCCGGGCGCGGCGATCATGGACGCGGTCGCGGCGCTTCCCGGCATCGACCAGAGCCGGATCGGCATCTGGGGAGTCAGCCTCGGCGGCTACTACGCGGTCAGGTTCGCCAGCGGCGAGCCCAGGGTCCGGGCCTGCATCGGGCTGAGCGGGCCGTACTGCCTCGGCGACGCCTGGGACACGCTGCCCGGCCTCAGCCGCCGGGCCTTCGAGGTCCGCTCCGGGTCGGACTCGCCCGAGCAGGCCAGGCAGCGGGCCGCGGAACTCACGATGGCCGGCCGCGCGGCCGACGTCACGGCCCCGGTCCTGCTGATCGCGGGCCAGCGGGACCGTCTGTTCGCGTACCAGGACGCGGAACGCCTGGCCCGCGAGATCGGCCCCCGGGCCGAACTGCTGCTGCTCCCGGACGGCAACCACGGCTGCGCCAACGTCTCCTACCGGCACCGCCCGTACGCGGCCGACTGGATGGCGGCCAGGCTCGCCGCTAACGCGGCCGAAGCCGGGCCGTCGAGCCCCTGATCACCAGCTCGGGCGGCAGGTAGAGGATTTCTGCCTGGCCGGACGGGCGGGTCGCGCCTTCGCTGCTCGCGGCGATCTGCTCCAGGATCAGCCGCCCGGCCTCGGTGCCGACCTGATAGTGCGGGAAGCTCACGGTGGTCAGCGGCGGCTTCAGCCGGTCGATGAACGGCATGTCGTTGAACCCCACCACCGAGATATCACCCGGACAAGCCAGGCCCGCCGCCTCGATCGCGGAATAGCAGCCGACCGCGAGCATGTCGTTCGCGGCCGCGATCGCGGTGCAGCCGGGATCGGCGGCGAGCAGTTCGCGGCCGCACCGGTCGCCCTCGTCCAGGGAGTAGGCCCGCGCGTACACGACCAGGCCGGGATCGGCCTCGAGGCCGCGGGCGGTCAGCGCCTGGGCGAACCCCCGGTAGCGGGACAAGCCGGTGGAGATGTCCTGCGGCCCGGCGATATGCCCGATCCTGCGGTGGCCGAGCGCGAGCAGGTGTTCGACCGCGAGGGCGGTGCCGCGCTCGTTGTCGGCCGACACGCAGGGGAAGCCGTAGCCATCCGCGGCCCGGTTGACCAGCACGACCGGGAGCCGGTCGGCGACCGCCTCGGCCAGCAGCGGGCTGTCCAGGTGCGCGGTGGCGGTCACGATGCCGTCGACGTGCCGGGCGCGCATCCGCTCGAACACCAGGCGCTCGCGCTCGTCGTCGGAGTCGGTATTGCCGATCAGGGCGATGTAACCGTCCGCGGCCAGCCGATCCTCGATGCCCCGCACGATCGGCGGGAACAACGGGTTGGTCAGGTCGGGGATCAGCACGCCGACCGTGTCGGAACGCCTCGTCCGCAGGCTCCTGGCCACCGCGTTCGGCCGGTAGCCGAGCGCGTCGGCCGCGGCCCTGATCCGGCTGGCCGTCTCGTCGCTGACCAGCGGGCGGGTTCCCCGGTTGAGCGCCCTGGACGCCGTCGCCGGGTGCACCCCGGCCAGCGCGGCGACATCTTTCAGCGTGACCGGCTGATCGGACCTCATCGGCGTGTCACGCTCCGATCTGCGCGCGGCCGCTTGGTGCGCTCCCGGCGCGCACGGCCTCTCACGCATGGTAGTCACACCTGCCGGATTTGCACCATCATCCACGGGAACGTGAGGCCCGGCCAGAGCGGGGCCGGCCCGCGGCCGGCCTGCTGGCCTGGCTAAGCTCGCGGCGGGCCCTGAGCGTGTACCATGCGAGCACCGTATTTCCGGTTCGCGAAATTGGTGTTCGGCCGGCAGTTGCTAGTGCACACCTGCATCCGCCAGGATCTAGGCTCGATCACAGCACGACGCCGTACCGTTTGCTCACATGGGCCGCCGACCCAAGGTGCGGATCGGCGGCGCCGATCCGACCGGCTAGTTCGTCCTGGAGCAGCACCCGATGACACTCGCACTGCGCTACGCGGTCCGGTCCGACGTCGGCCTGCTCAGAGAGGGCAACGAGGACTCGGCCTACGCGGGACCGCACCTGCTCGCGGTGGCGGACGGAATGGGCGGCTACGAGGCCGGCGAGGTCGCCAGCGCCGCGGTCATCTCCACGGTCGCGCCGCTGGACCGGCGGGCGATGCCGGAATCTGAGCTGATCGACGCCCTCGCGGCCGCGGTGACGACGGCCAAACAGGCGCTCCGCCGGATCGTCGACTCCGACCCGGCGGTCGGCAGCATGGGCACCACGCTGACCGCCATGCTCTGGGCCGGGGAGTCGGCCGCGATCTGCCATATCGGCGACTCCCGCGCCTACCTGGTCCGCGACGGCGATCTGTATCAGATCACCCACGACCATACGTTCGTGCAGGCCCTGATCGACCAGGGCCGGATCAAGCCGGAGGAAGCCGCCACCCACCCGCAGCGCTCGCTGCTGCTGCGGGCGCTGGACGGCCGCACCGACGCCGACCCTGACCTGTCCATGCTCACCGCGCAGCTGGGCGACCGGTACCTGATCTGCTCGGACGGGCTGCCCGTGGCGGTCAGCGACGACGCGATCCTGCAGGCCCTGGTGTCGGTCACCGAGCCGTCGGACGCCGTGCTGGCCCTGATCGACCTCGCGATCTCCGGCGGCGCCCCCGACAACGTGACCTGCATCGTGGCCGACGTAGTCGACCCGGCCGGCGGCCCGGCCCCGACCCAGGCCCCGGTGATGGTTGGCGCCGCGGCCGCCACCCCCGATAGCGACACCAAGCCGTTCAGCCGGCCGGTCACCGGCGGCGGAGCGGCCGGCGTTACCACGCTCGGGGCGGTGCCCGCGACCGCGTCGAGGTCGGGCATCACGATCCCCGGCCGGCCCCGCACCCAGACCTCGGGCGTCGGCACGGTCCCGGCAGGCCGGCACGCCGCCGGGGCGGCCGCCGCGGCGGGAGAGGACGACGATGACCGTCCCGCGTACCGGCGGCGGCGGCGCCGCTGGCCGGTCATGACCTCGATCCTGGCCCTGTTCGTGCTGCTGGTCGCGGCCGGCCTGGTCGTGGGCTACCAGTACGTCCACAGCCAGTATTACGTCGGCACGGCCAACGGCAAGGTCGTCATATTCCGCGGTCTTGACCAGACCCTGCTCGGCGTCTCGCTGCACAGCGTGTACCGGCAGACCGGGGTTCCGGTCTCCGGGATCACGACCACCGACGCCGCCGCCATCCAGCAGAACTCCAGCGGGACCCTGGCCGAGGCCACCCGTTTCGCGGGCAACATCCGCTCGCACTACCAGGGCTGCCTGGCCGCCCGGGCCGCGGTCCGGTCCTGGGTGCAGCACAAGCCCAAGCCGATCCCGGTCAAGAGCAAGAAGACCGGCAAGGTGATCAGGTACATCCACCCGCACTACCGGCCCAGGCCGACGGTGCCCGCCGACTGCCCGGCGCAGCCGGCCAGCGGCACCTGAGCGGGCCGGTGCGACCGGGCCGGCCGGTGGCTCCTGAGCCCGACCGCGGGCGCGCGGTCCTGGTCACCGGCGCCTCGCGGGGAATTGGCCGGGCCATCGCCCAGGCATTCGCCGCCGCCGGTGACCGGGTGGCCATCCATCACCGCGACTCGGCGGGCCAGGCCGCCGAGTTGCTGGCGGCGCTGCCCGGCACCGGCCATGCGATCGTGCAGGCCGACCTGGCCGACCCCGAGGCCGCCCGCGCGATGACCGACCGGGCTGCCGGGCTGCTCGGCGGCCTGGACGTGCTGGTCAACAACGCCGGCGTGTTCACGCCGCACCCGGTCACCGAGGTGTCCTACGAGCGCTGGCAGGACCAGTGGCGGGACACCCTGGCGGTGAACCTGATCGGCCCGGCCAACGTCATCTGGTGCGCGGTCCAGCACATGAAGGACCGCGGCGGCCGGATCATCAATGTCTCCTCCCGGGGCGCGTTCCGCGGCGAGCCGCAGTCGCCCGCCTACGGCGCGAGCAAGGCCGGCCTGAACTCGCTCACCCAGTCGCTGGCCAGGGCGCTGGCGCCCTACCGGATTGCGGTGACCGCGGTCGCGCCCGGGTTCGTCGCCACCGACATGACGAACGAGCACCTGAAGCCGCCGCGGGGGGACGAGATCCGGGCCCAGAGCCCGTTCGGGCGGGTCGCCGAGCCGGGCGAGATCGCGGCCGCCGTGCTGTACCTGGCCTCGGCGCAGGCCGAGTGGGCCAGCGGGGCCGTGCTGGACCTGAACGGGGCCTCCTACCTGAGGTAGGCCCGGCCGGCCCGGTCGGAGCGGTCGGCCCGGCCAGTCCGGCCGGCTGGGCTGGTCCGGCCAGGGCTGGGCAGGAAGCCGCTACCCCGCCGTCACCTGGCCATCGACCCGCAGCGCCCGCCGCAGGAACGCGAGCACGTCGGTGTCCTCGGCGATGATCTTGCTGGTTGGCTTGCCCGCCCCGTGCCCGGCCGAGGTCTCGATCCTGATCAGCACCGGCGCGTCACCGCCCTGGGCGGCCTGCAGTGCGGCCGCGAACTTGAACGAGTGGCCCGGCACCACCCGGTCGTCGTGGTCGCCGGTCAGGATCAGCGTCGGCGGGTACTTCTCGCCCTTTCTGATGTTGTGCAGCGGCGAGTAAGCCCGCAGCCAGCGGTACTGCCCGGGATCGTCGGGGCTGCCGTAGTCCGAGACCCAGGCCCGGCCCACGGTGAACTTGTGGAACCTGAGCATGTCGAGCACGCCGACCGCGGGCACGCAGGCACCGAAGAGCTCCGGGTGCTGGGTCAGGCAGGCGCCGACCAGCAAGCCGCCGTTGGATCCGCCCATGATCGCGATCCGGCCCGGCCGGGACCAGCCGGAACTGGCCAGCCAGCGGGCGCTGGCGCAGAAGTCATCGAACACGTTCTGCTTGACCGCGAGCCGGCCGCCGTTATGCCAGGCCCGGCCGTACTCGCCGCCGCCGCGCAGGTTGGCCACCGCGAGCAGCCCGCCGCCGTCCAGCCAGGCCGCGTGCAGCAGGTTGAAGGCCGGGGTGATCGGGATGTCGAAGCCGCCGTAGCCATACAGCAGAACGGGGACGTCTCCGGTCGGCTCGACGTCGTCGCGCCGGGTGATCCACATGGTCAGCCCGGTCCCGTCGGCCGAGGTGACCATGACCTGCTCGACCGGGTACCTGGCCGGGTCCATCAGCCCGGCCGACGGCCTGACCATCTCGGTCTGCCCGGTCGACAGGTCGTGCGACCACAGCGAGCCGGTCTCGGCGAACGAGGTCAGCCCGAAGTGCACCCGCTCGCTGCCCTCGCGGCCCTCGATGCCGTCGCCCTTGCGGTTGGCGTCCGCGACCGAGTAGTGCGGCGGCAGGCTGACGTCGTGCGCGGGCCCGCCATCGGCGTCGTGCACCCGCAGCACCGAGCTGGCGTCCCTGAGGTAATGACAGACGAACCGGCCGCCGAACCGGTAGCAGGCGAGCAGCGTGTCGGGCTGTTCGGCAATGATCTCGGTCCAGTGCTCGCGCTCCGGCTGCTCCAGCTCGACCGCGACCAGGCGCTTGCGCTCGGCCTGGTGGTCGGTGACCAGGTAGAAGGTGCCGTCCTTGGCGGACACGATGTCGGCGATGGTGTCGAAATCGCGAACCAGCGGGCGCAGCGCCGAGCCGGGCAGCTCCAGGTCCTGCACGAAAATCCTGGCCTGCGGTGCCGTTCCGGCGAACACGGAGATGACCAGGAAGTGGCCGTCGTCGCTCACCTCGGCCGCCGGGTACCAGTCGGGGTGCTCGGGACTGGCGAAGACGAGCTCGTCGTCCGACTGCGGGGTGCCGATTTTGTGCAGCAGGATCCGCCGCAGCCCGCTCTCGGCCAGGTACTCGGTCCCGGGAACGGGCGGCTCAGGGGCCATGTAGTAGAACCCCGACCGGTCGCTGAGCCAGGCCGCGCGGTCGGACTTGGCCCAGTCGACCACGTCGGGCAGGTCCTCGCCGGTCGCGGTGTCGCGCACCCGCCAGGTCTGCCAGTCCGACCCCTTCGCGCTGATCGCGTACGCGAGCAGGGAGCCGTCCCTGGTCAGCGCGACGCCGCTGACCGTCGCGGTGCCGTCGTTGGCGAGCGTGTTCGGGTCGAGCAGGACCTGGCCCTCGTCGCCGGGAGCGTCCGCGACATACAGCGCGGCCTGATCCTGCAGCCCGGCGTTGCGGAACTGGAACCAGCGGCCGCCCCGCTCGAACGGCACCCCGTACTTCGGGTAGTCGGCCAGTTTGGCCAGCCGCGCCGCGATGGCCTCCCGGCCGGTGCCGGCCAGCCAGCCGATGGTCAGATCGTTCTGGGCCGCGATCCAGGCGGCCGTCTCGGGCGCGCCGGTGCGCTCCAGCCACCGGTAAGGGTCGGGCACGCGGTCGCCGTGATACTCGTCGCCATCGGGCCCCGTTGCCGTCTGGGGGTAAGTGAGCACGGTCCGACCACCTCCGGGGAATGTTCACGGACAGCCTGGCCACCGGCAGGCCGTCCTCGATCGTAAGCCGCTAGCGGCCGGGCCAGCAATTCGCGTCTGCGGTCGCCCCGCTATTGCAAGTCATTTGCAAGTAACTTACTGTGGCGCCATGTCGTCAGGCACCGGCCGCATGGCCACGATCAGGGCCGCGCTGACCGCAGCGGAGTGGAAGCGGATGGGCGGGATGACCGCCGTCGTCGTGGGCCTGCACCTGGCCGGCTGGGGGCTGCTCGCCCTCGCCGTGTCCGGCGGGACCTCTCACATCAGCCGGGGCAACGCTTTCGGGCTCGGCACCGGCGTGCTCGCCTACACGCTCGGGATGCGGCACGCGTTCGATGCCGACCACATCGCCGCGATCGACAACACCACCAGGAAGCTGGTCGGCGAGGGCAAGCGGCCGCTGTCGGTCGGGTTCTTCTTCTCCCTCGGCCACTCCTCGGTGGTGTTCATTCTCGCGGTGCTGCTGAACTTCGGCATCCGCGCGCTGAACAGCCAGGTCCGCAACAGCGGATCTACCCTGCACGGCGTGACCACCGTGATCGGCACCTCGGTGTCCGGGACCTTCCTGTACCTGATCGCGGCGCTGAACGTGGTCATCCTGGTCAGCATCGTGAAGGTGTTCAGGGACATGCGCTCGGGCCAGTTCAGCGACTCCGAGCTCGAGGAGCAGCTCGCCAAGCGCGGCCTGATGAACCGGATCCTCGGACCCCTGAACAAGCGCGTCGACGCGCCCTGGAAGATGTACCCGATCGGCCTGCTGTTCGGGCTTGGCTTCGATACCGCGACCGAGGTGGCGTTCCTGGTGCTGGCGGGCACCGCCGTGATCAGCGGGCTGCCGTTCTACGCGGTGCTGTCGCTGCCATTCCTGTTCGCGGCCGGGATGAGCCTGTTCGACACCGCGGACGGCTGCTTCATGAACTTCGCCTACGACTGGGCCTTCGCCAGGCCGGTCCGCAAGGTCTACTACAACCTCACGATCACCGGCCTGTCGGTCTTCGTGGCCTTCTTCATCGGCACCATCGAAATCCTCGGGCTGGTCGGCCAGCAGGCCCGCCTGACCGGCGGTTTCTGGACCTTCATGGCGAACTTCAACATCAACAAGGCCGGGTTCGTGATCGCCGCCGTGTTCGTGATCACCTGGCTGGCGGCGCTCGCGATCTGGCGGTACGGCCGGATCGAGGAGAAGTGGGACGCGGCCATGCTGACCGGGGCACCTGGGCCGGACGCCAGCGAGTCGCCGCATACCGCTGCCGGCCGGTCCTAGCGATGGCAGGATCGGCTACGTGGAGCAGCTGAGCCGCGAGCTGGCCGAGACGGCCCTCGACGGCGCCTACGCGCAAGTGACCGAGGCCATCACCGGGCTCGACGATGCCAGTTTCTTCCGGGCCAGCCGGTGTGCCGGCTGGGCGGTGGGCGACGTGCTCTACCACAGCCTGCTGGACGCCAGGCGGGCGCTGCGCACGTTCGCCACCCCCGGATCGGGCCCGCCCGACCGGGACGACATCAGCTACTGGCGGCCGTTCGGCGCCGACGGCGAGATCCCGCCGGGCAGCGACGCCGCCGCCGAGCACGCCAGGCACGTCAGGATCGCGGCCTCGGCGTTCAGCCCGGCCAAGCTGACCTGGGAGTGGACCGACACCGCGGAGGCGGCCTGCCGGGCCGCCAGGGCCTGCCCCTACGAGCTGGTGACGACGCAGGGGCATGTGCTGCGGACCGCCGACTTCACCGGCACGCTCGCCGTCGAGTCGGCGGTGCATTACCTGGACCTGGCGGCCGGCCTGGCCGACCCGCCGCCGTCCGACCCGATCCCGCTCCGGCTGGTCCGCCGGGTCCTGAGCGGGCTGCTCGGCGAGGCGCTGCCGCCCGACTGGGACGACGAGACCGGCGCGCTGAAGGGCACCGGCCGGATCGCGCTGACCGAGGCGGACCGGTCAGCCCTGGGACCAGCCGCGGACCGCTTCCCGCTGTTCGGGTAGGTTCGGGCGATCGAGAAGTGGAGGACTCGTGACCGACTCGCACGCGCCGGAGCAGGCCGGCCCGCAGGCGACTGTCTACCGCGCCCAGGAGCAGGACAAGCCATGGGGGCGCGAGCAGATCTTCGCCGCGGCCGAGGGGAAATACGTCGGCAAGATCATTCACGTGACCGCCGGGCACTCGCTCAGCCTGCAGTATCACGAGCGCAAGGACGAAACCATGTTCATGATCTCCGGCGCGGCCGAGATCCAGTACGGCCCGGTGCACGGCGAGCTGACCACGGGCCGGTTCGAGCCGGGCGACGTGATTCACCTGCCCGCCGGGGTGGTGCACCGCGTGACCGCGATCAGCGACCTCGTCTTTGCCGAGACCTCGACGGCCCATGCCGGCTGGCGCGAGGACGTCGTGCGGCTGCAGGACGCGTACGGCCGGTCCGGCACCAGCGCTCCTTAACCGCGCGCCCGGCCGGCCGCCAGCCTGGCGAGCAGGGGCCGGTAATGGCCGAACCGCGGATTCGCGGCCGCCGGGTCCTTGGCCGCGTCGTCCCAGCGGCGCAGGCGGCAGGCATCGCCCGCGTAGGGGCTGGCCGCGAACCGCTCGCACTCGGCCCGGCTCATCGGGCCGCCCTGGACGCCGAGCGTGTAGACCGAGGCCGGGGACAGCGTGGCCGCGTAGCCGGGCTCGGCCGCGCACAGGTAGCGCTTGGCCGCCACGTGCTGCCGGACCGGCTCGGTGACCTCGGGCCCGAACCACCGGGCCAGCCAGGCAGCGCCGGTGTCGCTGTGCCGGTTGTCCGTGCCCGCCATCAGCCCGGGCCCGCTGACCGCCCCGGTGAAATGGCCGACATCGTGCAGCAGGGCGGCGGCGATCAGGGCGTCGGCGGCTCCGTCTTGCTCGGCTAGCCGCGCGGCCTGCAGCATGTGCGCGGCCTGGGTGACGGCCTCGCCCAGGTACTCGCTGGCGCCTTCGGCCGCGAACAGTGCCTCGATCAGGGCGACCGGCTCAGCCGGGTCGGGGACGGCGGCGCTGGTCATGAGGGTTGCTCCTGTTCCCCGGCGCTGGCCCGGCGGCGCAGCACCGCGACGGTGGACTCGATGCCGTCCAAGTCGGCGTAGCACCCTTGCAGATGCCGGCTGCCCGCCGCCGTGAACGCCGTCCTGGCGTGCAGGATCCTGGTGTTGTCGAACACGACGCAGTCGCCGGGCCCGAGCCGGAACGTGAGCATCAGCCCGGGCCTGGACAGGACCGCGGCGAAGGCGCGGTAGGCCTGGTAGAAGGCGTCCGCGCCGACCGGGCCGGAAAGTGGCCCCGGCCCGGTCGCGTCGGCCACGGCCAGCGGCCGCAGCGAGCGGCTGTTGAACCGGATCTGGGTGATCAGGCCGCGCGCGTCCAGGCTGATCATCGGGGCGGTCGCGGTCAACTCCGCGGTCGCGTCGGAGTAGCCGAAGGTGACCGGCGTGCTGGTCAGAACGTCGAAGGCGGCCGGCTGCTCGGCCCGCAGCCGGGCGGCCGCGCCGAACCCGTCGACCAGGCCGGAGTCGCCGCCCGCGGCCGCGCCGGCCAGGCAGTGCAGCAGCTGAACGGTCGGCACGGGATCCCGGTACGGGTTGTCGGTATGCGGGGCGATCGCGAGCGCTGAATAGGCAAGGTTGTCAGGATCGACAATCGCCCGGATATCGAACAGCCGGCCGTAGTTGGTCTCCCTGACGAATCCCATGCTCTGGGCGACGGCGAGCACGCTGCCCGGCGTGGCCGGCACGTCGCGCAGCAGCACGAAGCCGCCGCGGAGCACCGCGCTCAGGCACCTGGACCGGTCACCGTCGTCGGCCAGGTAACGCGGCCAGCGACCCTCGGGCGGCCCGGCACGGAAGTCGGCGGCCGTCCACAGCCGCTTGGCGTTCTCGGTCCGCGGAGCCGGCCTCGGCTGGCCCGCCCGGGCCAGCCAGGCCCGGCCGAAGCTGCCCTGGTGACCATCGGGCCCGAACGTCACCAGGACCGCGTCGCCGTCCGGCTCGGCCGCGGTGACCTCGGTCTCCTCGGGCAGGTCGGTGATGACGGCCAGGCGCTGCCCGGACACCGGGTCGACGCACGAGGCGCACGGGCAGTTGGCCCGCAGCCAGGAGGCGGGCAGGTCCTCCGGTCCGGGCGGCCCGGGCGGCCCGGGTGGCCGGGCAGGGCTGGAGATGACCGATCACCACCATTGCGCGGGGCCGGCACTGGCCGGCCGGCAAGCTGCGGCACCCGCCGGGCGCCGCAGGTTCAGCTTAGATCCGCCCGGTGTCGGTGACGGCGGCGGCCCTGGCCGTCCTGGTCACCGAGCCGGCCCCGGCGATCCTGGCCGCGAGCAGCACCGGGACGATGGTCAGCAGGATCACGAACGTGACCACGGCGTTGACCTCAGGAAGCTGCTGACCCAGCCGGAGCTGGCCGAAGATCCAGATCGGCAGGGTGTTCTGCGCCCCCGAGGTGAAGACCGTCACCACGACCTCGTCGAACGACAGCGCAAAGGCCAGCAGCGCGCCGGAGATCAGGGCGGTAAGCACCAAGGGCACGGTTACGTAGACCTGGGTCTGCCAGCCGCGCGCGCCGAGATCCATCGAGGCCTCGGCGAGCGAGCCGGGCAGCCGCCTGAGCCGCGCGATCAGGTTGTTGAACACCATCACGATGCAGAACGTGGCGTGCCCGATCACGATCGTCCACAGCGAGAGCCGGATGCTGGTGAACGTGAAGAACGAGTTGAGCGCCAGCCCGGTGACGATGCCGGGCAGCGCGATCGGCAGCACCAGCAGGAACGAGATCGCGTCCTTGCCGAAGAAGGTGAACTGGCGCAGCGCGTAGGCGACGGCCGAGCCGAGCACGAGCGCGACCGCCGTCGCCAGCAGGCCGACCTTGACCGAGAGCCAGAGCGCGGCCCGGACCGTAGAATCGTGCCAGGCGACCGAGAACCAGTGGAAGGTGAAACCCTGGATGGGCCAGCTCTCCACCGTGGCCGGGTCGAACGCGTACAGCACGATCAGCAGGATCGGCAGGAACAAGAACAGCAGGACCAGCGCGACCCAGACGCGCAGGGCGATCTTCAGCCCGGCCGGCTCCATTACAGCTCCTCGAAGGCGCCGAGCGCCCGGGCGCCGAGCAGGTAGCAGACCATGATGGCGATCGGCACGATCGCCATCGCGGCGCCGAGCGGGATGTTGTTGGACAGGAAGTTGTCGTAGGCGACCGAGCCGATGAACACCGAGTTGGTCCCGCCGAGGAGCTCGGGGGTGATGTAGTCACCGAGGGTCAGCGAGAACGTGAAGATCGACCCGGCCACGATGCCGGGCAGCGCGAGCGGCAGGATCACCGAGCGGGTTGTCCGCCAGCTCCGGCCGCCCAGATCCTGCGACGCCTCGATCATCGAGCCGGGGATCCGGTCCAGCGCCGCGTAGACCGGGATGACCATGTACGGCAGCCAGATGTAGCAGAAGGCGATGAAGACCGCCCAGTTCGTGTTGATCAGGTTCAGCTGGCCGATCGCGAGCTTGCCCAGGCCCCAGTTCAGCACGCCGTCCCTGGTGAACACGAGCTGCCAGGCGTACACCTTGGCCAGGTAGCTGGCCCACAGCGGCAGCAGGATCGCCACGTACAGGAACGTCTTGGCGCGCCGGCCCGCCACCCTGGCCATGAAGTAGGCGAACGGGAAGGCCAGGATGCCGTCCACCACCGTGACGCCCGCGGCCATGCCGACGGTGCGCACGATGACCGAGCGGTAGGCGGCCGTGGTGAACAGCGTGCTGAAGTTATCGAGGTTCCAGATCCGCACCACGCTGCTGGTGAACGAGCTGGTCTCCCAGAAGGCGGTGATCAGCAGCACCACCAGCGAGGCCAGGTAGATCACCACGAACCAGGCCAGCGGCGGCGTCAGCAGCAGCGTGGCCCTGGCCCAGGGCCGCCGCCACAGGGCGACGCCGACCCGCGACCAGGCCCCTGGCCCGGCGCCGGGCGGCTCCGGGCCAGGTTCCGCGCCGGCCGTCATCGGGCCGGGCCGCCTGGACGACCGCTCACTTGACCTGGGTGTTCCACGCGGTCACCCACTGGGAGTACGGAACGCAGTCCGCGTTGCCGTTGTCGCACGTCGCGACCGGCGTCTTCCACAAGGCGATCGCGTCCAGGTAGGAGGCGGGCGCGTTGGCGTGGTACTCCGCGCACGATCCGGCCTGCAGCTTGTCCATGTACGAGCAGGCCAGCTTGTTGTCCGGCGTCTCGCCGTAACTGACCGCCTGCTCGGCCTGCACCTTCGGCGTGCTGATGTACCGCATCCACATGTACGCGCAGTTCGGGTGGGGCGCCTTGGCGGCCAGCAGCCAGCTGTCGGCCCAGCCGGTCGCGCCCTCGCTCGGGATGGTCGAGCCGATCGGGTACTTGACCGACTTCAGCGCGCTGACCTGGTAGGGCCACCCGGCTCCGACCACTACGTCCCCGTTCTTGAACGCCGAGATCTCCGAGCTGGCCGCCGCCCAGTAGGACTTCAGCAGCGGCCGCTGGCTGGCCAGCAGCTTGACCGCGGCGCTGAACTGCGGCTGAGTCAGCTCGTAAGGATCGGTGATGCCGAGGCTCTTGTTGTGGGTCTTCAGGTACAAGGCCGCGTCGGCGATCTGGATCGGGTTGTCCGGGACGGTGATCTGGCCCCGGTACTGCTTGCCGTAGATCACGTCCCAGGACGAGGGCGCGGTCTTGAACGTCTTCTTGGAGTACATCAGCACGTTCGGGCCCCACTGCAGGGAGACGCCGTAGTGCACGCCGGCGACGGTGTTGAAGGCCGGCGACTGGAACTGCGGGAAGAAGTCCTTCGAACTCGGGATCAGGCTCATGTTGACCGGGCGCGCATCGCCGCCGTAGATGATCCGCAGGTCGGCGTCCCCTGAGGAGGAGACCATGTCGTACTGGCCGCCGCCGCCGTTCTGCATGAGCGCGACCATCTCGTCGGAGGTGTTCGCGTACTTGGTGCTGACCTGGCAGCCGGTCTGCTGCTCGAACGGCTTGACCCACTCCGGCTGCGTGTAGCCGGTCCAGGCGATCAGGTTCAGCTGGCCTTCGCCCTTGCCTATCTTCTTCAGGACCGGCAGGTGCGCGGTGGGCACTCCGCCGCTCGGCGTCCCCCCGGATGTGGCGGGGTTCCCGGTGCCCCCGCTGCTACAGGCGGCGAGCAGCACCGCGGCGCCGGCGACCGCGAGGCCGGCGGCCGCGCGCTGATGAATACCGATACGACCGAACATGATGCGCCTTGCCTTCCCGCGCGGCCGCTAGGACCGCGCGCCCTCCCCTTGCGGAATGGTGATGGTCTGATCGGGCTGCCAGGCGATCCTGGCCGGCTTCCCGCCTTCATGATGGGCAGCGGAGGGGGCCCGCTCGTTCTGCCTGGCGACGACTAGCTGGCCGCCGGCGTCCAGGTCGATGACATACCGGGTGATCACGCCGACGTAGACGACGTCGGCGACGACCCCGGTCTCCGCGTGATAGCCGGGCGGCGGCTCCTCGCCGCCGGTCAGCAGCCGGATCTTTTCCGGCCGCACGGTCATGTGCCGGCCGTCCCGCTCGATCAGGTTCGAGATCCCGATAAAGCCAGCCACGAAGTCGGACTCCGGCCGCTCGTAGACGTCGAGCGGCGTACCGACCTGCTCGATCCGGCCGTTGGACAGGACCGCGATCCGGTCGCTCATCGACAGCGCTTCTTCCTGGTCATGAGTCACGTAGACAAATGTGATCCCGACCTCACGCTGCACGTGCTGGAGTTCGAGCTGCATCTCCTGGCGAAGTTTGAGGTCGAGTGCGCCGAGCGGTTCATCGAGCAGCAGCACCTGGGGTTCGTTGACGATCGCGCGGGCGAGCGCGACCCGCTGGCGCTGACCGCCGGACAGCTGGGCCGGCTTGCGCTCCCCGAGGCCGGTCAGCCGCACCATGTCCAGCGCGCGCTCGGCCCGGCGCTGCCGCTCCGCTCTCGGCACCCGTTTGACCCGCAGCCCGTACGCGATGTTCTGCGCCACCGACATGTGCGGGAAGAGCGCGTAATCCTGGAACACCGTGTTGATGTCACGCGCGTACGGGGGCATCCGGGAGATCTCCCGGCCGGACAGCTCGATGGTGCCGCCGTCCGGGCGCTCGAACCCGGCGATCAGCCGGAGCAGGGTGGTCTTGCCGGATCCGGACGGGCCCAGCAAGGTGAAGAACTCCCCCGGCCCGACCTCCAGGTCGACACCGTCCAGCGCGACCACGGGCCCGTAGCTTTTGCGCAGGCCGGCAACGCGCACGGCGACGACGCCCCGGCCATGGGGAGCCGCGGCGGCCTGCTGCGCGGAACCGGTGCTGGCCGTCATTCGGCCTGTTGTACCACGTCAGCCGGAAACGGACAACGAGCGGGTCATGCACCGAAGAGCAGCACCACCCGGTCTTCGACCGGCCGGTAGCCGAGCCTCGCGTACAGCGCGTTGCTGGTCGGATTGGCCAGGTCGGTGAACAAGATCACCGATTCCGCCCCGCCGCGCCTGGCCAGCTCGCTGACAGCGGCCGTGACGGCGCCACCGTAGCCACAGCCGCGCAGCTCAGGCGGCGTGTACACCGGTCCGCCCCGGGCTGTGCCGGCGATCACCTCGCTGGTCCCGGCCAGCGCGGCCGGCTCCCCCGCGACCTCCCAGAGCATGAGCTGCCCGGCGGCCAGCCGGTCCTGCGCCACGCCGGGTGCGCCGTCCTGGCCGGTCTCTTCGGCGAAGGCGGCGTAGATCTCACGCACCGCCTCGGTGTCCGGCTGCCCGGCGACCCGGGGCGAGCCGGCCGGACGCGGCTCAGGCCACCGCAGTTCGCCCAGCCGGTACAGCCGGTGGCGCTGCGCGATGCTTCCGCCCGCTCCGGTCTGCCGCTGCCAGGCCGCCGCGAAGGCGGCCGCGTCCTGCTCGCTCCCGTTCACCCCGGGCAGCATCGTGCCCCGGCCGGCCAGCGCGGCCGCCAGCTGGGCCAGGGCGTCGCCGGGAAGCGAGGTGATCAGCATCGGGCGCGGCGGGGTCTGCAGCACGGCCGCCCGCACCGGACCGCCGGCCGGCCACCAGCCGGATACCGGCGGCCGATCGCCGTAGGTGCCGGTACCGATTCTGCCCAGTGCGCTGAGCACGGTGAGCAGGACGGAGTAGCGGTCAGGTTCGGCGGCGAGAAAGGACCACGCCGCAGCCCGGTAGGCGACCAGGTCGTCGGTGATGCTCCACGTCATGCCCCATCCTCGGCAGCCCGCGCGGGCGCCCGCAGTCGGTTTTCCGCCGCCCCGGCCATGGCCGGCAGGCCGTACCGCCCGCCGCCTCGCTCAGCCAGGGGGCGTCCAAAGGTACGGAGTCGTGACCGCCAGGCACTCGAAGCCGATGTGCTCCAGGATCGGACGGCTCTGGTCCGAGGCGTCCACGGTCAGATACCGGTACCCTCGCCGGAGCGCGATCTCGGCCCGGTAGCGCACCATCGCGCGGTAGATGCCCTTGCGGCGCCAGGCCGGCAGCGTAGCTCCGCCCCACAGCCCGGAGAACTCGGTGCCGGGCAGCAGATCCATCCTGGACGAGCTGACCGGCTCGTCCCCGGCCATCGCGACCACCATTTCCGTGGTCTCCGGCGCGGCCGCGAGCTGGGCGAGCAGGGCAGCTCGCTGCCCGGGCCGCTCGTGCCCGAACACCCGCTCGGCCACCTGCACGAGGAGGCCGACGCCGGCCTCGCTGGTGATCCGCTCCAGGCGCACGCCGGGCGGCGGCCCGGCCTGCGGCATGGCGGCGAGGACCTCGCCGGCCTCGGCCACCATCAGCGACTCAGGCTCATCCGGGCGCAGGCCGGCCGAAGCGAGGCGCGCCGCCAGGTCGGCGGGGACGTCGTAGCTGAAGTGCTTCCACTCAAACTCTTCGCCCCGGGCGGCGAAGAACGCGATCTGGGCCGCGATGACGGCGTCCGCGTCCTGCCCGCTCAGATCGCACCAGAACACGCCGGAGCCGTCCTGCCCGTCGACGGCGAACCGGCGCAGCACCGGGCCGTCCAGCTCGAACGCCGCGCCCGTGCCATCTGGCTCGGTGCTCTTCCTGACCTGCTCGGAATAGGCAGCGAGCACCTCGGTTCGATTCATGGCCGCCACCTCATCATGACCGGACCCCGGCCCGCACGCGATTAGTTAGGTGCGAGCGGGGGTCCGGCGCCTGGCGAGCGGCCACGTCCCGCTCAGGTCCCCAGTACTGCGTCAGGTTCCCGGAACCGCTCCTGGCTTCTTCGACCGGGACAGGCGGGGGATCGAGTAGCCGCGCGCGATCCGGTTCCGCCTGGCGTAGCCGGAAGGATGCTCGGGCCGGTCCTCGAACTCCCCGTCCTGATCGGCCTCGTCGAGGTCGGTATCAGGCCCGGTGGCCCCAGTCCCGGCGGCCACAGTTCCCGCGCCCGCCGTTCCGGTGCCCGCGGGCTCCGTCGCCGCTGTTCCGGTGCCCGCAGGCCCCGTGCCCCCAGGCCCCTGACCCAGCGGGCCGGAGCCGGGCCCGACCCGGCTGGGCGTCCCGGCCTGCGCGTACGGGTCGCTGATGGTCGGCCGCCCCGCCGCGGGCTGCGAAGCGGGCTCGGCCAGCGGCGTGGCCGAAGTGGCCGGCGGCGCCGGGTCAAGGCCCAGCCAGGGCCGGGCGCCCGAGGCGACCTCAGGACGGCGGGTGGCCGGCGCGGCCTGAGCCGGCGGCCCGGAGCTCGGCTGGCTCAGCTCAGCAAGCGCGCGCAGCGCCGCCTCGGTGCGGGCCTGGGCCTCGGCAGCCGACACGCCCTTCTCGTGACTACCGGTTGACCCAGGGGCGCCGGGTTCCGCCTCCGCATCGACCTCGCCCTCGGCGGGCTCAGGTGCCGCATGCCGCGATCGTCTGGTCTGCTGCAAAGCGGCCCTGATCCTGGTCTCGGCCTCGACCCGGGCGGCTGACGCGGCGAGAGCGAGCGGTCCTAGCCCGTCGGGCTCGGCCTGGCCCACCTGACTGGCCTGGCCCGCCTTCGGCCCGGGCGGTCCGGCCGGCGCCCTTACGCCGCCGTCGCCTGGACGCTCTCCTCGGGCCGCCGCACCCCTCGTAGCACCGCCAGAAACGGCACCGCCAGAAACGGCACCGCCAGCCACCGCACCGCCAGTCATCGCGCCGCCAGAAACGGCGCCCCCAATCACGGCACCGCCAGTCGCGGGAGCGCCAGATAGGGCGCCGCTAACGGCCGCACCACCCGAGCCGGAACCGTCGGGCGCGGAGTTGTCCTGAGCGAGGCTGGCACTCACTGCCGTGCCCGGCAGACCGCTCCGGTCAAGCGCGGCGCCGCCCTGGCTCACCGCACTGTTGGCGGCGCGGTTCTTCGCTGCACTGTCCTTGGCTGCACTGTCCTTCGCTGCGCTGCTCTTGGCTGCGCTGCTCTTGGCTGCGCTGCTCTTGGCTGCACTGTCCTTGGCCGCGCTGTCCTTGGCCGCGCTGTCCTTGGCCGCGCTGTCCCTAGCCGCACGGTCGTTAGCCGCACGGTCGTTGGCCGCACGGTCGCTGGCCGCTCCGTCCCTAGTGGCACTGCTCTTGGCCGCCCCGCCCCATGCGGCCTCGTGGGGGGCCAGGCCAGCCGCCAGTACGTCGCCGAACGCCACTTCACCAGCCGCTATCTCGCCCGCGGCCGTACCACCGGTACCCGCCGGGCTAGGGGAGGCCGGGCCGCCGAGCGGCACCGCTCCCCAGCCAGCCGGCCCGTTCGCGGCCACCGCACCGCCGGGCGGCAGCGCGTTTCCGTCGGCACCCCGTGCGGTACCTGGCTCTGACCCGGCACCGCGACCCGCCGTGGACGGGTCGATGCGCCCGCCGGCCTCGGGCACGTCAACTGCCCGGTCACCGGTCGGCACCTGCACCTCGCCAGGCCCGCGCTCGCCGCCCGCCCGGCGGTCACCGGCCTCAGTCCGACGGCCGCCACGCTGGCTGCCAGGCTGACCGCCGCCCCCATCCTGACCGCCGCCACGCTGACCGCCGCCGCCACCCTGGCCACCGCCACCCTGACCGCCGCCCTCATCCTGGCCGCCGTCACGCTGGCCGCCGTCACGCTGGCCGGCCGCCTGCGGCCACCCATCATCGGACCCGGGCTGGTCCCGACTGGGTCCCGCGACGCCACCGGCCGCTCCGGCCTGGGGCGCCGGCCCCGGGCCGCACCTCGAGGGCGCGGGCCCTCTGGGTGTGGCCA
>JBPCKO010000052.1:0-6788 GCA_051004215.1 Streptosporangiaceae bacterium | reverse complement strand
TCGGCGCGTTCATCGACCACTGGAACGACCACCCCAGGCCGTTCGCCTGGACCAAGGACGCCGACGAGATCCTCGGCAAGATCAGCCGCGCGAAGACTAAAGCTAACGCTCTTACAGACCACTAGCTGCCGGTAGGCATGGCACCGAGTTGCTGCATCATGCCCAGGTCATCGCGGACCGCCCAGCGTTCGGCGATGCGGCCGTGATAAAGCCGGTACATGAAAGCGACCTCCCGCGTGTATTCCCCTTCGGGGATCTGCACGCCGCGGAACGATCCTCCGGGCCAGTGGCCCTCCCGGATGCCGTATTGCACGACGTAGTCACTCTCGGCCATGACCATGACCTGCCACCAGCGGTCCGAGCGCCAGCCGCTGCTTCCTTGATTACTGAGGAATTCGCGGGTGCCGGCCAGCCCGGTGGGGCGGCCGGGCGCTAGCGCATGGTTGACCATGTCGGGGGTGCACAGCTTGTCGAGCTGGCTCAGATCCTGGCTGTTGAGTATTGCGTCGAACCGTTCGATGACGGCCCGGTTGTCCGCGGCGGTCACGGTCACCTCCGTTTAGTCGAGGAGTTCATATTGATGAGAGTGGCACTCTCATAGAGATAGTTGTACTATCGCGAATATGGCTGAGCCTGTCAAGCCCCGTCGCCGCTACAACAACTCACGCCGCCAGGCGCAGGCCAGCGCGACGCGTGCCGATGTCGTGACCGCTGCGCGGCGGCTGTTCCTGGCTCGCGGCTACCAGGCCACCACCATCGAAGCGATCGGGGAAGCGGCGGACGTGCCGCTCGCCACCCTCTACCGGCTGTTCGGATCCAAGCGAGGAATCCTGGCCGCCGTTCTGGACGCGAGCTTCGTGGGAGATGACGAGCCACTGGCGCTGCATGACCGCCCCGACGCGCGCGCCGCAGCGGCAGAGACCGACCCACAGCGGCTGCTCGCCGGTTACGCCCGGGTGGCCCGGGGCGTGCTGGAGCGCTCCGGACCACTGCAGCAGATGCTGCGTACCGCTGCGGTCGTGGATCCCGAATGCGCCGACCTGCTCGAAACAACCAGGCAGCAGCGCCTCGACGGCCAATCACGCATAACCGCGGCACTCGCCCGGCAACACAGGCTCCCCGTCGGCCTCACCGAGGCCGACGCCCTGGACATCATCTACACCCTGATGTCGCCCGAGGTGCACCACATCCTCACCGTCGAGCGCCACTGGCACGCTGACAAATTCGAGCAATGGCTCGGGCGCATTCTCACGGCGGCACTGCTGCGACCTCAGCCCCGACGATCAAAGCAAACGTAAGCATCATCATCCTCAGGTACCCGGTCATCGGCACGACCGAGCGTCGGATGGCGCACCGACCGTCCAGATTTGCGCGCTGCGCAGGTAGCGCTTCTCGCACTGGGAGCCACCGCCGCCTCCGGCGACTCGGCAATGGCTGGCTGACCGCCTGCTGAGCTAAGCCAGCCGGCCAGCTGGCCGTATATTTGGCCGGTGATCAGCGGCGGCTGGGCGGGGATCGTGGCGCTGGCGGCCGCGTTCGCGATCGCGGTCCTCACCACGCCAGCTGGGGTTTCGGGCGCGGTTCTGCTGCTGCCGTTCCAGGTCAGCGTGCTGGGCACACCGAACCCGTCCGTCACTCCGACGAACCTGCTCTACAACGTCATCGCCGCGCCGGGCGCGATCTTCCGTTACCGGCGGCAAGGGCAGACCGGCGGTGCACTGACCGCGATCCTGCTTGCCGGCACGCTGCCGGGGGTGATCGCCGGCTCGGTCATCCGGGTCTACCTGCTGCCCGGCATCAACTCCGCCACGCTGGTCGCCGACGCCAAGCATTCCTGGCTGGATGCGCTCTCGTCGGCTGGCGCGCTCGCGGGCCTGGTCGCGGTCGCGTTCGGCGAGACCTGGGGTGACCCGGTAGCCGGGCTGGCGGTGACTCTGTTCATCTGCCACGTCGGGTATGAGGTCACCAAGGACGTGGTGCACCGCCTCGCGGACGGCGTGGACCCGGACGTGATCACCCGGGCCGAGGCCGCTGCCGGGTCGGTACCGGGAGTCATCCACGCGCACGCCCGCGCACGCTGGACCGGCCGCACTCTGCGGATCGAGATCGAGGGCTGGGTAAACCCGGACCTGACCGCCAAAGACGCCGACGCGATGGGGCGCTTGGTCGCCGACCAGCTCTCCGGCCAGCTCCCCGAAACAGGCAGCTTCACCTGGGCCACCCGAGCAGCTCCAACCTGATCACCTCAATACCGCCCGTGGCCGGGCAGAAGCGTTGACAGGAACGGCAGCACACAGCGGCCAGGCGGACACTGGCCGACTTGTATCAGTCCGGGTATGCAGGCGCCGGAAGCCGCCCTCGGCCGGAGCTGATAAGGAAGAGGCCAGCGGACGGGCCGAGAGATGCCTGGGTGACCAAGTGAGTAACAAAGACAGGCGTCACGTACGGACGTAGGTAGACGCCCGAGGATCGCGCCTCGCAGGCCCGGTACCTCCTGGTCGCGGTCGGGCACGTCGCCAGTTGGCTTCGGGATGAAGAGGCCGCCGGTTCAGATCCGACGCAGGGCAGAGGCCCGTTTCTCATCAAGAGGACCGGTCTTTCGCTGCTCGGGCGCCACTGGTGCGCCAGAACGCCGCGCCACGACCTGACCAATCGTCCCGGTCGGTGGAGGGGATTGCCAGAGGCCGATTTACGTCCGCAAAGGGGAGACAGGCGAAATCGGCTACGAAGGACCTGATCCCGAGACGGTACCTGGCCTGATAGCAGAGCTGGTGACAGCCCTCAATGGGCCCGGAGCCGAGTTTGACCGTCTGATCAGGGCGAGCATGGCTCACCTGAATCTCGTCATGATCCACCCTTCCGAGATGGCAACGCCAGGACGGCTCGGCAGCGCGTGCGCGAGAGGCGGTTGCCGGAGCGAACCCTCGTGCCGTTGCTCGATGCGGCCCTCGGACTCCGGCCGCGGAATGCCACCTACAGAGCGACTCTCGAAGACACCTTTGAGAGACCATCGCTGAGCCGACGGCGTCGAAGGACCTGCAGCGCCTTGTCGAAGCCGGCTTGCTGGTGCCAAGCGGCGAGAAGCGAGGCTGCTTCTACCGGGCCAGCGCTGACCTGGTCCAGGCCCACCAGGAGATCATCGCAAGCCGCGCTCCGCGCGACGACCGGGATCATTCGCGGAGTAAACGAGCGCGCGCGCCTGGCTTGGGATCGCGGCACGACTGCGAGCGCAAGAACGTGGCCATCGCGACGCGCGCGGCCGCAAGTGCCGCGGCCGGCGCTGCGGGCGGCCTGACCGTGAGGACGGCCGAGGTTCGCTTCTGTATCGCGCCTTCCGAGCTGGTCGCGGGGTTCGATATCGTTCGCCCGCGCCGGCCAGAAACCCCAGGTCACCCGCTACCATGGCCGTGTGGGTAGCCAGCGAGTGCCCGGTGGGGTCGTACACACGATGCCTGCGGACCTGAATGACGCACTGCTCGCCAATAAGCCCGCACTAAGAGCCTGGAATGACATCACGCCCCTGGCCCGTAACGAGTTCATCTGCTGGGTCGAGGACGCCAAGCAGCAGAAGACCCGGGAACGCCGCGTCCGCCGGACCCAAGAGGAGCTGGAGGAGGGCCAGAGACGGCCCTGCTGCTGGCCCGGGTGCAAGCATCGCGAGCGTACCGGCAGCTAGCGGCCGTCACGCCCCGGACGCGGCACAGCCGGACCGCGACGGCAGCGGCCCGCGCCGGCGGCGATGGACACCGTCTGTGGTGTGATCCGGCGCAGCGATGGCGACATGACGATACCGGCGGCAATCGCGCCAGCTCCCTGAGCACTGCTGGCCACACCGAGAAACGACGGCGGTCGGTGCAGCCCCTGGGCGATGACGGCAAAGATAATGGTCTCCTGCAGGCCGATGATGCTGAAGGCGCAGGCACTGACGACGGTGATCTGCCAGAGCAACGGCACTGCGCACAGGTGCCGGAACCCGGCCGCCATCTCCCGGCGGACGATCCGGCGGGCACGGGCGCAGGCGACGACTCGGTGAGCTTGATACTGAACAGCGCGGCGATCGCAACAGCAAACGTGGCTGCGTCCAGCACGGCAACGGCGGCGCCGCCGAATGCGACGAAAAGGCCCAGCTCCCGCTAGCGGGGCCACTATTCGCACCCCATAGCCGATGCTGCTCAGCGTTGCATTTGCCGCCGCCAGGTCCGCTCCGGGCAGCAGATCCTTTCGCAGGCCTGCGCTGGCACTGCCCAGGACCGTGAAGGCTATCCCGTAGCCGAACGCGACCAGGTAAATGAGCCACAGCTGAGCCACGGAGTGCACGGCGATCAGCGAGAGCACCATCGCGGCGGTCAGCGCGTTCGCCCACATCAGCAGAGGCCGCCGGCGGACCCGGTCGGCGAGATGACCACCCGCCGGGGTGAACAGCGCAGGCAGGCCGAGCGCGAGGAAGACAGCGCCCGCGGCAGCGTTGCTGTGGTCAGCGCTTTCGCCCAGATCCCGAGCGTGAGGTACAGCACGGTATCCCCGAACGTGGACAGCGACTGCCCGATCAGCAGCCGCCGGAATCGTGCATCGGCAAACGCACCGCGGGGCCGAAGGCCGATCACCGTGGCCCGGCTGGGCGCGGCGCCACGGAGGTGACGGTAAAGATGCGGACTTCGCGCGCACCGGGGGGCCGGCGCGTCGGATCGGCGTAGCGGTCGGAATATCGGAGCGGGATCTCCAGCAGCTGGTCTTTGATCGCCCGCATTTCAGAGGCGGTGAGCCAGGTGCTTGACCCGAGAACGTGGCACGCGTCGCGCCACGGGGGAGGTTCGAGCTCCATCCGGCGGACCCGGTCCTTAATGCGTGCCAGCTCGTGGTCGAGGAAGACCTCGGTGGCGGCCTGAGCCGCCAGGGCGCCGGACTCCTCGAGGCCATCGGACGACAGATCCTGCTCCGGGCTGACCATTCGCCAGGGCTTCTCCCGGCCCGGCTGATCGGGGATCAGCTCGATGTACCCGTACTTGGCCAGCACGCCGGGGCGGGGCCGATCTTATCCTTCGATTCGATTGCGCCAATAAGTTTGCTATGCAAAGCTGTCTGCCATAGGGGTCCACCTGCTCCGGATCGGTGGGCTCGCCTGCGGTACGCCGGCGACGAGAGAGGTGCAGACGGGTGATCGAAGGCAGCGAGAGCGGGCCTGGCGCTGACGACGGTTGCACTGGGCATGGCGGGACCGGGCACGACGGGCCGGGCGCGAGCGGGGGCGCGGTGGAGATCCCGGCTGGAACCGGCGGCCCCGCGAAGGCGGCCGATCTGCTGGGCGAGCTCAGCAAGCTGCGACAGCAGTCGCGTACGCGCCGGCACGCTTACTGGCTGCCGCTGCTCCTGTTCGGGCTCCTGACCTGCCTGAGCGTGCCCTTCTACGTGCAGCCAGCCTTGAACCTGGCCGGCCTGAACCGAAGCGACCTCTCAGGCAGCCACGGCCGGACCTTCTGGGCCGCCTGGAGCGGACCGGAGCCGCCGTACCTGCCCGGCTTCGGCGGCTTCCTGCGGACCGGGTGGCAGGGATACCTAGCGGTGTACTGGCTAGCCGCGATCGCAGCCGGATTCGCGGTGACGTTCCTGTGGTATGGGCGGCGGGGCCGGCAGGTCGGGCTGGTTACCCCGGCGCGCGGCTTCCTGATCACCGGCGCCGTGGTCAGCCTGCTTGTGCTGGTGCTGCCACTGGCCGGCGTCGTACCAGGCGACCTGATCATCCGCGGCACGTTCCCGTTCCTCATCATTGCGGCTGGCCTGTGGGTCCTGGCTTGGGCTGAGCGCAGCCGCGGGCTGGCGGTGGTCGCCGCCCTGTACACGGCGGTGACACTGGTAGCGAACCTCTACGACCTCGAGAACGTGCTGTTCCGGCTGGGCTGGAATCCGTCCGGCGGCCAGTTGCGGCTGACTGGCCTGCCGGACGTGCTGCTGCCCGCCCTCGTGCTGCTGGCGGCGGGCGGCGGAGCGTATCTCGCGCAGCGGCTCAGGCAGCGGACGGCATGACGGCTGCGGCGCATCCCACCAACGGCCTGGACGAGAAGGTTCACCAGCGGCACCGGCTCGGCATCCTGACCATCGCCGCAGAGGTGGAAAGCGTCGATTTCGGCTACCTGCGTGAGGTGCTCGAGCTGACCGCGGGCAACCTCTCCCGGCACCTGACCGTGCTCGAAGAGGCGGGCCTGGTCCAGGTGTGGAAGGGATGCGAGGGCAAGCGCCCGCGCACCTGGATTCGGGCTACCGCGAAGGGGCGGACTGCGCTGGCGGCGGAGATCGCCGCGCTGACTGACCTCGTTCGCCGCCACGGCACTGCGGATTAGGCCGGCCAGCTCGCCGGACTCAGCGCGCTCGCGTACCGGCCGCAGCCATGCAGGCCGGTCCCCGCGGTAACGGCGAGACCATCGCCAGCCTCGCCGCTGACCGGCCGGGCAGCACAGCGGCGGGTGGCTGCCCGTCGCCGTTGACACCGGGGGCTGGCTGCTGGCGCTGGTGGTCACCGCAGCGCCCGTCAGTGACAAGGCGGCCGCGAAGATCTGCTCATCCGTCTGTTCGATGCCTTTGACACACTCACGATTGGCTCTCAGGTCGTAGCCTTTTACGGTGACAGATACCCCGCCTCTGGCAGATGGAGAAGACCTTGTCACCGTGGCCGCAGAACGGGAGACCCTGCAGGAGTTCCTCGAGTACCACCGCAGGGCGCTCAGCGGGAAGCTTCGAGACCTGTCCGAGGAGGACGCCCGGCGGCGCCTGGTGCCCTCGCTGACCACCATGAT
>JBPCKO010000051.1:0-3175 GCA_051004215.1 Streptosporangiaceae bacterium | reverse complement strand
GGCGGGGCGTTGTAGCTGGCCGGCCGGCCTGCGTCGGCCGCCGGCCAGCCCCGGCTAGAACTCTCCTGCCACCCGGCGCGGCGAGAGCAGCGCCCAGATGATGAACGCGTCGAGGGCGATCATGATGATCGACCACAGCGGCGAGTACGGCAGGTACATGAAATGGGCGATGGCGCTCAGGACGGCCAGGCCGGCCCCGACGTACCTGGCCCACGACATGCCCAGGAAGACGCACACACCCGCGGCGAACAAGACGATGCCGAGGATCAGCTCGACCCAGCCCCAGCCGTGGTAGGACCAGTAGTAGGTGTAGCCGGTCGACGGGGCCGTGATGAACACATGGTTCGTCGACAGCGAGACGAGCCCGACGATCACGCCCCACAAGCCGCCCAGGACCATCAGGGTCCCGGCCAGCGCGGTGAAGCTGACGACGGCACCGCGATGCTCGTGCCGCCCCCCGGTCGCGTAGCCGCGCCCGGATGCCCGCTCGGCTTCGGTGTCCCGGCCTGACGCCTGCTCGGCGGCCTGGGACTGGTACTCGCTGCCGCGAGCCTGCCCCTGCTCGTATCCCATCGTCGAGCCTGACGAGCCGGCCGGCCGTTCCTGTGGACTACTCATCTCAAGCCGCCCCCTTTTTCTTGCTCAGCCGCGAGCCCTGTGTGCTCCCGGCCTTGGCCCCGCAGGCGCCGTCGTATCTCCCCCTGGCAGCCAGCGAGTCACGGTTGCGTCATACCCTGTCTGGCCAGGTAAACGCGCCTTCAGCGGGATCTATGCGGATGCCAGCGCGCCACTGCGGGAGGCGCTGCGGCGCAGGCTGAAAGCCGTGATCGCCATCAGCAGCCCGTAGACGAGCAGCCAGATTCCGATCACCGCGATGAGCACGGTCAGCGAGATCGCCGGCCAGAACAGCACAATCAGGCCGGCGAACAACGACAGGACGCCGGCCACGACGGTCAGCCCGCGGCCCGGGAAGGCACCGGCGAACAGGCCGGCTGCGATATCGGCGATGCCGTGAAGGATCCAGAACAGCCCGACCAGGATGGCCAGCGCGGCGATCGTCACGTGGTAGTGCCTGATGCAATACAGGCCCACGATGATGGCCAGCAGCCCGATCAGAACCCGGGTGACGCGGCGCCCGCCGCTGGCGTCGTGGGCGGTGAAGCCGTCGATCAGCCTGAGCAGCCCGGCCACGACCAGCGATGCCCCTATCAGGATCGCGACGATGGCCAGCGTGGCCTTGGGCCAGGCCAGCAGCAAGATGCCGACGACGATGGCGCCGATGCCTCCCGCCATGAAGGCGGGCCAGGCGCCGCTGGCGAAGTCCGGGCCGAAGCCCGCCTTGTCCTGCTCGCCCTGGCCAGCCGGCCGGGCGGGCGGATAGTCATGGCCGGCCACCTCGCCGGCGGCCTGGCCGCCCTGGCTCGGATCGCCTGGCCGGGTCGAATGCGGTGTGCTCATGGCGACATGCTGCGCGGGCGGCCCGGGCCGATCACCACCCGTGACGGGTGAATGTTGCCCGCAGGCCCTAGACTTGGCCGCCGTAGCCGTCAGCGATCTCGCGAGTGACTGCGCGACGGCACGTTGACCCCATCCGACCGGAAACGCGGTGCTGGCGAAGCTGGTGCCGGACGTCCCGGTACGTGCGAGCCCGTACCGGAGCTGAGTAGCCGGACGGCGGCCGCCCGATATCCGAGGAGTGAGTACGTCGTGAAGACCGACGTCGAGGAGCTGAGCCCGACCCGTGTGCGACTCACGGTGGAGGTTCCGTTCGAGGAGCTGAAGCCGAGCCTGGACAACGCCTACCGCGAGGTCGGCCGGCAGGTCCGGATTCCCGGCTTCCGGCCTGGTCACGTGCCGCGCCAGGTGCTGGACCAGCGAGTCGGCCGGGGCGCCGTGCTCGAGCACGCGATCAACGAGGCCGTGCCCGAGCTGTACGCGAGGGCGGTCCGCGAGGCCCAGGTTTCCGCGCTCGGGCAGCCCGAGGTGGAGATCACCAAGCTGGACGACGGCGCCGAAATCTCGTTCACCGCCGAGGTCGACGTCCGGCCCGGGTTCGAGTTCCCTGACCTCACCCAGCTCCAGGTGACCGTCGACGACGCCGACGTGAGCCCCGACCAGGTGGAGGAGTACCTCGGCTCCCTGCGCGAGCGGTTCGCCTCCCTGCGGGCGGCATCCCGCCCGGCCCAGGCCGGCGATTTCGTCTCGATTGACCTGGTCGCCGAGGTGGACGGCAAGCCCGTCGAGGACGCCCAGGCCAGCGGGGTCTCCTACGAGGTCGGCAGCGAGACCATGCTGGACGGCCTGGACGACGCGCTGACCGGCATGTCGGCCGACGAGAGCGCGACCTTCAGCACCGAGCTGGCGGGCGGCGAACTGGTCGGCCGCCAGGCGGACGTGACCGTCACCGTGCGCAGCGTCAAGGTCAAGGACCTGCCGGACCTGGACGACGATTTCGCCCAGTCGGCCAGCGAGTTCAACACCGTCGGCGAGTTGCGGGCCAGCACCCGCCGCCAGATGGAGGCCATGCGCAAGGCGGGCCAGGCGGGCCAGGCTCGCGACCGGGCCATCGAGGAGCTGCTGGCCAGGATCGACCTGCCGTTGCCGGAGACCCTGGTCGAGCACGAGATCGAGCACCGGCGCGAGTCGCTGGCCCGCGACCTGGAGCAGGCCGGGCTCACGATGGCGGACTACGCCGAGAACCGGCAGGTATCCCAGGCCGACCTGGACAAGGAGATCGGCGACGACGTGCGCCGCTCGGTCAAGGCCAGGTTCATCCTCGACCAGCTCGCCGAGCAGGAGAACCTTGGCCTCGAGCAGGAGGAGATCGGCCAGTACATCACCCAGCTGGCGTACCAGCAGGGCGTAGCTCCCGACGAGTTCGCGCGCCAGCTCACCAGCTCGGGCCAGCTCGGCGCGGTCGTCGCCGACGTGCTCAGGTCGAAGGCCGCTGACTTGCTCGCCGAGCGGGTCAAGGTCGCCGACGAGTCCGGCCGTCCGGTCGTTCTCGGCGGGCAGCCGGACGGCCAGGACGGCGAGCAGGCGGCCGCGCGGGACGAGAGTGAGCCGGCCGCGGCCGGGGAAACCACCGCGGCGCCGGCCAAGGGGCGCAGCCGCCGGAGCCCGGCCAGGGCCGCCGGGTCGCCGGAGGCCGCGGCCAAGCCCAAGAGCCGGAGCC
>JBPCKO010000050.1:0-8290 GCA_051004215.1 Streptosporangiaceae bacterium | reverse complement strand
GCACCAGCGGGCGGACCAGAACGAGCTGGCAGACCATCGCAGGGGGCCGCACCGGCGCCGGGGGGCGAGCCAGGATCAGTGGGCGAGCCCGTGCGCGCCGGGCAGCGGCCGTCCTTATCGGCCGGCGGGTCAGGCCGGGCCGGCCGGGCCTGCGCGCGCCTGGCCCGCCTACAGCGACCAGGAGCCGGTCCCGCTGCCGCCCTTCGGCAGCACCGGCCGTTATCCCAGCCCGCTCGAGCAGTGGCCGCCGGGCCACGGCAGCCAGGCCGCCGCCGGATCGCCCCCCGGCCAGCGGACCGGGCCAGCCACGTCGCCCGGGGCGCCCGGTTCGCAGCGACCGGAGGGGCCGGCCGGGCGGAGCGGGCCTGCGCGGCACGGGTCAGGCCGCCCTAAGCGCAAGCGCCGCACGACCCTGGTGCTCTCGCTCGTCGCCGTGCTGATCGCCGCGGCCGCGGCGGCGGGCGGCGGCTACCTGCTGCTGCGTTCCAAGGGCAGCCCGCAGCAGACCGCGGCCGACTTCCTGAGCGGCTGGCAGCGCCAGGACTACCGGGCCATGAACAAGGTCACCGTCGGCCTTCCGCCGGGCGGCGTGGCCGGCCCGCTGACGGCGGCCGGCCGCCAGCTCGGCGTGCTCAGCACCCGGCTGCAGGCCGGCCAGGTGACCACCAGCGGCGCGTCGGCGCTGGCCAGGTTCACGGTCACCGAACGGCTGACCAGCCAGCACACTTGGACCTACCGGGGCGTGCTGCACCTGATGAACAAGAAGCGGCTCTGGTGGGTGCGGTGGAGCCCGTCGGTGATCAACCCGGAGCTGAAGGCGGGCGAGCGGTTCGCGCTGAGCACCGCGTGGCCGGCCAGGGCGCCGATCCTGGCGGCGGACGGCACCGTGCTCAGCTCGCCGGCCGCGCTCGCCAGGTCAGGATCGATCGGGCTGCTCACCGGGGCCGTCGGCACGGTCACGAAGAAGCAGGCCAAGAAGCTGGGCCGGCCCTATCAGCCGGGTGACCCGATCGGCGTGGGCGGCATCGAGCAGGCGTACCAGTCGCGCCTGGCCGGCGGCCCGTCGCTGACCATCAGGCTGACCGGTCCCGGCAAGCGGGACGACGGCGTCGTGCACAAGTTCGCGGCGGTACCTGGCCAGCCGGTACGGACCAGCCTCACGATGTCGGTGCAACTCGCCGCGTCACGGGCGGTGCTGGCCGCGTCGACCAGCAAGCCGATCGACATGGTGGTCATCCAGCCGTCTACCGGGCGGGTGCTCGCGATGGTCGAGCGCCCGGGCAGCTGGGCCCGGGCGATCGACGGGAGGTACCCGCCGGGATCGACCTTCAAGATCGTGACCGCCTCGGCGCTGGCGAAGCAGGGGATGACGCCGTCCAGCCCGGTGGATTGCCCGGGCACGGTCGACATCGGCGGCTACACGATCCACAACGACAAGAATGAGCAGCTCGGCTCGACCACCCTGCTCAACGCATTCGCCATCTCCTGCAACACCACGTTTGCCGAGCTGGCGACCCAGCGGCTGACCGGCGCCAAGCTGGCCGCGATGGCCAGGACCTACGGCTACAACTCCAGGCCGGCCCTTGGCATCCCGGCCAGGCTCGGCTCCTTCCAGCTGCCGTCGGACTCGACCGCCCTGGCGACCGACGCGTTCGGCCAGGGCACGGACCTGGTCAGCCCGCTCAGCCAGGCGGCCGAGGCCGCCGCCGCCCAGAGCGGCACCTGGCGCCCGCCGCTGCTGGTCGTGAACCCGATGCCGAAGCAGAAGGCGCGGCCGCACGTGATCAGCCCGTCGATCATCGCCACGCTGCGGCCGATGATGCATGCCGTCGTGACGATCGGCACCGCGGCCGGGGTCGGGTTTCCGCCCGGGGTCTACGGCAAGACCGGGACGGCCGAGTACGGCACCGGCAAGAATCTCCAATCCCATGGCTGGTTCATCGGCTACGACGGCAACCTGGCTTTCGCTGTCCTGGTCGAGGGCGGCGGCTTCGGCGCGAGCAGCGCGGGACCGATCGCCAACACGTTCCTGCGCCAGGTCTACGGCTAGCCGAGCAGGGCGGCGGGCAGCAGGCTGGCGTGCGCCTCCAGCAGCTCATCGCACATGGCCACGACCTGGCCGGCGGTCAGCGTGGCCGCGGTGTTCGGGTCAAGCAGCGCCGCCTGGTAGACGTGCTCGCGCCGTCCGGTCAGGGCCGCCCGCACGGTCAGCTCGACGACGTTGAGGAACGTCCGGTTCAGCGCGGCCAGCTGCACCGGCAGCGCCCCGACGGCTTGCGGCCGCGGGCCGTCCGCGCCGAGCAGGCATGGCACCTCGACGCAGGCGTTGGCGGGCAGGTTCTCGATCAGGCCGCCGTTGCGGACGTTGACGTAGATCTCCTGCTCGGCACCGGTCTGGTCGGAGTAGATGAACTGCGACGCCAGCTCCGTGGTCGGCTCCAGCTCGAGGGGCTGGCCGCCGGCGAGCTCGGCGCTCCACTCCTCGAGCTCGCGCAGGTTCTCCTCCGACCTGGCCAGATAGTCACCGACGAAGATGCGGAACCGCTCGACTTGCGAGTCATGCCGCATGAACCAGGGCACGTACTCGGCGGAGTGCTCGCTGGACTCGGTCGGGAAATAGCCGAACCGGCGGAAGATCTCCACCCTGACCCGGCGCTGCAGCTCGGGGTCGGCGTCGATCACCCGGGCCAGCGCCGGGTACAGCGACCGGCCCTGATGCTCGAATCGCAGTACGAACGCCTGGTGGTTGAAGCCGGCCGTGACGAAGCGGATCTCCGGCTCGGCCACGCCGACCAGGCCGGCCAGGAAGGCGTGCGTGTCCCGCACCGAGTGGCACAGCCCGAAGACCCGCTCCAGGCCCGTGCCCTCGTAGATGCCCCACGGCACCATGGCCATCGGGTTGGTGTAGTTCAGCAGGTAGGCGTCCGGGCACTGGCGCTGCATGTCCTGCGCGAGCGCGACCGCGACCGGGATCGTGCGCAGGCCGCGGAAGATCCCGCCGATGCCGAGCGTGTCGGCGATGGTCTGGCGGACTCCGTAGCGGGCCGGGATGTCGAAGTCCAGCCGGGTCGAGGCGTAGCCGCCGACCTGGATCTCGTTGATCACGTAGGCGGCGCCGCTGACCGCCTTGGCGCGGTCGTCGGTCGCGGTGACGGTTGCCTTCGCGCCGGTCTGGGCGACGATCTGGCCGACCAGCCGCTGGGCGAAGGCCAGCCGGCTGGCGCTGATGTCGTACAGGGCCAGCTCCAGCTCGTCCCCCAGGCCGGCGAATCCGCACAGGTCAGTGGCGACATTGCGGGTGAACTCGATGCTGCCCGCGCCGATGAACGCAACCTTGATCACAGCTCGAAAGTGTTCCATTGCCCGCCGATTCGTGCAAGATGACGCATGAACATCCGAGTTCTGATCAAGGAACCTGGGATAAGACTGCGCATCGGTGTTCGCGCATGGTTGACAGGTTTGCCCCGGGGCGCCCAAGATTGGGGGCCTCCCGCCGCATGCCTGACACCCCGGCCCAAGTCGCCGCGACGGGCGTGAGCAAAGGACGGCCCATGGGATCTCATCGCCTGCGGATTCTGCCGGCTCTCACCGCATGCGCGGTGGCCGCACTGGGGCTCGCCGCCTGCGGGACGGGCAGCGGCGGCTCGGGGTCAGGAAAGTCCATCTCGATCTGGGAGGGCTACACCGGCGCCGAGCAGACCGAGTTCACCAAGCTGGTGGCGCAGTACACCAGAAAGACCGGCGTCAACGTCAACGTCCTGCAGGTCAACAACGACAACACGCTGCAGAAGGTACTGACCGCGGTCCGGGGCGGCACGCCGCCTGACATCACGTACCTGTACGGGTCGTGGGCGCCCAACATCGCCAAGATCCCGCAGGTCGTGAATCTCACCAAGGTCGTCAGCAAGCCCTCGGTGAACTGGAACGACTTCTGGGTCGGCGAGCGGGCGGTCGCTACCGTCAACGGCAAGGTCATCGGGGTGCCCGCCCTGGTCGACAACCTGGCCGCCGTGTACAACAAGACGCTGTTCGCGCAGGCCGGCCTGAAGCCGCCGGCGCCCGGCTGGACCTGGTCCCAGTTCCAGGCCGACGCCAAGGCGCTGACCAAGCCGTCGATCAAGCAGTACGGCACCGCCTACGTCACTCCCGGTTCCGAGGACACCGTCTGGCACTGGGAGGCGCTGCTCTGGGAAGCCGGCGGCCAGATTCTCAACGCCTCGAACACCAAGGCGGCGTTCGACTCGCCGGCCGGCCTGACCTCGCTGAACACGCTGCGGACGATGGCCGTTACCGACCACTCGGTGTACCTCGACCCGGCCGACCAGCCCTATGCCACGCTGTTCAACTCGGGCAAGATCGGCATGCTGGTGACCGGCCCGTGGGACCTGTCCGGCTTCCCGAACGCGAAGTACGGCGTGCAGATCATGCCGGCGTTCCCTGGTTCGAGCGGCGGCCACCAGACGATCTCCGGGCCGGACAACTGGGTCCTGTTCAATAACGGTGCCGCGCAGGTCAGCGCGGCCGAGAAGTTCATCTTGTGGCTCACCGGGCCAGCCCAGGCCAAGGCCTTCTCGCTGGCCACCGGTGACCTGCCCATCCGCCGGTCGATCGCCACGCCGGCCTTCGACGCCTCGATGAACAAGGCGCTGCCCGGCGTCGCCACCTTCATCTCGAACCTCGGCAACGTGCGGCAGGCCAGGCCGCAGATCCCGACCTACCCGCAGATCTCGCAGGTGCTCGGCACCATGATCGTCTCGGTGCTGCTCGGCAAGAGCGAGCCGAAGGCCGCCCTCGCCGCAGCCGCCGGCAAGGTCAACGCAATCCTGGCCGGCTCAGGCGGGTCCGGCGGCTGAGGTGGCGGCCAGCACGATAGCCGGAGGCGCCCGGCGGGCCGCCTCCGGCGGCCGGCTGGGCAGGCCGGGCGGGCGGCTGGGCCGCTCGGAGTCCGCGGTCGGCTGGGCGTTCGTCACGCCCGCGTCGGTCATCATCCTGCTCTTCGGCGCGGTGCCGATCGTCTGGTCACTGGTGATGTCGTTCCAGCAGAACAACCTGCTGTCGCCGCATACGCCGTTCGTCGGCTTCCGCAACTACCGGCAGGCGGTCCATGATCCCGCCGTGCTGTCGGCGGCCGTGCACACGATCATCTACACCGCGCTGTTCGTTCCGGGCACCATGATCGTCGGCCTGTTCCTGGCGGTTGCGATGAACCGGCAGATCAAGTTCATCTGGCTGTACCGGACGGCCGCCTACCTGACGATGGCCATCTCCACGATCAGCGAGGCGCTGGTCTTCATCTGGCTCTTCGACCCTTCCTTCGGCGTCGTCAACTACTTCTTCAGCACGATCGGCCTGCCGCAGCAGCAGTTCCTCAACAACCCGTCGCAGGCGCTCGGCGTCATCATCGTGATGACGATCTGGGGCTGGACCGGTTTCGGGGTCGTGATCTACCTGGCCGCGCTGCAGGGGATACCGCGGGAACTGACCGATGCCGCCGCCATCGACGGAGCCAGCCGGTGGACGATCTTCCGGCGGGTAACGCTGCCGTTGCTCAGCCCGGCGTCGCTGTTCCTGGCCGTCTGGCTGACCATCAACGCGCTGCAGTTGTTCGACGAGGTGTACCTGTCCACCCAGGGCGGCCCGCTCGGTGCCACCACCGTGGTCGTGTACTACCTGTACGAGCAGGCCTTCCAGAATTTCAGCTTCGGCTACGCCTCGGCCATCGCTTATCTGCTGTTCATCGTCATCCTGGTGGCGACGGCGATCCAGTTCAGGGTCGGCCGCCGGTTCACCTATTACCGGTCATGAGGGCGTGGTGAGCGCCATCGGCGTGGCCGAGGCGGCCGCCCGCGCCTCGGCCCGGCAGCCGGGCGCGGTCCGGCGCCCCCGCTGGCGGCTGCCGTTCAGCCCGTGGCACCTGGTGCTGGTGCCCGCCACGATCATCCTGATCTTCCCGTTCGCCTGGATGATCATCACCTCGGTCGAGACGCCGTCGGAGGCGCTGCGTTTCCCGCCCGACCTGACCCCGCACGTGCTGCAGTTCTCCAACTATTCGGCGGCGCTGAAGGCGGCCCCGTTCGGCCGGTTCTTCTGGAACAGCACCGTCGTCGCGGTGACCACGGTCGCCACCAACCTGGCCTTCTGCGCATGCGCCGGGTACGCCTTCGCCAGGTTCCGCTTCCTCGGCCGCGGCCTGCTGTTCGTCCTGATCATGACCACCTTGATGGTGCCGTTCCAGGTGACGATGATCCCGCAGTTCCTGATCACCAAGTGGATCGGCATCAACCTGCTGGCCGGGGCCGGGATCGGGCACATCGGCTCCCTGATCGTGCCCAACGCGGCAACCGCGTTCGGCGTGTTTTTCCTGCGCCAGTTCTTCCGCACGCTGCCGATCGAGTACGAGGAAGCGGCCAGGGTCGACGGCGCGAGCCGGCTGACCGTGCTGCTGCGGATCGTGCTGCCGCTGTCCGCGCCCGCACTGGCGACGCTGGCCGCGCTGACCTTCCTGGACTCGTGGAACTCGTTCCTGTGGCCGCTGATCGCGATCAGCAACCCGAACGAGATGACGCTGCCGCTCGGCCTGGCGACGTTCCAGGGCGCCCATCAGACCGAGTGGACGCTGCTGATGGCCGGCAACATGATGAGCCTCATCCCCATGCTGGCCGTGTTCTTGCTGGCCCAGCGGTACTTCGTCCGGTCGGTCGCCGCGACCGGGCTGGCCGGAACCTGACCAGACAAGGGGACCTGATGCGGACCGAGACCGAGATCGCCTCGCAGCCGGAGTGCTGGCGCCGGGCCGTGGGGCTGCTGCCGGACGTGGCCGGGCACCTGCCCGCGCCGGGCGAGCGGGTGGCGGTGGCCGGCTGCGGGACGTCCTGGTTCATCGCCCAGTCCTACGCCGCCGCCCGGGAGGCGGCCGGCCAGGGCGAGACGGACGCGTTCGCGGCGTCGGAGATGCCGTCCGGCCGCCGCTACGACCGGCTGATCGTGCTGACCAGGTCGGGCACGACCACCGAGGTGCTGCGCCTGCTCGGCCAGATCGGCCGTGACCAGCCGACGGTGGCGATCACCGCCGGCTCCGGCACCCCGATCGCGACGGCCGTGGACGCGCTGATCACGCTCGGCTTCGCCGACGAGCAGTCGGTGGTGCAGACCAGGTTCGCCACCACCGAACTGGCCCTGCTGCTCGCGCACCTGGGGACCGACATCGAGCCGGCCGCGCAGGCGGCCGAGCGGGTGCTCGCCGAGCCGCTGCCCGAGGCGCTGACCCAGGCCAGGCAGTTCACCTTTCTCGGCACCGGCTGGACAACCGGACTGGCAAGCGAAGCCGCCCTCAAACTGCGCGAGGCGGCCGGCCTGTGGAGCGAGAGTTACCCGGCGATGGAGTTCCGGCACGGTCCTATCGCGGTCACCGGGCCGGGCAGCCTGATCTGGGTGCTGGGGCAGGCGCCGGACGGCTTGGCCCAGGACGTCGCAGCGGCCGGCGGGCAGATGTGGCCGTCCGGTGCGCATCCGCTGGCCGAGCTGGTGCGGGTGCACCGGGTCGCGGTAGCCCGGGCCACGGCGGCGGGCCTGGATCCGGACCGGCCGCGCAATCTGACCAGGTCGGTGATCCTGGACGGGGCGGGGCTGGCCCAGCCCGCGCGATGATCGTCGTCGTTACCCTCAACCCGGCCCTGGACGTCACCCATTTCGTCGACCGCGCGGACTGGTCGGGCGTCAACCGCCCGCACGAGGTGCAGGTCAGGGCGGGCGGTAAGGGCCTCAACGTCGCGCGGACGCTGCGGGCGCTCGGCCAGCCGGTGCTGCTGGCCGGCCTGGCGGGCGGCTGCGCCGGCCAGGCGCTCGCGGCCGGGCTGGCCGGCACCGGGGCCGACGCGCAGCTCACCTCGATCGCGGGGGAGACCCGGCGCACGTTCGTGGTCGCCGACCGCGCGCGCGGGCAGACGGCGCTGTTCAACGAGCCTGGACCACGTGTGTCCCCGGCCGAGTATCGTGACTTCACCGCCGTCTACGCCCGGGCCGTGAGCGGCGCCGCGGCCGTGGTGCTGACCGGGAGCCTGCCGCCCGGCATGCCCGACGACGCCTACGCCGGCCTGATCACGATCGCGGCCGAAGCCGGCCTGCCGGTGATCCTGGACGCCAGCGGGCCGCCGCTGCGGCTGGGCGCGGCGGCCGGGCCCGCGCTGATCAAGCCGAACCTGGCCGAGCTCGAGGCGGCGGCCGGGCGTGAATTGCGGGCCGGCGGCGAGCCTGACCGGGCGGCCATCGAGCAGGCGGCCCGCGACCTGTC
>JBPCKO010000049.1:0-3747 GCA_051004215.1 Streptosporangiaceae bacterium | reverse complement strand
TTTTTTTTTGGTGGTTGGTGGGGACATTTTTCCTCTCGCTTAGGTCGGCGGGTCCGGCCCGCCCCGACCGGAGACCGGCCCCCTCCCCCCCCGCGGCGCCGTGTTAGGGGCGCAAGGACATGTACCGCTGGGCTTCGGGCGGGATTAGGGTGACTGTTGCAGGGTTGTATAGAACTTGACCGGAGCGGCCTGTGGTCCTGTTGGTCATCTGGCTGATCCTCGCCGCCGCTCTTGGCGTCGCCGAGATGCTGACGACGACGCTCGCGCTCGGCCTGCTGGCCGTGGGCGCGCTGGCCGCGGCCCTGACCGGGGCCGCCGGCGGGCCAGGCCCGCTTCAGCTCGTGGTCTTCGTGGTCGTCTCGCTGGCCGGCATCATCGTGATCCGCCCGGTCGCGCTGCGCCGTCTCCGGGGGCGGGGCACGCTGCGTACCGGCACCGCGGCCCTGGTCGGCCAGACCGGGTACGTCCTGGCCGACGTGACGCCGCGGGCCGGGCGGATCAGGATCGGCGGCGAGGAATGGTCGGCGCGGCCCTATGACGAGGCGTCCGTCATCCCAGCCGGGTCCACCGTCGACGTCCTGCAGATCAAGGGCGCGACCGCCCTTGTGCATCAGAGGGAGTAGTCATGTCAGGTGCCGTCGCTGGCCTCATCGTGGCCGCCGTCGTTGTCGCGCTGGTCATCGTGTTCCTGAGCCGGTCGATCTGGCTGGTTCCGCCCGCCCGGGCGCGCAACATCGAGCGGCTCGGCCAGTTCCACAAGACCCTGGAACCCGGCCTGCACCTCGTCATCCCCATGATCGACCGGGTCAAGGACCTGATCGACCTGCGCGAGCAGGTGGTGTCGTTCACCGGGCAGCGGGTGATCACCGAGGACAACGTGGTGGTGGCCATCGACACGGTGCTGTTCTTCCAGGTGACCGACCCGCGGGCGGCCGACTACGAGATCGTGAACTACATTCAGGCGATCGAGCAGCTGGCGGCGACGATGTTGCGCAGCGTGATCGGCAGCATGGACCTCGAGCAGACGCTGACGTCGCGCGACAAGATCAACACGTTGCTGCGCGGCGTCCTCGACGACGCGTCGGGCAAGTGGGGCATCCGGGTGACCCGGGTCGAGATCCGGTCGATCGACCCGCCCCAGTCGATCAAGGACGCGATGGAGAAGCAGCTCAAGGCGGAACGGGAGAAGCGCGCGGCCATCCTGCACGCCGAGGGGGTGCAGCAGTCCCAGATCCTGACCGCCGACGGCGACAAGAAGGGCACGATCCTGCGGGCCGAAGGCGACAAGCAGTCGGCGATCCTGCGGGCCCAAGGCCAGGCCGAGGCGATCTCGACCGTCTTCAAGTCCATCCACGACGGCAATCCCGATCCGAAGCTGCTCGCCTACCAGTACCTTCAGACCCTGCCCCAGCTCGCCCAGGGGCAGGGCAACACGGTCTGGATGATCCCGAGCGAGCTCACCGGAGCGCTGCGGGTGGTCAGCTCCGCGTTCGGGCCGGGCGAGGCTGGCCGGCCGGGCCCCGGCGGCCCGGGTGAGGCTGGCCGGCCGGGCACCGGGGAGCCGGGTGGGGCTGGCCAGCCGGCCGCGGGCCTGCCCGAGCATCCGAACGGCGCCGTGACCGCCGAACCCGCCGACCAGGGTCCGGGTTCCGCCGCCTGATCCGGCCGCCGCGGGCGGGTCAGGGGCGGACGGCCAGGCCGATCGTCAGCAGCAGCCCGAACGCCAGTTGCAGCCGGCCGGTCTGGCCGAGCACCGCGATCAGGTCCCGGCCAGAGACCGCCCGGAGGACCTGCCTGGCGGGCGCGATCGCGAGCGGCAGCCCGGCCAGCGTGATCAGGGCCAGCGGCGCGACCACGGCCAGGCCGGCGGCGACGGCGAACGGGGCGAGCACGCACACCGTGTACAGGATCCTGGTGCGCTGGTCGCCGAGCACGACGGCGAGCGTGCGCTTTCCGGTTTCCTCGTCGGTCGGGATGTCGCGCAGGTTATTAATCACCAGCAGGGCGCAGGCGAGCAGGCCGACCGGGACCGCCGCGGCTAGCGCCAGCCAGGCGAGGCGGTCCATCTGGACGTACGCGGTGCCGGCTACGGCGCCGAAGCCGAAGAACGCGAAGACCGACACCTCGCCGAGGGCGCGGTAGCCATACGGCCGCTGGCCGCCGGTGTAGAACCACGCGGCCGCGACCGCGGCCGTGCCGAGCAGCAGCAGCCACCAGGAGACGGTCGCGGCGAGGACCAGGCCGGCCAGGCCGGCCGCGAAGAAGCTGGCGAGCGCCGCGGTGAGGACCTGGCGCGGGGTCGCCAGCCCGGATCCGACCAGCCGCACCGGACCGACCCGCTGCTGGTCGGTCCCGCGGATGCCGTCGCTGTAGTCGTTCGCGTAGTTGACCCCGACCTGCAGGGCGAGCGCCACGACCAGCGCCAGCGCGGCCCGCCAGGCGACGAAGTCGCCATAGCCGGCCGCTACCCCAGAGCCGACCGCGACCGGGACGATCGCCGCGGGCAAGGTGCGTGGGCGCGCTCCCGCCATCCAGTCTCGTGCCCCTGTCACGCCCTGACCTGTCTCTCGCGCCCTGCCTGCCGCCAATCGGAGGTCACAGACTAGCGGCGGCCGCGAGGCGGCCGGGACGAGCCCTCAGTTCACCGGCGGCAGGGCCCGGGCGGCGGCGGCGAAGACCATCGCGATCTGCCCGCTGGTCAGCTTGTACTGCGCGGTCAGCTTGCTCTGGCGGCGGAAGTAAGTGCCGATCCGGCTGCCGTCGAAGACGTCGACGCCCTTCACCTGGATGATCACCCAGGAGATGCTCGGGCCGTACATCACCATGACCGGCTTGACCCTGACCTTGCGGCCAAGTTCGCCCGCGAGCAGCTTGGCCGTCAGCCTGGACTCGTCCTTGGCGTGGTCGAGGCGGCCCTCCATGCTGGTACGGCCGTGGTACAGCATGCCGCCGATGGCCCGCAGCGGGAGCCTGCGGTCCAGGCGCTGCGAGTCGAGGGTGAAGACGCCGGCCGGGCCGACCACGACGTGGTCGATCACGTGGTTCGTGCCCGGAATCTTCCTCGCGTGCAACGCGAGGTAACCCGCGGGCTGGAGCACCTTAAGCCGGCGCCTCGTATAGCGCTGGGCCGAGGTCACCCGGGCCGCGGGGGGCACGGGGGCCGTCGTCTTGGACCGGTAGACCAGGTCCGCGGCCGCGTAGATGATCGCGGCGGTCACCCCGTAGCGCCAGTCGCGCCAAAGGGTGAAGCCCGCGAACAGAACCAGCATGATGACGATCCGGGTCACCCAGACGCGGAGCCGAGGGTCGGCCCGCAGCCGGGGGTTGACCTGCGGTCGCCGGCTTATCAGCGGCACGCCGGACAACGGCCTCCCGGTCAGTGACCGCCGTCCGGGGCCGGCCGACCCGGCACTCGGGTGGTGCGGTCCCGACGGTTCGGTGCCGGCGGCCGGCTCGTCGGTGGCGGCCGGGATCGGCTGCGTGCTGGAGACGTCGGGCTCCCCGGCCGGTGTCGTCGGGGGATCGGCGGATACGGACCGTTTTCTCAGGCTCGGCCAGGGGCCGGCCGCCCGGGCGGGTCCCGGCTTCCCGGCGCCGGCAGTCGCGGAGGCGGCTGCGGTGCCAGCTGTCCCGGGTACGGGCGGGGCCGAGCCGGGGGTGTCGGGGGCGGCCTCGGTGGCCAGCGGCGGAGCTGGCGGCCCGGCGGGTGCGGAGGTGGGTGCGGCGGGCCCGGCGGGTGCGGAGGTG
>JBPCKO010000048.1:0-20844 GCA_051004215.1 Streptosporangiaceae bacterium | reverse complement strand
CATCAGCGGTCCCCGGGCCGACCTCCCCCGCGCAAACAAACTACCCGGGCGGCCGGCGCCGCCCATCCCCCCCCGCCGGGGCAATCAGGACACCGAGCACCCGGGGAATTTGCGGCTGATGGCCTTTTTCGTGCAGGAGCTGGTGAACGGCGTCACCGTGGGGGCGCTGTACGCCCTGGTGGCGCTGGGCTTCTCGATGGTCTACGGCGTGCTGAAGCTGCTCAACTTCGCGCACGGTGATCTGTACATGGTCGGCGCGTTCACCGGCTACTTCGTGATCCAGTGGTTCGGCGGCCCGACTGCGCTGGACATCCCGGTCGCGCTGCTGCTGGTGATCATGTTCGTGCTCGCCGCGCTGCTGACCGGCGGCCTCGGGGTGGCGATCGAGCGGTTCGCCTACCGGCCGCTGCGGGACGCGCCCAGGATCGCGCCGCTGATCACCGCGATCGGCATCTCCTTCTTCCTGGAGAACGCCGCGCTGCTGCTGTTCGGCGGTCAGTTCAGGATCTACAACACATCGGACTTCATCCCGTTCTCTGACGGCTTCACGGTCGGCACGGTCAGCGTCGACGCGGTTCAGATCATGGTCATTGTCCTCGGCCTGGTGCTGATGACTGGCCTGCGGCTGCTGGTGGTGCGGACCAGGCTGGGCAAGCAGATGCGGGCCGTAGCCGCCGATCGCGAGGCCGCGGAGATGCTCGGCATCAACGTGAACTTCACGATCGCGGCGACCTTCTTCCTCGGCTCGGCGCTGGCCGGGGTGGCCGGGGTGATGGCCGGCCTGCTGTTCAACCAGGTGACCAACACGATCGGGTTCCTGGCCGGCCTGAAGGCGTTCACCGCCGCGGTGGTCGGCGGGATCGGGTCGCTGCCCGGCGCGATGCTCGGTGGCCTGCTAATCGGCGTCGCGGAGTCGTTCATCACCGGGTATGTGTCGTCCACCTACACCAACCTGATCGTGTTCGGGGTGCTGATCGCGGTCATGCTGGTCCGGCCGAGCGGGCTGCTCGGCCGGGTCCAGCTGCAGAAGGTCTGAGCGCCCGGTGAGCCTCGATCCGCAGCCTCCGGCCACCGGCCCCCAGGTCGGCGCGGACGAGTGGGTCGCCCGCAGCCAGCACCGGCGCGAGTACCTGCCGTCCTTCCTCGGGCCGGTCCAGCGCGGGGCCGAGAAAGTCGGCTGGTGGCCCAGGCTCGGACTGGCCGCCCTGGCCGGGCTGGTGCTGCCGGTCCTCGGCCTCGGCGGGTTCCAGCTCCAGGTCGGCATCGACTCGCTGGTGATCGCGCTGCTCGCGGTCGGGCTGAACATCGTGGTCGGCTGGGCCGGCGTGCTGGACCTCGGCTACGTCGCGTTCTTCGGGGTCGGCGCCTACGGCTACGCGGTGCTGTCGTCGGGGCAGGTCAACGGCCCGGTCGGCATCCACCTGCCGTACCTGCTCACGCTGCCGCTGGTGATGATCGCGGCCGGGGTGCTCGGCCTGGTCGTGGGCTGGCCGTCGCGGCGGCTGATCGGCGACTACCTGGCGATCGTGACGCTGTTCTTCGGCGAGGCGTTCGTGGAGTTCACCAACAACGTCGCGCCGGGCACCTTCGGCGGGGTCAACGGGATCGCCGGCCTGGATGCCATCCGGCTGTTCGGCGTCACGCTGACGGCCAACGAGAGCTATTACTACCTGCTCGTCGCGGTGCTGGTAGTCACGATGGCCGTGCTGCGGCTGCTGGACACCTCCCGCACCGGCCGGGCCTGGCGCGCCGTCCGTGAGGACCCGCTGGCCGCCGCGGCGATGACGATCCCGGTCAACCGGGTGAAGCTGATGGCGTTCGCGTTCGGGGCGATGGTGGCGGCGCTCGCCGGCACGATTTTCGCGGCCCAGCAGATCAGCGTGTTCCCGCTGGACTTCGACACCCCGATCCTGATCATCATCTACGCCGGCCTGATTCTCGGCGGGGCCGGCAGCATCGCCGGCGCGGCCACCGGGGCGCTGGTGGTGATGGTGATCTACGACGGCCTGCTGCGCGGCCCGGCCGAGTCGGGCTACCTGTTCTACCTGCTCATCCTGATCACCCTGGTCGCCAAGCTGCGGCCGTGGCGGCGGCTCGCGGCGGTGCTGGCGGCGACGATCGCGCTCGGCTTCGCCGCGCACGCGGTCGCCGCGGCGATCTCGTCCGCGGCCGTGGCCGGAGCCACGGGATCGGGCGGCCTGATCGGCCGCGCGCTGGCCGACTGGGTGATCGTCCCCGCGAACCCGGCCGCGCCCGGCAACATCGGATTCGTCGTGCTGATCGCCGCGCTGATCGCCCTGGTCCAGGTGCGGGGGCGGTGGCGGACGGCGCTGCTGGTGCCGGTGCTCTACCTGGCCGCGTTCGTGTGGGAGACCAGGCTGGTGATCGACTATTCGATCACGAGGCAGCTGATGATCGGGGCGATCCTAATCGTCATGATGAACGCCAGGCCGCAGGGACTGCTCGGGCAGCGGCGGGTCGAGGCGATCACATGACCGGCGGCGGCGTCACCCTCGGCCAGCAGGCTGGCCAGGGCCGCGGGCCGGGCGGCGAGGCCGTGCTCGAACTGGCCGGGCTCTCGCTGTCGTTCGGCGGCCTGCGCGCGCTGACTGACCTGGACCTCGTGGTCGGCGACCGCGAGATCGTCAGCCTGATCGGCCCGAACGGGGCCGGCAAGACGACGGTCTTCAACGTGATCACCGGCGTCTACGAGCCGAGCGCGGGGGACGTGCGCTCCGGCGGCCGGTCGATCGCGGGTCTGGCCCCGCACCAGATCGCCCGCCTCGGGATCGCGCGCACGTTCCAGAGCCTGCGGCTATTCCTGAACATGTCGGTGCTGGAGAACGTGATGGCTGCGACCTACGGCGGGACCAGGGCGATGCCGTGGGAGTCGGTGCTGCGGCTGCCGCGGGCCAGGCGGGAGGAACGCGAGGTGCACGAGCTCGCCCGCGAGGTCCTGTCGTTCTTCGGGCAGCGGCTGGCCGGGTACCGGTGGGACCAGCCCGCATACTCGCTGTCGTACGCGAACCGCCGTCGCCTGGAGGTCGCCCGCGCGCTGGCCACCAGGCCGCGGCTGCTGCTGCTCGACGAGCCCGCGGCCGGCATGAATCCGGCCGAGACGCACGAGGTCACCGAGCTGATCGGCCGGCTGCGGGACGAGCTCGGCGTGGCCATCTGCGTGATCGAGCACGACATGCACGTCGTGGCCGGCTGCTCGGACCGGGTGGTGGCGCTCGACCACGGAATCAAGATCGCCGAAGGCGGCTTCGACGCGGTCGCGAGCGAGCCGGCCGTGGTCGAGGCCTACATGGGCCGCGATCCGCAGGCGCTGGCCGATCCGCCCGCCGATCCGCCCGCCGGGCCGCCTTCCGGACAGCAGGCCGAGCCGGATGCCGGGCCGGAGGCGGGCCAGTGAGCCTGCTGACGCTGGAGAACGTCACCACGTACTACGGCCAGATGCGGATCCTGGAGGAAGTCTCGCTCCAGATCGGGGCGGGCGAGCTGGTCTGCCTGCTCGGCGGTAACGCGTCCGGCAAGTCGACGACGCTGAAGACGATCCTGGGCATCGTGCGGCCCCGCTCGGGCCGGGTGCTGATCGGCGGCGAGGACGTGACCGGCTGGACGGTGCCGCAGCGGATCGCCCGCGGCATCGCGATCGTGCCCGAGAACCGCCGGCTGTTCGGGCAGATGACGGTGCAGGAGAACCTGGAGCTCGGTGCCGTGCTGCGCCGCGGCGAGCGGCTCGATGAGGACCTGGAGCGGATCCACGGGCTGTTCCCGCGGCTGCTTGAGCGGCGTCAGCAGCTCGCGGGCACGATGTCCGGCGGCGAGCAGCAGATGGTGGCGATGGGCCGGGCCCTGATGTCCAGGCCCCGCCTGCTGCTGATGGACGAACCATCGATGGGGCTCTCGCCGGCGCTGGTCCAGCAGAACTTCGAGATCATCAAGGAGGTGCACGAGTCCGGCGTGGCCGTGCTGATGGTGGAGCAGAACGCCACCATGGCACTGACGATCGCGGACCGCGGCTACGTGCTCTCCACCGGCGAGATCGTGCTCGAGGGCCCGGCCGCCGAGCTGCTGCAAAGCGACGACCTGAAGCGCGCCTACCTGGGCCGGTAGCGGCCCTGGCCCCGGGGGGCGAGCACCGCCCGGACGGGCCAGCCCGTTGACCAGCCGCGGTTGTCCGCCTATTTTTCGGATAATGAGTACTTTCGCCGCCGACCTGACGTCGGCTCACGGTCCTGCTCCCGCTCCGCCGCCGGCGATCGCCGCGGCTCGCGACCGCATCAGCTCGCTGCGCGGCGACTTCGTGTTCCTGGACGCCCCTGGCGGTACCCAGACCCCGGACGAGGTCGCCGAGGCCGTGGCCCGGGTGTTCCGCGAGTCGAGCGGCAACACCGGCGCTCCGTACGCGACCAGCCGCCGGCTGGAGGCGCTGGTCGACGAGGCCCGCGCGGCCTCGGCCCGGTTCCTCGGCTGCACGTTCGACGAGGTGATCTTCGGCGCGAACATGACGTCGCTGAACTTCACGCTGTCGCGCACCCTCGGCCGCCAGCTCACGGCGGGCGACGAGATCCTGGTCACCAGGCTCGACCACGACGCGAACGTGGCGCCGTGGCTGGACCTGGCGGCCGACCGGGACCTCGTCGTCCGGCACGCCGACGTGCACGCGGACACCAGCCTGGACCTGGCCGACCTGGAGCGTCAGCTGGGTCCGCGGACCAAGGTGGTGGCCTTCCCGTGGGCGGCGAACTCCACCGGCACCATCGTCGACGCGCGGGCCATCTGCGACCTGGCCCACCAGGCGGGCGCGCTGGCCTGGGTGGACGCGGTTCAGTACGCCGCCCACGAGCCGGTCGACGTTGCCGCGATCGGCGCCGACGTGCTGACCTGCTCGGCCTACAAGTTCTGCGGCCCGCATCTGGGCATGGCGTACGGGCGTCTCGACCTGCTGGAATCCTGGCGGCCCTACAAGGCCAGGCCGGTGTCGTTCGAGCCGACCGGGCACCGGTTCGAGACCGGCACGCTGCCGTACGAGCTGCTCGGCGGGTTGGTCGCCACCTTTGCCTACCTGGACAGCCTGGGCGGCATGACCGCGCTGGCGGCGTGGGAGCGCGCGCTCGGCGAGCGGGTGCTGGCCGGCTTCCCGGCCGGTGCCCGGCAGTACGGGCCGCCGGGCATGGCGGGCCGGGTGCCGACCTTCCTGATCAACTTCCCCGGCGTCGGGTCGGCCTGGCTGAGCGAGCAGCTAGCCGAGCGCGGCTTCGGGGTCTGGAGCCACGGCAGCTACTACGCGCTCGGCCTGCACGAGCGGATCGGCTGGGGCGAGGCGCTGCGGATCGGGCTGGCCCACTACAACACCATGGACGAGCTGGACCGGTTCAACGAGGTGCTCACGGACCTGGTCGCCCGCGGGGAGTCCCGGTGACCGCGGGCGTGGTCGTCAGGGCGGCCGAGATCGGGGCCCGCGACGCGGGGCCGGGCGCCAGCCTGCGCACTCTCATCGACACCGGGGCCGGTGCGCTCGGAGCCGGCCCGGCCGGAGCCGCCGGGCTGGTCCGCTATCTGGCCGACCTCGAACCCGGCGGCTGGCTGGAGGGCGCCGTGGCCGGGGCGGGCGAATTGTGGTTCGTGCTCGGCGGCGCGGGTCAGCTCGAGCCGGCCGGCCATCCGGCGATCGCGCTGCGGGCGGACCGCGGGATCCTGCTGCCGCCGGGCGCGGCGTACCGGCTGAGCGCCGGGGGCGAGGCGCTGCGGGTAGACATCGTGACATTGCCTGGCCCGGGCGACGGCCCCGGCCACGGCCCGGCCCGCGGCCAGGCCGCGGTCACCGATTTCACGGACTGCGCGGTCGAGACCACCGGGGACCGGCAGTTCCGGGTGCTGTTCGGGCCCGGCCATGGCTGCACATCTGCCACCCAGTTCGTCGGCGAGATCCCGCCGGGCCGGGCGCCCGAGCACAGTCATCCTTATGACGAGGTCGTGCTGATCCTGGCCGGCCACGGCGTCGCGCACATCGGCGGGACCGGGCACGAGCTGGCCCCCGGCACATGCGCGCACCTGCCGCCCGGGCTGCCGCACTGCCTGGAGAACACCGGCCGCGACACCCTGCGGGTGCTGGGCGTGTTCCACCCGGCGGACAGCCCGGCAGCGAAGCTGGCCGGGTCCGGCTAGCACAGCCCGGCAGCGAAGCTGGCCGGGTCCGGTTAGGGCGCGATCGCGTCCAGGCGGCAGAAGCAGGAGGCCTGGATCGGCACATCCGCGTAAGCCGCCGCGATCCGCAGCTGCTGCCCGATGATCGCGGCCTGGCCGGTCTGCCCCAGCCTGGTCAGGCACTCGTGGTAGCCGTGCAGGCTCCACACGTTGCCCGGGTGCCGGCACGGCCTGGGCAGGCTGGCGTCGAGCCCGAGGTCGGCCCGGTACACGGCGGCGGCCGCTTCGACGCGGCCCTGTTCGAGCAGCAGCGCGCCGTAGGCGTGCCTGGCCGGCTGCATCCACGCCCAGGGCTCGTCGTAGGGCAGGCCGTCGTCCAGGTCGATCGCCCGCCGCAGCGAGGCGAACGCGTCGTCTGGCCGGCCTTGGCGGTACTCGATCTCGCCGTCCAGCATCGCGGCCGCCACGGTCAGGATGTCCAGGCAGGAATTGTTGAAGACCATCCGCGACGCGGGCACCCGGGCGGTCGCCGCGGTAAAGGCGGTGCGCTGGGCCAGGGCCTCGGGGATCTGTCCGCTCGCCGCGCAGGCGATGCCCTTGGCATAGTGCGTCATCGCGGTCGTGACGCAGTACCGCTCCTGATCGGCGGGCAGCGGGGTGGCGATAATCTCGGCCCAGCGCCCGAACCTGATCAGCACGTGCAGCCGCATCGGCACGAAACCCTCGAGCCAGTCGGCCATCGGCGGCGAGGTGACCCGCAGTAGTTCGTCCGTGATCGCCGCGGCGAGCCGGCCGGCCGAATCCAGCGCCGCGGCCGCCTGGCCGCAGAACATCGCGCCGTAGATCCTGAAGTGGTAGTCGTGGGCCCGGTAGAGCGTGTAGAAGTTCATCGCGCCGCGCTCGGCCAGGAACTTCTCGTCCGCCGCGATCGCGTTCGCGTTGCTGCGCACCACGTTGCGGTAGTCGCCGCAGAGCACATCCAGGTGCGTGGGCATGTGCCGCAGGTGCCCGGCGTCGGGCACCAGGTCGCGCAGCAGCTCGCCCGCCCACAGCGCGTCCTCGGGCCGCGGCGACATTTCCATCAGGTGGATGTAGAAGTGCAGCAACCCGGGATGGTCATGGCCGGCCGGGGCGGCCAGCGCCCGCTCGAGCACGTCCCTGGCCTCGATCGTGGCCGCTCCGGCAGCCGGCTCGCCGGTGGCCGTGTCCCACAGCGCCCAGGGCGTGAGGTTCAGCAGCGCGTCGGCGAACAGGGCGGCCACGTCCAGATCGTGCGGATGGGCCAGGTAGACCTGACGCATCGCGTCCGCGTAGTCCAGGTTCCACGCCGACCCCCGCTCGCCGTCGCCGGGATCGGCGGACTGGTACCGGCGCGCGAGGGCGCCGATCAATGCCCTCTCGACGGCGGTGCCGCCGCGGAGCTCGGCCGCCGCCGCCGTCGCCGCGTACGCCTTCGACCCGGAGGCGGTCCGGTCGGCCGGGTCGAAGGCCTCCCACGGCTTGTTGTAGTTGGGCCCGAGCGCGTAGGCGAGGCCCCAGCGGGCGAGCGCGCAGCCGGGGTCGGCCTGGATCGCCCGCTCGAAACAGCCGGCTGCCTCTTCGTGGTTGAACCCGTACACCCAGATCAGCCCGCGCCTGAACCACTCACGGGCCTGCGGCGAGGCCGTCGTAACCGGCCGTTCGTAGCTGCCCAGATCGAAATAGCCCGCCATCGCTCCAGGTTAAGCGGTCGGCGAGGTCCGGGGCCGGCCAGCCGGCGCCAGGCCGCCGGGCCTAGGGACCGGACGGCGACGGCGACGGTGACCGTGACCGCGACCGCGACGGGGACGGAGACGGGGACGGGGACGGGGACGGCGACGGCGACGGTGTGGGGGACGGCGCCGGGGTACCCGTCGAAGTTGGCGTCGAAGTCGGCGACGGCGAGGGGGTGTGGGTCTTCTTGGGCTTCGGCGGCACGTAGACCAGCGGCAGGTCGAAGAAGGGATACGCGGGCGGGTAGACGAACCGGTCAGGCCGCAGGTGCAGATGCAGGAAGGTCATCTGCCAGGTGGCGCCGGGCGCGTTGTCGCCGTACATCTGGCCGGGCTCGGCCAGCGCCCCGTTGACCTCCCGGTAGTCCGCGTTCGAGCCCAGCATCTTGCCGGAGCCGGTCGGCGAGACCGGGTTGAAGACCGAGACGTAGCCGGCCAGCTGCGGCGTATAGCCGGCGAAGGCGGCGTAATACCCGTAGTTCGCGGTGCCGGTCTTGGCCGCCGCCGGGATGCCGATGCCGCGGTTGTAGGCGGTGCCGCCGCCGCTCAGCACGCCTTGCAGCACGTAGTTTGCCGCATCGGCGACGCCCTTGCTGATCACCCGGTGACAATGCCGCCGCTGGACCGGCAGCCGGGCGCCGCTGCCGCTGGTGATGGCCCAGATCGCGTACGGCCGGCAGTACCGGCCCCGGGCGGCGAGCGTCGCGTAGGCCGCGGCCATGTTCAGCGGGGACACGTAGACCGAGCCGAGCGTGAACGACGGATAGTTGTCGGCCGACAGGTTGACGCCCCTGGGCAGGTTCGGATCGCGGCGCAGCAGCGAGACGCCGTCGGCCCTGACCATGCCCAGGCTGGCCGCGGTCCGCACGACGTTGCAGAGGCCGACGCGCTGTTCCAGGGTCGCGTAGAAGGCATTGATCGAGGCGGTCGTGCCGGTGTAGATCGTGTAGGTCGCCGCGCCCTGCGTGCCCTCGGCGTTGATGACCTTGAACGGCGGCACGTAACCGTGGTGGCAGTTCTCGTAGGGGCCGACCACTGTGGGCGAGCTGACCCGCAGGTGATAGCCGAAGGGCAGGCCCTGCTTGAGCGCGGTCACCAGCGTGAAGATCTTGGACGACGATCCGGTCTGCACGCCGGCGCCGTGCCCGTACCTGGTGTTCACCGCGTAGTCCACGGTGGTGTGCCCTAGCCCGCCGCCGAACTTCCGGTCCACCGCGATCGCCCTGATCGCGCCGGTGCCCGGCTGCAGCAGCACTTCGGTGTCGGCGTTGTGGCCCGGGTTGTAATAGCCGGACCTGGACGGCACTACGAAGTTGACCGCGCGGTCGGCGGCCCGCTGCTCGCGCGGACCTAGCGTGGTGTAGATCTTCAGGCCGCCGCTGAAGTTCAGCTCCGCCCACGCCTTGGCGTAGAACGGGTTGTGCCGCATGACCGCGAGCACGTAGTCACAGAAGAAGGCCGAGTTCCTGGCCGCGCCGGACAGGCACCCGGTCTGCAGCGGCAGCCGGGAGATGTGCAGGCCGACCGGCCTGGCTGAAGCGGCCGCGGCCGCCTCAGGGGTGATGTCACCCAGCTGAGCCATCCTGGCCAGCACGACGTCGCGCCGCTCCAGCGCGGCCTGCGGGTGCAGCAGCGGATCGTAAGCGACCGGGTTCTGGACCAGGCCCGCCAGCAGCGCGGCCTGGGTCAGCGTCAGCCGGGCGGCCGTGGTCGAGAAGTAGAACTGCGACGCGACCTGGATGCCGTACGCCTGGTTCTCGAAATAGGCTGCGTTCAGGTACGCGGCCAGCAACTGCGGCCTGGTCATCCGGCGCATCACGTTCGCGGCGACGCGCAGTTCGCGGAGTTTCCTGGTCACCGTCTCGGCGCTGCAGGCCTCCGACTGCGCGAGCGTGGTCGCGGTCAGGATGCACGCGTTCTTGACGTACTGCTGGGCCAGATCGGATCCGCCCTGGGTGCCCGCGCCCGACAAGGTGGTGGCGAGCGCCCGGAGCGTGCCGTGCGGGTCGAGCGCGCCATGATGAAAGAACCGCGAGTCCTCGATCGCGACAATGGCGGTCCGCATCACCGGGGCGATCTGGCCGTATCGCACCGGCACCCGGTAGATATTCCGCGGATAGTAATAGGCGATCAGGTGCCCGCGGGAATCCAGGATCTCCGACCTGGCGGGAAGCTGGCCCAGGCCCGCGACCGGCAACGCGTCGAACGTCCTCGTGGCATCCTTGGTCGCGATGCCGGCGATGCCGAGCAACGGCAGCGCGACCGCGGCATTGAGGAGTGCGGCGGTGAGCGTGACCGCGGCGAGCACGCCGAGGGCCCTGATTCTGCCTCGACGCCTGCGGGCCACTAAATCAGCGTATAGTCCGCGCGCGTTTTTCAATAGCCGCGGATTAGGCCTGGTGAATCGGGTGGCTAATCCAGCACGGCCGCGACTATCTCCCGCGCCTCCTGCTGAATCGCGGCCAGGTGCGCCTCGCCCTTAAACGACTCCGCGTACAGCTTGTAGACGTCCTCGGTGCCGGACGGCCGGGCGGCGAACCAGCCGGAACTGGCCACGACCTTCAGGCCGCCGATCGGCGCGCCATTGCCGGGCGCCGCGGTCAGCGTGGCCGTGATCGGCTCGCCCGCGAGCTCGCCGGCCGTGACCTGATCGGGTGAGAGCCTGGCCAGCGCCGCCTTCTGATTGCGGCTGGCTGGCGTGTCGATACGGGCATAGGCGGGAGCGCCGTACCGCTCGGTGAGCCTGGCGTAGTGCTCAGAAGGACTGCGGCCGGTGCGCGCGGTAATCTCCGAGGCCAGCAGGGCCAGGATGATGCCGTCCTTGTCGGTGGTCCAGGCCGAGCCGTTCCGCTGCAGAAACGATGCCCCGGCGCTCTCCTCGCCGCCGAACCCCACGCTGCCGTCGAGCAGGCCGGGCACGAACCACTTGAATCCGACCGGCACCTCCAGCAGGTCGCGCTCCAGGCCCGCGGTCACCCGGTCGATCATCGACGAGCTGACCAGGGTCTTGCCGACGGCGGCCGAGCCGGGCCAGCCATCCCGGCTGCGGTAGAGGTAGTCGATGGCCACGGACAGGTAGTGGTTGGGGTTCATCAGCCCGCCGTCCGGGGTGACGATGCCGTGCCGGTCGGCGTCGGTGTCGTTCCCGGTCGCGATCGCGAACTCGTGCTGGCGGGCGATCAGCGCCGCCATCGCGGCCGGAGAGGAGCAGTCCATCCGGATCTTGCCGTCGGTGTCGAGTGTCATGAACCGGAACGTCGGGTCCACGGCCTGGTTGACCACCGTCAGGTCAAGGCCGTACCGGTCGGCGATCTCGCCCCAGTAGGCCACGCTGGCCCCGCCGAGCGGATCGGCGCCGATGGTGATCCCGGCGCCGGAGATCACCTCGAGGTCGATGACCTCCGGCAGGGCGGCGACGTAGGCGCCGAGGAAATCGAAGCGGCCGGTCGTCCCGGCGGCCAGCGCCCTCTCATAGGGCACCCGGCGGACTCCGGCGAGCCCGCCGGCCAGCAGCGCGTTCGCCCGGTCCTGGATCTTGCTGGTGATGTCGGTGCCGGCCGGCCCGCCATCGGGCGGGTTGTACTTGAAGCCGCCGTCGGACGGCGGGTTGTGTGACGGGGTGATCACGATGCCGTCGGCCCTGGCCGCGGTGCCGCCGTCGTTGCAGGCCAGGATGGCCCGGGACACGGCCGGAGTCGGGGTGTACCCGCCCCGGGCGTCCAGCAGCACCCGGACGTCATTGGCGGCGAGCACCTCCAGCGCGCTCACCTGCGCGGGCTCGGACAGCGCATGGGTATCGACGCCGAGATACAGCGGCCCGCTGATGCCCTCGCTGAGCCGGTACTCGCAGATCGCCTGCGTGGTGGCCAGGATGTGGTCCTCGTTGAACGTGGCGGTCAGCGCCGAGCCGCGGTGTCCCGAGGTGCCGAACGCCACTCGCTGGGCGGCATCAGCCGGGTCGGGATGCAGTGCGTAATAGGCGGTGACGAGCTTGGCGACATCTACCAGGTCGCCGGCGGCAGCAGGCTGGCCGGCTCGCGGACTCACCATGTTCTTCATCCTGGCACGGGTCCGCCTGCGCTAGCATCACGACCCATGAGCTCTCAGCTGAACCCGTACCTCAACTTCAACGGCACCGCCCGGCAGGCGATGGAGTTCTACGCCGGGGTGTTCGGCGGAACCTTGAACCTCAACACGTTTGCCGACCTCGGCAACTCCGGCCCGGACGGCGACCGGATCATGCACTCGATGCTGGAGACGGCGGCCGGCCACACGCTGATGGCCGCGGATTACACCAGCGACATGCAGTATCCGGGCATGTCGGGCTTCTCGGTCAGCCTCAGCGGTGACGACGCGGACGACCTGCGGGGCTACTTCGCGAAGTTGTCCGCGGGCGGCACGGTGACCATGCCGCTGGCCCAGCAGTCCTGGGGCGATGAGTTCGGGATGTGCGTCGACCAGTTCGGCGTCGCCTGGCTGGTGAATATCGCCCAGCCGCAGTCCCAGTCCTGAATCAGCGGCGGGCGGAAGTTCGCGGGCGAAGGGGACGCCTCCCGGCAATAAGGGCACCGCTTCTGGGTAGTCGGCGCGGCCATGATCCGGCCGCCTGCAGCAGAGCCTGGTACCCCCCGGGATACTCCTCCGCCCGCCTCGTCCCGCCCGCGCCGCGCCTGGCCCGGCTTGCGCCGGCGCGGGCCGCGTCCGGCCGTCGGCCCGCTGGCCAGGTCCTACGCCTATGTCGTGGTAAGCCTGCGGTACCTGATCGGCTGGCCTGGGTCGGGGCGGCTGCGCTCGCGGTGCTGTACCTGCCGTCGCTGTCGGCCTCGGGCGGCGTCGGCGACCTGGTGCCGAACGGCTCGGCGGCGCTCCGGGCCGAGGCCGACGCGACCAGGCTGTTCCGGGTCCCGATGACCCCGTCGGCCGTGGTCGTCCAGCACAGCGCCGCCCGGCTGCCGCGGGCGGTGCAGGAGAAGGCCGCGCGCAGCGCGCTGGCCGTTGACCGGGGCTCCGCCCGGCCGATCCCCGGGCTGGCCGGCGCGCTGCCGGTCGCCAACACCTCCGGGCTGTTCCCCGGTTCCCGGCAGGCCTCGACCACCGTCGTCACGTTCCTGTACTTCCGGCCCGCCACCTCGATGGCGGCCACGGTCAGTGGAGGCGAGACTTACGCGCACCGGTACGCCGGGGCACCGCGGGATCATCTCGCCGGCCTGACCGGCCCGATCCCGGCGCGGTATGAGCAGGGCCTGATCATCGGCCGGTACCTGCCCTGGGTCGAGCTGGCCACCGTGCTGGCGATCTTCCTGATCGTCGGCTGGCACTTCCGCTCGTTCGGGGCCCCGCTGGCCACGCTGGCCTGCGCCGGCACCAGCTACCTGCTCGCCGTCCACGTCGTCGCCTGGGTCGCGCAGCGGATGGGGGTGACGATTCCGCCCGACCTCGAGCCGGTGCTGGTCGTGCTGCTGCTCGGCGTGACTACCGACTACTGCGTGTTCTACCTCAGCGGCATGCGCGACCAGCTGGCCGCGGGCCAGTCCCGGGTCGAGGCGGCCCGGCATACCACCGCGGAGTACACGCCGATCATCGTCGCGGCCGGCATCGTGGTCGCGGCGGGCACGGCCGCGCTGGTGGTGGCCAGGATCTCGCTGCTGCGGGCGTTCGGCCCCGGGCTCGCGCTGACCGTCCTCACGGCGATGGCCGTGTCGGTGACGCTGGCGCCGGCGCTGATCGCCATCTTCGGCGGGCTGCTGTTCAAGCCGGGCCCGCGCCGGCTGCGGCAGGCGGAGCTCAGCCGGGACGGGACGGAGAAGCGATCAGCGGCTCCGCGGCGCTGGCGGCCGGGCGGCCGGAGCGTGGCCGAGCACGGCGCCCGGCTGGCCACGACCCGGCCGGTCGCCCTGCTGATCGTGCTTGGCTGCCTGGCCGCGCTGATGGTCGTCGCGCTCGAGGCGACCAAGATGCGGCTCGGCTCGCCGATCATCGGGGAACTGCCCGCCAGCACCGAGGCGGCCAGGGCCGAGACCGCGGCCTCGCGGGGCTTCGTGCCCGGCGTCATGGCGCCGGCCGACGTGCTGGTGTTCGGGGCCGGCCTGGCCGGGCAGCGCGGCCCGGTCGGGCGGCTGCAGCGGGAACTGGACCATCAGCCCGGCGTGGCGGGCGTGGTCGGCCCGGCGAACCTGCCGGCCGCGACCGAGCCGCTGCACCTGATGGTGACGGCCAGCGGCAACGCGGCCAGGTTCGCGGTGATCGGGCGCACCGACCCGCTCGGCCCGGTCGCGGTGGACCGGATCAGGGCGCTGGAACGCGACCTGCCCGCGCTGGCCCGCTCGGCCGGGCTGACCGGGGTGCGGTTCGAGGTGGGCGGCGAGACCGCGCTGACCGCGGAATCGATCGACGCCACGACCGCCGACATGGGCCGGATCGCGGTCGCCGTGCTCGCCGTGACGCTGCTGCTGCTGGCCGTGTTCCTGCGGGCCGTGCTGGCACCGGTCTACCTGCTGGCCGCGAGCATCCTGGCCCTGCTGGCCGCGCTCGGCGTCACGGTCTGGATCTTCCAGGGACTGCTCGGTTACGAAGGCCTGGTGTACTTTGTCCCGTTCACCGTCGGGGTGCTGCTCGTCTCGCTCGGCTCGGACTACAACATCTTCGTGGTCGGCCGGATCTGGGAGCAGGCCCGCGGCCACCCGCTGCGCGAGGCGATCGCGACCGCGGTGCCGAAAGCCTCCCAGGCCATCACCACCGCGGGCGTCGCGCTGGCGGCCAGCTTCGCCGTGCTGGCCGTGATCCCGCTCGACCAGTTCCGCGAGCTGGCGGCGGCGATGGCCCTGGGGGTGGTGATCGACGCCTTCGTCGTGCGCTCGCTCATGGTGCCCGCGCTGGTCGCGCTGTTCGGCCGGGCCGCGGTCAGGCGTTCTCGAACGTCGCGGCCTGAGCGATCCGCCGCCGGGTCCTGGCGTACGGGCCTTGCTTCATGTCCTTGCGCCATTGCGGGAACTCGTCGCCGAACTTCTGCTGCTCCTTGCCGGCCGTCGCGTACACGACGTAGCCGCCCTTGAGAATGGAGAACGGGGCGGTGAGCAGCCCGAGGTGGTCGAATTTCCCGGTCGGGCCCGCGAGCGGGTCGAACCAGGCCGGGGTGACGAAGTTGGAGACCGAGACGCCGTTCACGACATAGCCCGGCGCCTCGACCGGGTCGCACACCTCGAACGTGAAGATCGACCCTTTCCCGTTATTGGACCACAGATTGCAATTCGGGTCGATGAACATCTCCAGAACCTCGTGCGACAGCACGCTGGACACGCTCCAGTCGCCGGTGGTGACCTTCCCGCCGTTGTCCAGCTCGGGCTTGGCGGCCACGATGCCCCAGAGCTTGCCGCCCTGATCCTCGGTGTGGTAGCCGAGCACGCCCGCGGGCTGGTCCTGGATGGTGTCGGTGATCGTGATGACGTGGGCGGCCGGCGGAATGGCGGTGGCGTCGGTGTAGAACACCACCGCGCCGGGCGCGCGGTCCCAGATCGGGGCGGCGTCCAGCTGAATCTGGCTGGCGATGGCCTGGGTCATGGTCGCGGCGTCGGCATTGGATACTAGGCTCGACTGATTCACGATGGCAACAAGCAAGAGGGCCCCCTATCAGATGGTGACGGCAGTGCGGCGAAATGGCCGTGCTGCCAATTCTTCCCTAACCAGGCCGTCCGCGTCACCACTCCGCGTGACCGGATGACGGCGGGATGACGCGGAGGTCATCACCGATACGTGCGGCCTCGACGCTGGACGCGCCCTTGGCGGCCCCCATACCGTTAACGTGCAGGAATTTGGGTCTAGCGAAGGGGTTGACCGGTTGTGACCGAATCAAGTCATGCGACCGCCGCCGTCATCGAGGCCGAGGTCCGCGAGGGCGTCTACGGCGCGAAGGTCGCCACCGTGGAGCCCGGCGGCGCGGAGTTCATCCCGCTCGGCGACCGGCATGGCCAGCCGCACCAGCAGTTCTGGACCTGGGTGTCGCCGAACATGGAGTTCGCGACGATCTTCGTCGGGATCATCGGAATCTGGTTCTTCGGCCAGACGTTCTGGTCGGCCAGCCTGGCGGTCCTGCTCGGCACCGCGCTCGGCTCGCTGTCGATGGCCACCCTGGCCGCCCGCGGGCCGCTGTTCGGCGTGCCGCAGATGGTGCAGTCCAGGATCGGGTTCGGCTTTCTCGGCAATATCCTGCCGGCGGGTATCAACGCGGTCGTGGCCGGGATCGGCTGGTTCGCGGTCAACAGCGTGAGCGGCGCGTTCGCGCTCAACGCGCTGCTCGGCTGGAACAGCAAGCTCTGCCTGCTGATCATCGTCGTGCTGCAGATCGCGGTGGCCTTCTTCGGCCACAACTTCGTGCACGTCTTTGAGCGCTATGCGTTCCCGTTCCTGGTCGTGGTGTTCCTGATCACGTCGGTGGTGATCTTGTCCAAGGCGAATACCGGCGCCCATGCGAACCCCGGTTTCCCCGGCGGGTTCGGCGGCTGGCTGGTGACGTTCGGAGCGGCCTTCGGCTATGCGGCCGGCTGGAACCCGTTTGCCAGCGACTTCACCCGGTACCTGCCGCCGGACACCGACCGCCGCGCGACGGGCCTGTGGGCTGGTCTCGGCGTGTTCGTGTCCTGCGTCCTGCTTGAGGTCGTCGGCGCGGGCGCGGCCACGATCACGAGCAGCACGGCGTTCGGCAACAACCCCACGGCCGGCTTCACCAGCCACCTGGCCACGCCGCTGGCCGACGTCACGCTGCTGGCCATCGCACTCGGCGCGATCTGCGCGAACGCGCTGAACGTGTATTCCGGCTCGATGTCGTTCCTGGCCCTCGGGATCAGGCTGCCGCTGTCCTTGCGCCGGGCCATTGTGGCGCTGGCGTTCGGCGTTATCGGGTTCTTCGTCGCGCTGTCGGGCCTGCACGACGCCGGGGTCAAGTACACCAACTTCCTGCTCGTGATCTCGTACTGGATCGGGCCGTGGCTGGGAGTCTTCTTCGCCGACCAGTTCCTGCGCCGCGGCAAGCAGGTGGCCGGCCTGCTGTTCGACCGCCGGCACAATCCCTGGGCCGGCTTCGCGGCGATGGCCATCGGGGGTGCGGTCGGAATCTACTTCTTCGCCAATCAGACCGAGTACGTCGGCGTGGTGCCCAAGCATGCCTCGCAGTTCGGCGACCTGGCCTTCGAGGTCGGGTTCGTGGTCGCGGCCCTGCTGTACGCGCTGTTCTACCGGCTGCAGGGCGAATCCAGGGTGGAGGAGAACCTGCACATACCGGGGGAGGCGCCGACGATCACCGAGTGAGCCGCGCCGGTCACCGTCCGGCCGGCCGCCGTCAGGCCCGCAGGAAGGTGACCGGCTCCTCGGTTCCCTGCCAGATCACGGTGTGCTGCGCGGGCGTCGCCCTGGCCACGACGGCGCCCCCGCGGAGCACCAGCGTGCGCGGCGCCACCAGCCGGAGCGCGTCGGCCGGCGAGGGCGCGTCGAACACGACCAGGTCGGCCGGGCCACCGGCGCGCAGTCCGTAGTCCGGCAGGCCGAGCGCGGCCGCCGGGTTGCCCGTGATCATGTCGAACAGCTCGCGCAGCTCACTGTCGCCGGACATCTGGCCCAGGTGCACGAGCACGAACGCGGCCTGCAGCGGATCGCCGTACCCGAGCGGGTACCACGGGTCCATCACCGAGTCGTGGCCCACGCAGACGTTGACGCCGGCCTGCTGGAGCTGCTTGACCCTGGTGTGCCCGCGCCGGATCGGCCCGGTGTCGAACCGGCCCTGCAGCACCGAGTTGTCCAGCGGGTTAGTCACCATGTGCAGCCCGGCCCGCGCGATGTTGCGGATCAGCCGGTACGCGTAGGCGTTGTTGTAGGAGTGCATGGCGGTGGTGTGGCTGGCCGTGACCCGGCCCGACATGCCGCGGCGGATCGTCTCGGCCGCCATCACCTCGACGAACCGGGAGTGGTCGTCGTCGGTCTCGTCGCAGTGGATGTCGACGGCCAGGCCGTGCTCGTCGGCGAGAGCCATCGCGAACTTCACCGACTCCACGCCGTCTTCGCGGGTCAGCTCGTAGTGCGGGATCCCGCCGACTACGTCGGCGCCCGCCTGGACGGCCTTGCGCATCAGTTCCTGGCCGCCGTCGAATCCGAAGATGCCCTGCTGCGGGAAGGCGACCAGCTGCAGGTCGATCAGCCCGCGGACCTCCTCGCGCAGGTCGGCCAGCGCCCGCAGGGCGACCAGCTGCGGGTCGCACACGTCGACGTGGCTGCGCACATGCTGGACGCCGCAGGCAAGCTGCCAGCGCAGGATCTGCCTGACCCGGCTCTGCACGTCCTCGTAGGTCAGGTCGGCCACCCGGTCGGCCCACACCTCGATTCCCTCGAACAGCGACCCGGACACGTTCGGCCGCGGCTGTCCCACCGTCAGCACCGCGTCCAGGTGAATATGCGGCTCGACCAGCGGCGCCGTCACCAGCCGCCCGCCCACGTCGATCACCTCGCCGGCCGAGGCGGCGGCGTCGCGGGCGGGTTCGATCGCCGAGATCCTGTCCGCGTCGATGACCAGGTTCACGAGCTCGTCCTGCCCGGCGAGCCGCGCATTGCGTAGGATCAGATCAGCCATCTGCCCATCATCGCGGACGCACCAGGGTGCGGCAAAGCCGTGAATCCGGCCGGCTAGCACCGTCGGCGGCTAGGTCGGCGCGTCCTGCGTCGAACCTGCTCGGCGGCGGTGTGCCGGCTGGTACCGTGGCGCGATGCGTCAGCTACGGGTTCGCACGATGCGCGGTATGGCCGGACGGCGTTATAACCAGGTTAATGGCCTTTATCCTGCGGATATAGCTGCTGCGCTATGGCGCAAGAGCCTGGTCAGTTCGTACAACGGATCGTGCTTCGAAATAGCGCGGCTCGGTACTGACCGGATTGGCGTTCGCGATACAAAGGATGTCGGCATCGGGCCAGTGCTGGTATTCACTCAGAATGAGTGGGATGCCTTCAGGTCGGGAATTAGATCCGGGGACTTCGACTCCCTGTAATCGTAGCTGGCGAGTTAGCCGGTCCAGTCCGCGGCCGCTCTCACGATAAGCGCGCGGGACTCGTCCTCCGCTAGCGCATCCGCTCGCAGCGATTCAAATGCCACCGCATAACGGTGCGCCGTGTCGGCTGCGTCCTCGAACGCAGTACCGGCCAGGTGGTCAATGGCCACCAGGTCGGGTTGCGAGACGCCGTGGACCGGCCCGAAACTGAAGTAGTTGAAGGCCCCGTTGGTGATCACATGGCTGCCGATGAGCGGCAAGATGCGGACATCGACGGACGGTAGGTCGGACACCGTGAGTACATGTGCGAGCTGCTCGCGCATGATGGTGGGCTCGCCGATGCGGCGATGGAGCACCGACTCGTCGATGACGACGAGCAACCGCGGCGGCGGAACGCGAGTCAGCACGGCCTGGCGAAGCTGGCGCGCCTCGATCCGGCGATCAGGGCCGCCCGGCGGCAGCGTGAAGAGCTGCGCCCAGGCCTGATGCAAGGCGCGGCTGTAGGCCGGGATCTGGAAGAGCCCGGGAAACACTTGTGGCTCCCAGAGGCTGATGGACTCCGCGTCCCGCTCCGCGTCGAGCAGCCGGCGTTGCTCATCGAAGTCAGCCGGATCGGAGGGCAGGATCACGCCATCCCGCTGTGATTCCTCGGACAGGGCAATGAGCTCCGCCCGGCGCTCGGCCAGAACGTCGTACAGGGTGAGCAGGTCCTCCAGGTCGCGAGGCTTGATGCCGGAGTCGCCGTGCTCGATCCGGCTGAGCTTGCTGCTCGAGGGCCACCCGAGCTGGTGCCTGACGTCCTGGCCCGTGAGCCCGGCCAGTTCTCGCAACCGGCGCAGCTCGGTGGCCAGCCGACGTCGGCGGGCAAGGTTCGGGTTGCCGCGCTTAGCCACGCGAGGGCTCCTCCTGGCGGCGCCTCGGGGAAGGCGCCTCGCCGACTTGAGACCTAACGGCATTGTAGGGGCCCGTGATGCATGCGCGGAAGGTTAGAGATAGATCTTCTAACAGAATTTCTACTGGAAAATCTTGCGGTTTGACCGGCCATACCTTCTACTCATAATTGGCGGCCCGGTCCCCAGGAGGCGGGAGGCCAGACCATGAGCGGCGGGTTCGGCTACTGGATAGCTGACCTGCCGCGTGTCATTTTCCGCCTGGCAACTTTCGGCAACAGGCTCCCTGAAATCCGCGGGCCGCCATCCCGGCTGGTCAATACGCAACTGGGCCAGCGGCGGTCACCGCTAGCCCAGGCGAAACCAAGTTCCAGCTCGTAGACGATTACAGAGTGGAGTCAAGGTATGACTACCAACCTTACATCTGGCCGCGGAGCGGGCAAAGAGCCAGCGGTCCCCGGCTTCGCCTGGGCAGTTCGGACAGATGGGAGGGCGGGGCCATGACAGTCATGCTCTGCCTGATCCCGGCCGCTGTTGCCTGGCTGCTCACCCTGCTGTGGGCAAAGCACCAGCTCAGCCTCACGGTTGAGTCGCTCGAGTCCGAGATCCGGTTCTGGCGGCAGCAAGCCGAACGGTCCAGCGCCAACGTGGCCAGCTGGCCAGGGACGCGACGGTGCGCGAGGAATCCTGGCGGCAAGGGCGAGACGCCATGCTCGCGGTGCTGGCGCTGCTGCGCGCCAGCTCGCCGGATGGCGACTCGCCGCCCGGTCAGGAAAGGGAGGCTGCCTAGCCGATGATGCGTTCCCCGGCCGGGGGCACCCCACGCAGTCCTCGAGATCCGGCCGGGGACGCGCCCAGGCGGCAACCCGAGATGCCCGCTCAGCCGGGTTGCGTGCGGTGCCTGCTCAGGCGGCGGTACGCCAGGCGTCGGCGAGCGCGGCGAAGCTGCCGGTGCGGGGGGGGGGGGGAAGGCGCGGGGGGGGACACCAAACCCCCTCCCCCCCTCCCAGCGCCCTCCCCTCCCCC
>JBPCKO010000047.1:0-3997 GCA_051004215.1 Streptosporangiaceae bacterium | reverse complement strand
TGGGTGGGTCGAGGGGGCGGATGTGAGAGGGCCGTGATCTTGGGGTAGCGGGCCGCCAAACGCCCGGCCGCGCGCTGCCCCGTCGGCCGGCCCGATGACGGCGGCCACGGCGGCCTGCCGCCGGGGCGCCAGCGGCGCCATGACCTGGGCGGCCGTGGTCAGCCCGGGGGAATGCTCGGCCCTGGCCGCGAGCCCGAGCACATGCGCGCGCGATCGCCGGTAGGCCGCGGCGATCTGATCGCCGCTCGCCAGCCCGGCCGACACCAGGAGCCTGGCCGTGCCGAGCAGCGGGTCGCGCCCGCGGTCGGCGGCGATCTGCGCCGCGGGCCGGTAGCCCGCCTCGACATCCGAGCCCGCATGCCCGCCGAGCCGGACCGTGTCCAGGTGCAGGACCGCGGGGGAGCGCCGCTCGCGCACGTGCGCGGCCAGTTCGGCCGCGGCATCGTAGACGGCGGCCGGGTCGGTGCCGTCGGCCCTGGCGTAGCGCAGGCCCGGCCGGCCGGACAGCGCGGCGGCGACCCATCCGGGCGGCGTCCGCACGCTGATGCCGAGCCCGTTGTCCTCGCAGACCAGCAGCAGCGGCAGCGGCAGGCCCTGGTAGGCGCAGTAGCAGGCGGTGTTGATCGCGCCGGCCGCGGTGGAGTGGTTCACCGAGGCGTCGCCGAAGCTGGCGATCACGAGCGAGCCGGCCGGCCACGGTGCGCGCAGGCCCAGCCTGGCCGTCCTGGCCAGCCCGAAGGCCAGGCCGACGGCCCTGGGCAGATGCGAGGCGATGGTGGAGGTCTGCGGGATGATGTTCAGCTCGCGATGCCCGAACACCTTGTGGCGGCCGCCCGCGATCGGCTCGGCCGCCGCGGCCACCAGGCCGAGCAGCACGTCGGTGAGGCCCTCGTCGAACCGGCCCGCCTGGGCCGCCCTGACCAGGTAGAAGGCACCGGACCTGTAGTGCAGCAGGGCAGGATCGGTGAGCCGCAGGGCGGCCGCGACGGCGGCGTTGCTCTCGTGGCCGGAGGATCCGATCGTGTAGTAGCCGGTGCCGCGGCCGCGCAGCCAGCGGGCCGCCTCGTCCAGGTGCCGGGAGCCGAGCTGGGCGTCCAGCATGGCCAGCGCGGCCGCCGCGGTCAGGCCCGAGCCCGGGCGCACCGGGTCAGCCGGCCGCGGGGGCGGGCCGGCTCCGGCCGGCGGCGCCAGCGCCCCGATGGCCTCGAGCAGCCAGCCGCGGGCCTCGTCCTCCGGCTGGCCCGCACCCGTCATGCCAGCCACGTTATCCGGGGGTGCCCGGGACGCGTAGGGTGGCGGTGATCATCAAGCTGCCGTCGCGGGGGGAACGATGCTGCCTTGGTCGGGATCGCTGGCCGGGCGGATCGAGCACCGCACGATCAGCAGTGACCTGCTCAGGGACAACCCGCTGGGCGACCCGGCCGACCGGCCGCTGCTGGTTTACCTGCCGCCCGGCTACGACGATGAGCCCGAGCGGCGGTTCCCCGTGGTCTACGTGCTGATGGGCTACGGCGGCCACGTCACGATGTGGCACAACCGCACCCCGTTCCGCCAGCCGTTCCCCGAGACCGCGGATCAGGTCTTCGCCTCCGGGTCGGCCCCGCCCGCGCTGGTGGTCTACGTCGATGCCTGGACCAGCTACGGCGGCAGCCAGTACGTCGACTCGCCGGGAACCGGCCGGTACCACTCGTACCTGTGCGAGGAGGTCGTGCCGTGGATCGATCACCGGTACCGGACGCTCGCCCAGCGCGCCCACCGGGCGATCGCCGGCAAGTCGAGCGGCGGCTTCGGCGCCATGATCACCCCGATGCTGCGCCCTGACCTGTTCGGCGCCCTGGCCACCCACGCCGGCGACGCGCTGTACGAGCTGTGCTATGTCCCCGAGTTCGGCGACTGCGTCCGCCAGCTCCGCCAGTACGACGGTGACATCTGGCGGTGGTGGGACGACTTCCGTTCCCGCACCGCCTTCACCCGCAAGGCCGACCAGATGCTGCTCGGCATGCTCGGCGTGGCCGCGTGCTTCTCTGCCGACGACGACGGCACGCCGCGGCTGCCGTTCGATCCGGTGACCGGCATGCTCCGGCCCGAGTCCTGGCAGCGCTGGCTTGACTGGGATCCGGTGCGAATGGTGCCGCGTTACGCCGGGACGCTGCGCTCGATGCGGGGCATCTGGATCGACGCGGGCAGCTCAGACGAGTTCTACCTCGACATCGGGGCCGAGGCGTTCCGCGCGGCGCTGGCCAGGGCCGGGGTGCCGGACGAGATCGTGGCCTACGAGCTGTTCGAGGGCGGTCATTCAGGAATCGACTACCGGTATCCGCTCGCGCTCGCCTGGTTGTGTCACCGGATCGCCGGCTAGCCGGCCGGGCAGCGGCGAGACCGGGCCGGGGGCTGCGGGCGACGGACGGCCTACGGCCAGATGCTGGCCGCCGGATCGGTGGCGTTCAGATGATCCGACACCCGCGCCAGATGGCCGCGCATCGCGGCGACCGCGGCGGACTGATCCCTGGCCTTCAGGGCCGCGACGATCCGGTGATGGTCGGCCTGGTACTCGGCCCGCCGCCCGGCCGAGGCGCTTTGCCGTTTCAGGTCGCCCCACATATGGCCGTGCCTGGCCATCTCGACCGACGCGTACAAGGTGATCAGCAGCGGGCTCTGCGTAGCGGCCATGATCGCCCTCGCGGCCGCTATGGCGGCGACCCGGTCATCAGGGGCGTCACGGTCGTGGCGGACGCCGGCGCCGTGGTGTCGGTGGTCGGACCGAACGGCTCAGGCAAGAGCACCTTGCTGAAAGCGCTGGCCGGGGTACTCCGGCCGTCCGCGGGCCGGGTGCTGGCCCTGGGCCGCGAGGTGACCGGCCTGGCTCCTGAGGACATGGCCCGGGCCGGCATCGGCTACGTTCCGCAGGTCGATGACGTGTTCGGCCCGCTCAGCGTGCGGGAGAACCTGGAGATGGGCGGCTACCTGCTGAGCCGGGGCGAGGTGGCCGGCCGCATCGAGAGCGTGCTGAGCGTGTTCCCGCGCCTGGGTACCATGCTCCGCCGCCCGGCCGGGCGGCGGAGCGGCGGGGAGCGCAAGATGCTCGCGATGGGACGGGTGCTGATGCTGCGCCCGGCGGTGTTCCTGCTGGACGAGCCGACCGCCAACCTGGCCCCGGCGATCGCCCGGGGTCTGCTGGAGGAGCACGTCCGCGCGCTGGCCGGGCACGGGGCGGCGGTCCTGATCGTCGAGCAGCGGGCCCGCGCCGTGCTCGCGGTCTCCGACCGAACCTACGTGATGGGCGGCGGGGAGATCACGATGACGGGTACTCCGGCCGAGCTCAGCGCCAGCCCCGACTTCGTGACCTCGTTTCTCGGCGGCCGCCGGCCCGCCTAGCTCGCGGGCCGTCGCCTAGCCGCCCGTGGGCACCAGCACCTGCAGGGCGGCCGGCAGCACCCGGATCCGCAGCGGCGTCCCGGCCGCCAGCGGCGCCGCGCACGGCAGCGGCTCCCCGTCGGCGGCGGCCGGCAGGTCCCGGCTCACCGTGATGGTCACGTCCGTGCCGCGCTCGAGCGAGATCTGCGGCAGGTGCACGTGCGAGCCGTCCTTGATCTTGGCCAGGGCGCGGACGAAGGTGAGCTTGGCGGCCTGCCGCATCAGGACGATGTCCAGCACGCCGTCGTCGATGACCGCGGGCGGCGCCACCTGCATGCCGGCGCCGAAGAAGGCGGAGTTCGCCACCACGACCGCGTAGCCGGTGAACTCCTGCCTGACCCCGCCGGCGGCCGTCACCGTGAACGTGGCCGGGCGCCAGCGGGCCAGCGCCCGCAGCGCGGCGACCGGATAGACGAGCGACCCGCCCAGCCAGCGGGTGGTGTTGGCGATCTGCCCGGCCACCGCCGGGATGCCCGCGTACACGCTGCCGGCCACGATGGCCTCGGGGGGGGCGGGGAGCGCGAAACAAACCAAGCACAAGAGCCGGGACGTGCCAGAGGTGAGGGCCCCGGCCTCGGCGACC
>JBPCKO010000046.1:0-10649 GCA_051004215.1 Streptosporangiaceae bacterium | reverse complement strand
ACCGTGGCAAACGGATCCAGTGAAAAGCAACAACGGACGACAACACGGGGTGACCACACCGGGCAGAAATAAGAAGGCGCCGGGCCGGGCGCCCTCACTAGCGTGACTGGCATGTCAACCATCGAATCTGTCACTCTCGAAGTGGCCGACCCTTCGGCCGCGAACCGCTTCTACACCGCCGCCTTCGGCCTGGGCCCGCAGCTGCGCCTGCGGGGCTCGGAGGCAGCGACGACCGGCTTCCGCGGGTTCACGCTGTCGCTGACCGTGTCCCAGCCGGCCACCGCCGGCGCTCTCATCGACGCGGCCGTCGACGCCGGCGCGACCACGCTCAAGCCGGCCGCGAAGTCGTTCTGGGGCTTCGGCGGCGTGGTGCAGGCCCCGGACGGGACGATCTGGAAGGTCGCCACCTCGGCGAAGAAGGACACCGGCCCGGCAACCCGCGAGATCGATCAGTTCGTGCTCCTGCTGGGAGCCGCGGACGTGGCCGCCAGCAAGCGCTTTTACGCGGACCGCGGCCTGGCCGTCGCGAAGAGCTTCGGTAGCAAGTACGTGGAGTTCGCCACACCGTCCAGTGCGGTCAAGCTCGCGCTATACGGCCGCCGGGCCCTCGCCAAGGATGCAGGCGTCGCCCCCGACGGGACCGGATCGCACCGGCTCATGATCGGCGGCGATGCCGGGTCCTTTGCCGACCCGGACGGGTTCACGTGGGAGTCCGCGCTGGGGTGAGTTGTCTGGCGGGGTCGCAGGTACCGGTTGCGCGCCCTTGTTTGCCGGCCCGCCGGTCCCCGGCGGCGTCACTCCCGCGGCGGATTCCTGGCGACCGGGCGCACGGCTAACCTGTTGCGGTGCGGCTGATTCAGCGGACCGAGCTGGTTTCCCGGCGACGCCCGAAATTGGGACTGTGGCTCTATGTTTCGAGCATTCAGTATTTTCTGATCCAGATTCTTGTCGCCCAGCAATGGTCACCGCCTTACAGCATCGCGTACGACACGATCAGTGACCTCGGCAACACGACGTGCGGAACCTTTAACCGTCGCTTCGTCTGCTCGCCATGGCACAGCCTGATGAATGTGTCGTTTCTTGCGCTTGGGGCGGCCATGATCGGTGGTTCCCTGCTGCTCCGTCATCAGTACGCGCGGTCTCGGACCGGGACGGCCGGGTTCAGCCTCCTGGCCGTGTCGGGCCTGGGCGTGGTGCTGGTCGGGATTTTCCCGGAGAACAGCGTTCCGGCCTTGCACGGGATCGGCGCGGCCGCGCCGTTCGTGCTCGGGAACATAGCGATAATCGTGCTCGGCGGCATCCTGCCGGTGCCGATCGTGCTGCGCCTCTATTCCTTTCTGTCCGGCGCGGTCGCATTGGTCGCGTTGGGATGTTATGCCACCAGTCACGATCTTGGGCTCGGGGAAGGAGGAATAGAGCGTGTCGTGGCCTACCCGCAGACGATCTGGCTGCTGATCATTGGCCTCGACCGGCTGACGCGGCGAAGCGGTAAGGCCGTGACCTGAGGTGCCGCAGGTCAGGTCGACCGTTGATCCCGAACGCCACCGCCACGGCGGTGAGCCGGGCCCTGGCCGGCTCCAGTCAACTCGCGCACGGATTCATCTAGCGCCCCGGGCGCGGCTAAGCAAGGGCGGTCACCAGCGCGAGCAGCGCCACGAGCGCGATCAGCATGTAGGCCAGGTAGGCGTCGAGGCGGCCGGACTGGAGTCGTCTCGCTGCCCCGACCAGCGCCTGTACCGGCCGCACGACCGGCCGGTACAGGTATGCCTCGAAGACGTCGATGACATCAGCTCTGTAGGTAAGGCGCGGCCCTGGGCTAGCTGCCGGCTGTAGTGGCTGGCGCTCGCCATCGGCCGGGCCGGTATCCGCCGCCAGCGGCTGAACGGCGGAGCGGGAATACAGCACGCCGGCGAGAACGCGCCGCGTCGGATTGGCGAATCCCGCCGCGGTGTAGGAATCGGCGCCTTCGACTCCTGCCGTTGCTGACCGCCAGGCCGGAACCCGGCGGACGCGGGTCATCCTGGCGCCGGCAGCTAGCCGCGTGAAGGCCAGCACGGCGAGCGCGAGCAGCGGCATGACGATCCACAACCACGACGGTGACAGCACAGAAAAGCCGGCGAAGACGGGCCCGAGCACCCATGGGGCCTGCCGTGCCCCGTTGGTAGCGGACGCGGCCACCACCGGGGAAAGGCCGATCGCGATCATGCGGATGAGCAGAGGCAGGACGGCCGCCGTGGCCAGGCAGCACGCCGACAGGAGAGCGATGCCGGTGCGCCCGAGCCAGCCGCCGTCCCACGGGCGGCCGGACCTCTGCGCGCCGTCCTGGGCAGGGGCAGCGGAGACAGGCCCGAGTACGACCAGGCCGATCAGCCGGACGAAGGTGACCCCGGCGAACCCGGCGGTGAGCGCCACCGCGGCGCCCGCGATCGCAAGCACGAGCTGGTAGCCGAGCAGGTGAACCCGGAATTGCTGCATGATCGCTTCCAGCAGGAACCACTCGGACACGAAGCCCAGCGTTAGCGGCAGCCCGGCCAGGGTCAGCGAGCCGATCGCCAGACCGGTCCCGCTCCACGGCCTGTCCCGCGCGGCGCCCGTCAGCCCGTCCAGTGCGTCCTCTGCTTGGTCGGCCCGGTCTCCGGCTCCCCCCGAGGTCAGGACGGCACTCGAGGTGAAGAGCAGTGACTTCGCCGCCGCGTGGGCGATGATCTGCAGCGTCCCGGCCAGAAGGCCGACGGCGGCGAGCCGCTGCGACCCGATCGCGGAGCCGACCAGCGCGACCCCGTAGCCAGCCACGATCAGGCCGGCGTTCTCGACGCTGGAGTACGCGATTACGCGCTGCAGCCGGGGCTGAACGGCCGCGTGGGCGATCCCCAGCAGAGCCGTCATCCCGGCGAGTACCAGGATCAGGCCGGTGAGCCAAGCGGGCGTCGATCCGAGCAGGGCAAGTATGCGCCACAGACCGTAGAAGCCCGCGTTGACCGCGACGCCGCCCATCACTGCCCTGGCTGGCCCCGGCGCCGCGGCATAGCCGCGCGGCAGCCAGACATGGAACGGCACCAGCCCGACCTTGACCGCGAAGCCCACGATCAGCAGCGCCTGCGCCACGTCACGCGCCGTGCCACCCGGGACGTGCGCGAACGATGCGAAGTTCAGCGAACCCGATCGCACGGCCAGCAACAGCAGCCCGAGCAGGAGCGCGGCCCCGCTGATCTTCCCGAACGCGAGCGTGATCAGGGCCTCGCGGGGCCGGCCTGGTCGTCCGCGCTCGAACCCGGCCAGCAGGTAGAAGGCGAGTGTGAGCAACTCCCACGCCAGCAGGAAGGTGAAGGCGTCCCCGGCTGCCATCAGCACGGCGAGGGCGCCGAGGGTCAGCGCGTAGCCAGCCCCGAGACCACGGCGGCCGACCGCACCGGGCCTGGCCGTCCACGCCGCGAAGGCGAGGGACACAGGGAACGCGGCGCCGAACGAGATGACCAGGAACAACCCCGATAGCTGGTCGGCGTACAGGGTGACCGTGCCGGGCCCGAGCCAGCCGGCCGTCGCCAGCCGCACGGTTCCGCCCGCCATGGCGGCCGCGCCGGCTATGACGATGCAGGCGGTGCCGGCCGCTCCGGTCAGGTAAGGAATCAGGCGCGCCCGGTCGCTGCGCGCGCCGGCGACTAGGTCGGCCAGGCCTGCTACCGCGAACGTCACGATGCCCGCGGCCAGGACGGCTCCGAATCCGGTCATGACCGATCGCCCTCCCTTTCTTCCCTGGCCGGGAGCCGGCCAAGCCCGGCCAGGAGGCCGTGCAGGATCGCGAACGGAGGCGGCGGTGACCCTGGTACCCACACATCGACCGGCACCAGGGCACCGATGCCACCCGACGTAGCGTAGGAGCCGGTGGGCTGCGGTCCCTGGTCGCCGTCAGCTGATCCGCCCAGGAGCCCGCCGCTGACCGCGTCGGTGCCGACCGCGATGACGATCTTCGGATCCGGCATGCCCGTAAAGGTGCGCCGCAGCGGCTCGGCCATCCCGTGCGCGCCAGCTCCGGTGACCAGTAGCACGTCGGCATGCCGCGGGCTTGCGGTGAGGAAGATGCCGAGCCGGTTGATGTCGTATACCGGGTTGAGCAGAGCGAGGATCTCATGTTCCTCGGAGCCGTCAGAGCCGGCATCCACGTGTCGCAGGTGCACGGAGCGGCGCAGGGCTGCGGTCCTTCTGGCCAGCCCGGCCCGGACTGGGCCGAGTTCGGCGTCGGTCCCGGCGACGGCCGGCACGATAAGGCCGCGCCGAGTGATCGCCGCTGCGCCGGCGGCCCCGCTCGACCAGCCGAACACGTCGGGGCGTTCCCCGATGCACCGGCCGCACAGGATGCACCGGCCCTGGTCCAGGACGACGCCGTTCCCGTCCCGTTCCGCGATAGCCCCGACCGGGCAGAGGCCGGTCAGGCTGACCGCATCGCGCGGATGCGGGTCGATGACGGTAGCCGGCCCGCGCCACTCGCTGGCATACTCGTCCGTCCTGGCCGGCCAGGACGTGGACACCACGCCCTCCCGGAGCCCGCGCAGTACCCACGGGCTCATAGCGCCGCCCCCGCGACCGACAGCCCGAAGCTGGCCTCGATGAACGGGAAGTCGGTGAGGATGTCGCCCGCGAACACCTCATGGAACAGGACGAGGTTGTGGAAGGACGGCGAGCGCGGGCGGCAGCGCATGATCTGGCCGTCTTCGGCCCGCAGGTCATACAGGATCTCGCCGTGCGGCGCCTCTGCCCAGCCTGCGGCCCGGCCCGATACCGGCCCGCACGGTACGTTCAGCGGGCCATCACCCGTATCAGCCAGTTCGTCGGCGGCTTGGCGCAGAATGTGGAACGACTGGCGGACCTCGTCCCACCGCACCCGGAGCCTGGCCAGCGCGTCGCCGGCGCGATGCCCGGGTTGCTCGCCGAGGCCGAGCCCTGCGTAGGCGTCGTAGGGCCGGGCAGACCTGGCATCGTCGGCGTACCCCGACGCCTTGCCAATGGGGCCGAGCGCGCCGTGCTCGGCGGCCCGTTCAGGTCGCAGCGGCCCGGTGCCCCGTAGCCGGTCCAGGAAGGACGCCGTGCCCATCAGCGCCCGGAAATCGCCCGTGACCGATCGTTCCAGCCTGCCGATGTTAGCGAGGAGGTCGGCCGGGCCCACCAGCGGCGGGCGGCTGACTCCACCAGGTACGACGACGCCGCGGCCGAACCGGCTGCCGCACATCCGCCCGACCAGCCGCAGCACGCGTTCCTTGTGCAGCCCGAACCTCGCGGTCGCGACCGCCAGGCCGGCCCCGTCGGCCAGCCGGGTCGCGGCATCCAGGTGCGCGGCGAGCCGCTCCAGCTCGGCGTGCAGCACGCGGATCAAGCCCGCGCGCCACGGCACCTCGGGCAAGCCCGCGATCTGCTCGGCGGCGTGACAGTAGGCCAGGGCGTGGGCCACCGATGCCATCCCCTCGATCCTTTCGGCCAGCAGCACGCCGTCCCTGGCCGATAGCTGCTCGAATCGCTTCTCGATGCCGCGGTGCTTATAGAACAGCCGCATGTTCAGGTGCGGGATGTCTTCGCCCGGGGTCTCCACGAGGTACTCGATCGATTCCATGACGCCGGAGCGGACGGGCCCGTGCGGAATCGTGAACAGGCCGGGGCCTCGCACGTGCCGCGGCACGGTGTGCTCGTCAGGCCCCAAGGCGCGCGGTTCCCGGCCTGGCGAGCCTGGCCGCGGCGGCCGCTGCCGCTGTTTGCCAGGCGGCAGGATGAGCGGCTCCAGGCGGGGATGGCCGTCGGGCACGATGCCGAACAGGTCATGCAGCTCGCGCTCGTACCAGAAGGCCGCGCTGAGCAGAGGTGTCAGCGCCGGGTAGCTGTCCGCCCCGGCAGGCAGCAGCGCGTCGCGGGTGGTGATGCCGCGCGGCCCGGCCAGGTGCGCGGACAGCAGGATCGCGTCGCCGCGCTGGGTTCCCATCAGCCCGGCGAAGCGCCGGCCCGCCGCGACTTCCCGCGCGACGAGATCGCGCAGCCCGGCGAGGCCGACCGGGCCGCCGGGAGCCGCCGTCATGCCGGGCCCCGCAGTGCGTGCACGGCCCGGTCGAGCAGGCCGAGAAGCTCGCCGGGCGGATGCAGGCCGAGGGCCACCAGCGCGATCAGCCCGGCTACCACAGGTACGACCATCCACACGCTGGGCTCGCCCCGGGTGATCCCCGGGTCAGAGCGCGGGGTGAGGAGCATCCGGTTGGTCGCGACCGACAGTCCGAGGAAAGCGATCGTGACCAGCACGACCAGCACGGCCGCGGCCGTGTTCCTGGACGCAGCGAGCCCGCCGCTGACGATCTCGAACTCGCTGCGGAAGATCCCGAACGGCGGCATCGCCGACAGCGCCAGGACGGCCGCCAGGAACAGTGGCCCGCTCCACGGCAGCAGGTCAAGGCCGCCGGTGACGGCGGTGATCTGCTTGGTCCCAAACTTGCGGACCAGCACGCCGGCACCCATGAAGGCGTTGCCCTTCGCCGCCGCGTGGGCCAGGATGTGCAGCAGCACCCCGGCTAGCGCGATCGGGACGCCGAAGCTCACCCCGATCGCGAGGATCCCCATGTGCTCGACGCTGGAGTAGGCCAGGAGCCGCTTGTAGTCCCGCTGATCGAGCAGGTAAAGGGCGGCCAGCAGCAGGGACGCGACGCCGAAGGCGAGGAGCACGTCACTCGGAAAGCCGGTTCCCACCGTCGCGATGGTGATCTGGTAGAAGCGCAGGATCGCGTAGAAGCTGACCGCGAGCAGTGAGCCAGACAGCAGGGCGGAGACTGGCGTGGGGGCCTCGGAGTGCGCGTCGGGCAGCCACGTGTGCACGGGGAAGAGGCCGACCTTGGTGCCGTAGCCGAGCACGGCCAGCACGAAGGCGAGCCGGACGACGGTATGGGGCAGCCGGCCGGCTGCTGAGAGCAGGGGCGCGAACCCCAGGCCGTACGACTGGCCGAGCACGTGGGTGCCCGCGTAGTAGAGGAACATCGTCCCGAGCAACGCGATCGCGAGACCGGTCGAGGCGAGCAACACGTACTTCCACGCGGCCTCGGCCGAGCCGTCGGTGCCTTCCATGGCGACGAGCAGCGCGGAGACGATGGTCGTGACCTCGATCGCGATCCACAACAAGGCTAGGTTGCTCATCGCCGGAGCGGTGAGCATGATCCAGGCGAAGAGATTGATTCCCGTCCAGAACTGCCGCGTGTAGGTCCGGTCTGCGGGACCCAGGCCACGGTCGGTGCGCAGGTAGCCGATGGAATAGACCGCCACGCAGGCGTAGAGGAATCCGGTGGCGAGCAGGAAGACCACGCTGAGCGCGTCAATCCGGATAAAGCCCAGGGTGGCGAGGTTGCGGTGCGAAGCAGCCGGGATCAGCGCGAGGACGAGACCGAAGCTGGCGATGCCCGAGGCCGCGGTCACAATGCCTGCCGTGCGCGAGGGCAGCCACGCGCTGATGATGCCGGCGGCAAGAGGGATAGCCAGCAGGAACACGATGACGATAGTCATGGCTCACCCGCGCAGGCTGGTGAGTTCGGCCGTGGACAGGGTCTCGGCGCTCCCGTGGTGCAGCCGGATCAGCAAGCCGAACACGACCACCGCCAGCAGCAGGTCGAACAGCAGGGCGACCTCCAGGATGAGCGGCAGGCTGGCCGCCACGACCAGGGCCGCCAGCGAGATCCCGTTCTCCAGCGAGAACAAGCCGACGGCCTGCGAGGCGACATCCCGCCGGTGAATCATCAGCACGAACGCGACGAGCACGACGGAAATCGACACCGACAGGGCCGTGACAGGTGCTCCGCCGCCGCTGACCGGCAGCGCGCCGGCCGAGAAGAACCCAAAGGCGGCGACCGCGATCCCGATCAGGACAGTGCTCGCCAGGCCCAGCCCGCCGGTTCCGGCGATGTCATGGCCGGTGTCCGCGAGATACTCCGGCTCGGTCTCACGGAGCAGCCGCCGCAGCAGCAGCGGGATCGCGAGGACCTTCAGCGCGACCGTGACCGCGGCCAGGACGAACAGCTCAGGCAGGCCGCGATTGGCGCCGACCAGCACTGCGAGGGCCGCGATCAGCGCTGACTGGCCCGCGTACAGGCGGACCTGGTCCCGCAGCAGCGCCTGGCGGAACATGCCGAACTCGGCCAGCAGGATCAGCACGGCGATGACGTTCGCGGCGCCGGCGTAGACGCCAGGAGCCCGCACCATCTACCCGCCCCCGAGGTACAGCGTGAAAACGCCGAGCACGGCGAGCAGGAATGCTGCTGCGGCGAACTCGGTGATCTTGAATAGGCGCAACTTGGCGAAGGAGTTGTCGATGACCGCGACCACGCACCCGAGCAGGCATGCCTTGGCGGGCAGCGCGACCATCGCAATGACCACCGCCGATGGCTGGCGGGTGGCCGCGAGTCCCCAGGGAGCGATGAAGACGTTCAGCAGGATCGTGTACAAGATTAGCTGCTTGGCCGCCGACCCCCATTTCAGGAGGGCGAAATACGGGCCGGAGTGCTCGAACGGCCTGGCCTCCTCGATCATCCCGAACTCGTTGGTCCCCGAATGGGTCTCCACCGGTATCCGCCCGGTCTCGGACAAGATCACCATGAACAGCGCTGCGGCGGCGAGCACGTGCGCAGGCCGGATGATCTGGCTAGCCGATGACCGCACCGTGGCCGCCAGGGCATATGGGAGGTCGGTAGCGGTCAGCAGCGAGACGGTGAGGACCACGAAGAGTACGACCGGTTCGGTGATCGCGGCGAATGTCTTCGCCCGGCTCGCCCCTAGCTGCGTGTACGGACTGCCGGTCTCGAGCGCGGCCACCGCGACCAGGAAGCCCGCCAGCGACAAGATGAAGCCGCCGCCCAGGATGTCGCCCATGTAGCCGAGCGGAAGCGGGTAGGTCGTTAGGACCGGGATCAGCATCGGCACGGTCAGGTAGCACGTAAACGCCGCCACCGGGGCAGCCAGGAACACCCAGCTTGACCCCTCAGGGGCCAGGGCTTCCTTGCGGAACAGCTTCGCCAGGTCGTAGTAGGCCTGGAGTACCCGCGGGCCCCGGCGCCCCTGCAGCCGGGCTTCTGCTCGCGCGATCACGCCGGTCACGGTTGGAGCCGCGCCGATGATCGTCAGGACCTGAAGGACCTGGATGAGGGGAGTCGGAAGCACCGTAGCCACGATGACAAGCTCCCCCCAGATCGACCGCATCGGGTAGAAGCCATCAGCGGCCGGGCCGCGGTTTCGGGCGAGCTTCATCGCCAGCCGCCCATTGTGTCGCATGGGACGCTCTGCCGCAATCTCGCCTCGCGAGATCGGCACCTGCGCCATGTCAGCTGGCGCTGACGAGCAGGACGGGAATCGCGCAGGATCGCACGGCGGACTCAGCGATGTGGCCGAGCCCGGGGTGCATCAGGCTGCCCTCGCCGTGACGGCCGATGACGAGCAGGTCGAAGCCGCGCTCGGCGGCGTACTCGCACAGCGAGCCTGCGACGTGTCGGCCTTCCACGGTGTGCAGGTCGATCCTGACTGGCAGGGTCGCGTCGATCGCCGCCCTTACGGTATCGAAGGTCGTCCTGACCCGCCGCGCCTCAGCCGGCAGGTCGCTGCTGCCGGCGGCCCGGACCTCCGAGTGATGGCCGGAAAGGACAGCAAGGGCGACCACGTGACCCTGGCCGGTCCCGACAAGGGCCGCCGCCGTGCGCAGCGCCATCACCGAGTCGGCCGAACCATCCCAGGCCACGAGGATCCGGCGGAATGGCCTGGCGGTGACGGATGGCTCAGGGGCGTCGCCGGCCGCCACGGTGTTCATCGAGCTGCCTCCTGCCCGGGCGCGCCTGCACTCACTCTGCTCTTGCCCGGGCAGCCCGGGCAAGAGGACGGACGCGCCGGGAATCGACGATGAAGTGAACAGCAGGAACTAGCCGCCCTCAATGCGGCCCTGAGCACGGCTAGGACCCGGGCAGCGCGACCGCCTCGATCTCGACGAGCTGACCTGGCCAGCCCAGGACGGTGACGCCGAGCAGCGTGCTCGGGGCGTCGTGCACGCCGAACTCCGAGCTGATCACGTCCCAGGCCGCCACCAGGTCGGCCCGCTCGGCGGAGGCGACGTACACGGTGGTCTTGAGAACGTGCCCGAGATCGGAGCCGGCGGCCGACAGCGCCTCGGTGAGATTCGACGCGCACTGCCGGGCCTGAGCGCGGACGTCACCAGGGGCCACGACCTCGCCGTCGGCGTTCAGCGGGCAGGCGCCCGCGGTGAACACCAGCCCGGCCGGACCGCCGGCCGAGGCGTAGGCGTAGGGCACGCCGGAGAACAGCGCGGGCGAGCGAATCAGGCGAATGGTCACTGGCTCAGGTTCCCGGCCTGGCCGGCCCGGGGCAATTGGATTTAAGACGGCCGCCCAGGCCGGGCCGGGGATCGCCTTCGGGCGGGTAGCCGGTGGCGGCGCTCAGTCCACGCACGGGATGCCGTCCTTCTTCCCTGCCTTGACCGTGCCGCCTTGCGGCCCGGACGACGGCGGAGCGCTCACTTGCGTGGCCGGGCTGGCCGCCGGGGTGACGCGGGGCACGGTGGCCCCGGCCCCGAGCAGCACGGGCACGTGCCCGGCCGGCCCCGAGGAGCGCGGCGCGGCCGTCACCCCGAACAACGT